>CACXDS010000079.1 GCA_902766425.1 uncultured Lachnospiraceae bacterium
AATTGCCATGAAGCTTTCTGGGGAACAGCACAGCGTTTCTGTTAAAGGGCAAGAAGGGATTCTCAATTCTCACAAAAGTCTTGAAATCCTTCGTCTTTGCCATGCCGATGGCCGCACCGTAAAAATCACCGCACCATATGATATAATAAGTATCCTCCACCTTCACCAGTCTGGGATCGTAAGCATACACGGGCATAAAGGGCTTTCCCTCTTCATCCACAAACTGGATCTTATCCTTTTCAAAATCCCAGTGAATGCCGTCCTTGCTTCTCCCCATATAAATATAAGGAATCCCGTTGGTCTGCTCGCCGCGGAATACGCCGATGAATGCTCCTTCGTAAGGTACAACTGCGGAATTAAAGATTCTCGCCACCCCTTCAATAGGGTTGCGTCCAATGATAGGATTCTCGCGGTAACGCCAGATGGGGGCGCCCACCAGCTTTTCGGGACGATCCTGCCAGGGAACATTCGGTACTGCGGGTGCGATCATTTTCACATTGCTCATTTGCTTCTCCTCCTGTGATTTACGCGTTTTATGTTTTAATTGTTTTTTAGCTTAATTTAGCTTGTGATTTAATCTTACTACGAGTCCCTTGATTTTGCAATCCGCTTTTTACATTTCGTCCTTTTGCACAATGTACATGCTTGGTTTTTATCGTATTTTACTAATCTTATTTTTCCCTCTTTCCTTTTTGACTCTTTGGTGTTACGATAAACGCATATAAATAATTTAGCTAAATTTAGCTAAATATAAGGAAGCCTTTTTTCCGCATTAAAGTGACTGCAAAAGACCAAGCAAAGCTAAAATCAGCAAAGCTATTGCCGGTAATGCAAATCACCCCAAAAAATAATTAAGCAAAGTAATCAAAAATTATAGCAAACCCCAAAAGCAACGAAAAGAAAGGAAAGAACTATGGAAAACACACCCATTCTGACAAATCCAAATGCCTCTCCCGCAGCTGTCAAGCTCTACAATTTCCTCTGGTCCATGAAAGGAAAGGGTATCCTCTCCGGTCAGCAAGAATTCCCCATGGATCACAATCATGGTGAAGAGCTCCGCTACATTAAAGAAGTGACCGGAAAGGAGCCTGCCATTCTGGGCCTGGACTATATCAGCAGCGATTTCAAAGGTGTAAACGAAAGAGCTGCCGCATGGTACAAAAAGGGCGGTATTGTATCTATTTGCTGGCATTGGGGCATTCCCCCCTATGGTCAAGGCTATCCCTCCAGCAAAGAATCCGTGAACCTGCCCGAGCTGCTGACTCCCGGCACAGAGCTCCACCAGGGATTTCTAAACAATCTTGACCAGGCGGCTGAAGCCCTGAAGGAGCTTCGCGATCAGGGTATCCCTGTTTTGTGGCGTCCCTATCATGAATTCGACGGCAACTGGTTTTGGTGGGGAAAGGGCGGTTCCACCGCATTTATACTTCTCTGGCGCACCATGTATGATCGTTTTGTCAAAATGCATGGGCTTGATAATCTGATCTGGGTTTTGGGATATGCCGGAGAAAAAGGGGAAGGATACTATCCGGGTGACGAATATGTGGATATCATGGGAGTTGACTGCTATTCCGAGGGTGTTCATGAGGACTTATACAATTGGGTTCTGACGCAGACCAATAAACAAATGCCCCTCTGTCATCATGAGAATGGGCCCATTCCGGAGCCGGGTCTGTTGCAGGAAAAAGGCATTGACTGGGGATGGTTTCTCACCTGGCACACCATACATATCCACCAGCAAAACAGCCGCTCCTACCTGAATTATGTTTACAATCATCCCTATGTGATCAATCTGGAGGATCTGCCAAAGCTGTGAGAAATCCGAATTGCTTCCGATAGAAAGCGCCCGGTAAAGTATAAGAAAGACCGCAGGCTACCGATTCCGGCATCCTGCGGTCTTTTATGTTTTTCTCATCTTTATGCGTTCGCCAGTGACTTTAATTCCTCCAGCATCTTAGGCAGCCCCTCTGCCATGGTCTCATTGCTGAACTGGCAGGTGCCGACCTTGCGATGCCCGCCTCCGCCATACTTCAGCATCAGGCTTCCCACATCGACATTGCTGGTCTTATTCAGGATACTGTAGCCCACAGCCGCGCTGCAGCCCTCGCCGCCCTTACCATTTACGATCCAGGCGGAAATGTTCTGCTCGGGGTACATGCTGTAGATCAGGAAACGATTTCCGGAATAAATGGGATCCACACCCCGCAGATCGGAGATGATCAGATTGCCATCCACCACAGTATGAGCCTTTACCATTTCGCGGAATTTCTCATCCTGTTCCCGATATACTGCGATGCGCTCCTGCACATCGGGCAGATTCAAAATCTCCTCCGTCGTCATATTCCGGCATGCGTGCATCAGCTTCTCCATCAGCTGATAATTGGAAATAGTAAATCTTCTCCATCTTCCCAGTCCGGTACGGGGATCCATCAGAAATCCAATCAAAATCCACCCCTGAGGATTCTGGATTTCATCAATGGTCAGATTACCGGAATCCACCTTATCTACTGCGATCATCAGATCATCATACTGGGGAAATCTCTCCTTGCCGCCATAATATTCATAAATAATCCTGGCACAGGAGGGAGTGATCCTGCTCTCACCCTTATACTTTCCGGCCAGCTGAAGTCTCTCATGCTCGCTGGAATGATGGTCGAACCAAAGCCCGCAGCCTTCCACATAGGGCACATTGGCAAGACAATCATCCTCCGTCACCTCCACCAGACCATCCTGAAGATCCTTGGGATGCGCAAATTTCCAATTGTCGATCACGCCGGCCTCCAAAAGCAAAGCGCCGCAGGCCAAGCCGTCAAAATCAGATCGGGTAATCAGTCTCATTCTAATTCTCCTTTATTCCGTATTCTATAAACCCTGTATTGATTGCTAATCACTGCCCTTCTCCACATAATTTTCTTATATTTCAAACAGAATTGCGGAGAAAGCCACCAAAAACATTATAAACAACACCCCTTAAATTTGCAACCCCTTTTGGCAATGATGCACAATTTTTTCAAGTATTCTCGCGTTTTTTCAGCATTTATAAATCACTTTCCTTTTAGGATAAAGCTTCTTGCCACCTTAATTCCAACCTTATAGGGCCATGGCCTCAGGGCAGCGTCCGCCTCCTTCAGATGCTTTCTGATCTCCAAATGCTGGGGGCAATGCTGCTCGCATTTTCCGCACTGCACACATTGATCCGCAAAAGCGGAATCCTTTCGCATTCCCACCACCTGTGCAAATTCAAACCGCCCTGCGCTCTTTCCCTCCGTGTACATTTCATTATAGCACCGAAAGATTGCCGGAATATCAACTCCCTTGGGGCATGGCATGCAGTACCCGCAGCCCGTGCACCCTACCTTTGTTGTCTTCTCAATCGCTGCCTTGATCCCGGCGATCATCCGCCGATCCGCCTCGTCAAACTCTCCGGCCTGAACCTCAGACGCGATCCTGACATTTTCCTCCAGCATTTCCATGGAATTCATCCCGGACAGAACACAGGTCACTTCCGGCTGTTCCCAGAGCCACCTGAGAGCCCATTCCGCCGGAGAGCGCTTCTTTTCGTTATGAGCGATCAGCTCCTTCGCCTCCTTTGGCAGAAGATTCACCAGCTTTCCGCCGCGCAGCGGTTCCATAATGATCACAGGGATTCCCTTTGCCGCTGCGGCCTGAAGTCCCTTCCTCCCCGCCTGAATATTTTCATCCATGTAATTATATTGAATCTGACAAAAATCCCAGTCATAATCCTCCAGGATCTTCAAAAACATTTCCGTATTGCCATGGAAAGAAAAGCCCACCTGCCTCACCGCTCCCTGAGCTTTTTTCTGACGGATCCAGTCCTCAATCCCATTTTTCTTTAAATTCTCCCAGGATTCCACATCCGTCAGCATATGCATGAGATAATAATCAATGTGATCCGTCCTAAGGCGCTTTAACTCCTCTTGAAAGAAGCTCTCGATCTGTTCCGGCTTTTTCACCATATACTGCGGCAGCTTTGTCGCGATCTTCACCTGATCCCTGACATTGTTTTCGTCCAGGATCCTGCCGAGGCATTGCTCACTTCCCGGATAGAGATAGGCCGTGTCGAAATAATTTACACCCATGGAGATAGCTGCCAGAATCTCGCTCTGCGCCTTCTCAAAGTCGATTCCCGCTCCCTTTTTGGTGAAGCGCATACAGCCATATCCCAGCATCGAAATATCATTCCCATATCTGTCCTTACGATATTGCATACCCCTGCTCCTTTCTGATTCCCTTTTTACATGATTATTCTATCATATCAGTTATGTTTTTACCACAGAAAAAACCATAGAAAAAAGGATATACCCCATTTCGGATATATCCTCTTGGTTCCAAACGCCTGCCGCACAGTTCGGATACGGCCCGTTTGCTGGACCAGACGGGAGTCGAACCCGTGTCCAAAAGCCTATTCCCTGTCCTTCTACTATCATAGTCCGTTTTTCCGAAGGCCCAAACCCTCTGTTCCCTCCTCGGGCAGAAAACTGACAATCTGTCCGGCTCGGTAGCTTCATATTACGCCCACATGCGCAAAGCTTTGCATATGTCGTTTCTCACAAGCATGATGCCCCGGCCCCACTGTGTGAGTGCAGCAGGCGGGACAAGCCGCCCTAGGGCGACGTCATCTGCAGCTTACGCTGCAAATGCTAACTGAGTATTATCTTCAGCGTTTATATTTAGGTTTGCCATTTAACGCATTGCATGCGGATAGCTTCTCCAGCTGCAAGACCCCTGTCGAAACCATTACTGGCCCTAGATTGGTAATGCTCTGTATGCTTTGATTATACGCTTTTGACCTGTTTTCGTCAATAGCCCGGAATTGAACTGCTGGTTACATCTCAATGTTTCTTTATCGAAGGCTTTCTTATTGAAAGCTTCCATATCGAATATTTCCTTATCGAAAGCTTGCCTTGAATTCCTTCTCCGCCTCACGCTTCTGATCCTTCTTAGCAATATCCTCTCTCTTGTCATAGAGCTTTTTACCCCTTGCAAGACCGATCTCGGTTTTCACCCTGCCATTGCTGAAATATACCTGAAGAGGTACCAAAGTATACCCCTTCTCCTTGATCTTTCCCTGCAGCTTATTGATCTCCGACCGATGAAGCAGAAGCTTTTTCACCCGAAGCGGATCCTTGTTAAAAATATTTCCCTTTTCATAAGGACTGACATGCATGCCATAGACATAGACCTCTCCGTCCTCGATCCGGATAAAGCTCTCCTTAATGCTGCACTTACCCATCCGCATGGATTTGACCTCCGTGCCGTGAAGGGCAATACCCGCCTCATAGGTCTCATCGATAAAATAATCATGATACGCCTTTTTTTTTTTTTTTATCAATTTCTGTGCCTCTTTCTTGCCCATCCTGTTTCCTTTCTGTTCCTGAAATTGTTTCCAAGCTCAATCTTGTTTTCTTTCTGTTTTCCTTCTATTTCTGATTCATTTTAATTTTCGGTTTCCTCTTTTATTTTGCGATATCCGTTTTTATTTCTCGGTTCCCGCTTTTGTTTTTCGATATCCGCTTTTATTTCTCGGTTCCCGCTTTTGTTTTTCGATATTCGCTTTTATTTCTCGGTCCCGCTTTTGTTTTTCGATATCCGCTTTTATTTCTCGGTTCCCGCTTTATTTTGCATTTCCGTTCCTTGCCATAAAAGAATCTAGAGCCATTGCAGCTTGATCAGCCCTTGTCAGGAGCCCCCCACCTCGCTGCCATGATCTTGGGCAAGCACAAAGTCAATGGCCCTGGTGGCTATGTCGCAGTCCTCCACCCGTACTCTCACAGGCATACCCAGCTGGAACACCCGGCCCGTGACCTGTCCCACCAGCTCACCGCTCTTTTCTCTAAAGTAATAATAATCTCCCCTCAAATTGCTTACCGAAATCATACCCTCCACCGTATTCATCAGCTCCACATAGATCCCCCAGGAGGTCACCCCCGAGACAACTCCGTCAAAGCACTCCCCGATATGCTCCTGCATATACTGGACCTTCTTTAGCTTCTCCGTCTCGCGCTCCGCCTCATCTGCGCGCCTCTCCATTTTAGAGGACAAAAGCGCCACCTCAGGCAGGATCTCCCGATAATGCTCCATGCGATTCTCACTTAATCTTCCCCGTAGCTGCTCCTTGATGATCCGATGGATCTGCAGATCCGGATATCGCCTGATGGGTGAAGTGAAATGACAATAATACCTGCATGCCAATCCAAAATGCCCTGTGCACTCCGTACTATAATTGGCCCTTTTCATACTCCGAAGTACCATGCGGCTGATCATTGCTTCCTCAGGAGTCCCCTGAATGGAATCCAACAGGCTTTGCACCACCTTCGGATGGAGCTCCTCACTTCCCTGCTTTCCCCCGTTTTTTCCGACTGTCTTCAGGGAGTAGCCCATATTTCCGATCATGCCTGCAAGAGCCTTTAATTTATCCTCCTCCGGCACTCCATGCACCCGATAGACAAAGGGAACCTCCAGCCAGTAAAAGTGCTGTGCCACCGTTTCATTTGCTGCCAGCATAAAGTCCTCAATGATTCTGGTGGCCACATTTCTGTCATAGGGCTTCACCTCCAAAACCCTGCCCTCCCCGTCCAATTCTATTTTACACTCCGGCAGATCAAAGTCAATACTGCCCCGCTCCCTGCGCTTTTCCCGCAAAAGAAAGGCCAGCTTTTCCATCAGCTGAAAATGCTCCAGTAAAAAGCCATATTCCCTGTACTTCTCCTCTTTGACGATATCCGGATCATGGAGCAACTCCTTTACCACCGTGTAGCTCATTTTTTTATCCACCCGAATGACGGACTCACAGATTTCATAATCCTTGATCTCTCCCTTGGAATCAATCTTCATCAGGCAGCTGAGGGCCAGGCGATCCTCCCCCGCATTTAAGGAGCAGATCCCGTTGCAGAGCGCATGGGGGAGCATGGGGATCACCCGATCCGCCAGATAAATGCTGGTTCCCCTCTTTTTTGCCTCCCGGTCCAACGCCGAATTTTCCTGCACATAATTTGTCACATCCGCTATATGCACGCCAAGATGATAATACTTCCCATCAAAAGTAACGCTGACCGCATCATCCAGATCCTTGGTATCCTCCCCATCTATGGTTACCATGGTCAGGCTCCTCAGATCCCGCCTTCCCGCCATATCTGCCTCACTTACCGGTTTTGCAACTCTCTCCGCCTGATTCAGCACGCTCTCCGCAAAGCCCTCCGGCAGATCATATCCCTTCACAATGGAAAGGATATCCACTCCGGGATCATTTTCATGTCCAAGGATCTCAACAATTCTCCCCTCCGGACTGCGAATCCCGGCCTTTCGATCCCTGCAGCCGTAATCCGTCAGCTCCACTACCACCTTATGCCCCGTCACTGCCCCCTTAGAATGCTCGGATTGCACAAAAATATCCTGCCCCAGCTTCGCAATATCCGGGATTACAAACCCAAAATGACAATTCTTCGCCTGATCATAGGTTCCCACCAGTCTGGTCAATCCATGGCTGATCACCGCCACCACCTGGGCCGTTCTGCGGGTTTTCCCCACTGCCGTCTGCCCGCTCCTACTCTTTGCGAAAGCTTTTTCCTCAAGCTCATCCCAATTCCCCTTCTTCCGTTCCCGCATGCCCCCGCCGTCCATCGGCAGGATCTGCACCTCATCCAGATGAAAGGCATCCCCCGTTCTCTCCGCCGGGATAAAGAAATCCTCCTCCATTCCTTCCACTCTCACAAAGCCAAAGCCCTTGGGATGACTGATATAGGTTCCTGTCAAAAATTCCTTTTCCGCCTTTTGATACTTTCTTCTTTTGGAGATGGTTATTTTTCTCTCCTCCACAAGCTCCCGCAAAAGCCGGTGAAGCTCCGGGCGATCCTCCGGCCCCACCTGCATCAAAACTGCCAATTCCTTCTCCTTCATGGGAAGATACTTCTCTTCCCCCATGAGATCACAGAGCAGCTTCTTTCTTCTCTCCGTCTGATTCATCTTCTCCACTCTTTCCATTCTCCCGAAACAAATGCAAAAGAAAAACACTCTTCTTTCCCAAAGAGTGTTTCCTGTTTTTCAAATATAAAACAACCGATTCTTGATCAACTGATAATCCGATCGCCTGAACTTAATGTACAAAATTCAATTTCCGGAGCTCAATATCCGGAGCTTAATATACATTCAGATTCAATGCCATCGTCAGCAGCAGGAACAGCACCGCCAGAACTCTTGTGATCTTCACAAGCATGCCCTCCATGGAACGGCCCTTATTCTTTCCCCAATAGGTTTCAGCAGCACCGGCAATGGATCCGAGCCCCTGCGTCTTCCCTTCCTGCATCAGTACCAAAGCAATCAAAGCAACACTCACTATAATGTATAATACCGAAATTACAATCTTTAACGCAGCCATTTTACACCTCCAACTACAAGCGAATGTTATTCTATCACAGAATCCAAACATTTTCAACTGGTTTTTTACAAAATCGCTATTCTTTACCCATTTTTTCTTGTCAATCCCTATTCCTCTATGATCTGCAATTCCTTTTCCACACCCACAAGTCTCTCCTGACAGGCTGCCGCCAGCTTGGTTCCCTCTTTATACAGCTCCAGTGATTCCTTCAAGGTGATATCCTTTGCGGCAAGCCTCTGATTGATCTCCTCAAGGCGATCCAGCGCTTCATCCACATTAAAATCCTGATTGCCCGTCATTTGCTTCTCTTCCATTGTCCCATCCTCCTGTTTTGCTTTCAATGCCAATATCCCGTACCCGTTTTTTCACTTTCCGGAAAGCCCTGTTTCTATTGACTTCATCCACACAGATACTCGTCAAAATCCCGCCTCAGGCTTTTTGCGTACCCCCGTCACCTTAGCTTCCACCTGTCCGTCATGGATTTCCACCACCAGCCCATCTCCACTCTTTACCTCCTCCACACTGACAAGGGGCCGTCCTTCCACAGAGATATAGCCAAAGCCCTTTACCAGCTTTGCCGTAGGCGAAAGACCATTCAGACTGTTCACCAGCATCTCAAAGCGATGCTTCTTTTCCGCAAAAGCATTCCCGAAATTCCATTTTAATCTGTCCCGCTGACCGGAAAGCTTCAGCTCCTTCTCCTGCAGGATACGCTGCATATTTCGGAATAGATCTGCCCTCTCGTTTTGAAACCTCTGCTCCCGTTCTCTGTAAATGCGCTCCAGGCTCCAGCGAAGCTGATCCTGCTGTGCGGAGAGTCTGGCTTTCTGCTCCTTCAGCCTTCTCTCCGGGTGATTTTTTCCAGAGTTGCCATTTGCGCCCGGAGAAGCCCCCCTCTTTTCTCCAGTTGATAACGCATCCCGTTTTTCATCTCGGTCTGTAGGCTTCTGAGGCGCTTTACATCCTGCATCACATTTGGAAGCGCATGGTCCGCTGCAGAGGTTGGGGTGGAAACCCGAAAATCAGCCACATGATCGATCAGGGTCCAATGTCCCTCATGTCCGACTGCCGATATGATCGGTGTATTTGCAGCATAAACCGCTCTGACGATTGCCTCGTCATTGTACACCATCAGCTCCTCATCGGAGCCGCCTCCCCGTCCGATGATCAGGGTATCCACTCCCATCTCATCCATCACCCGTATCCCCCTAAGGATCGTGGGGATGGCGTTTTTTCCCTGCACATTGACATGGTACAGAATTAATTGAACATAGGGATCCTTCTCCTTTGCCTTCTGACAGATATCCTTAATGGCCTGTCCCCCTTTGGAGGTAATGATACCAACCGCCTTCGGATGGGCCGGAATGGGCTTTTTGTGCTCCGGCGAAAAGAGGCCCTCTGCCTCCAATCTGTTTTTCAGCTCCAGAAGCGCCAGATTGGCGTCCCCCGCTCCCAGATTCATAATATCTCCGACGATCAGCTGTGAAACTCCGTCCTTCTCATAATACTCCAGTCTTCCCGACAATCCCACAAGCTGCCCCTTCGCCAGTTCAAAGTGAAGCACCCTTCTGGCAACCTGCTCCCAAAGACGGCATTTCAGCTGGCAGTGTTCATCCTTGATATCAAAATAATAGTGTGCTCCCGTATGCCCGCTGTAATTGGTGACCTCACCCTTGACCAGAATATGCTGAAACTGCTCCAGGTCCTTATAATGGTCGGAGATCATCCGCCCAACCTGCGACACAGTCTGAAAGGCAGGCTGCCTTGCGCTCCACACCGCTCCCTCGCCCTCTGCTCTTCGATGACCTTCCAACTCAATTCTTGCTTCCCCGTAGTCTCTGCTCGTCAGATCCATCTGCGGCGCCGCATACCATCTCATTAACCCCTCCGGCAGAGTATCCCCCTCATAGTACCAGTACTTTTCCTGAAAATTAAATCTTGCTCCAAGAGCCTTAACCTGCTCCCTTTCCTTATAGCCCGCTGTCAAGCGAAAGATCATGCTCCGCCTCCCTGTCAAACAACCGCTCCTGCCAATATCCATCTGCTCCCAATTCGAATAAACGGTGAAAAGATTATCTTGCCATTTTCCTGAAATCATAGGATAATAAAAAAGATATAGTTTAACCGAAAAAGGAGTATCCCCATGTTTTTGGAGCGTTTTTATCCCGATCACGAGATCAACTCATCCTACGAAATAGATTATCAGGCACTCTTTCAAAGTGGAAAGCGCGCCGTCATCTTTGATGTCGATAATACCCTGGTTCCCCATGGTGCACCTGCCGATACAAGAGCAAAGGAGCTCTTCTCCAAGCTGCACCGATTGGGCTTTCGCACTCTGCTCCTATCCAATAACAAGGAGCCCCGGGTGAAATCCTTCAGTGATGCCGTGGGCAGCACCTATATCTACAAGGCCGGAAAACCCTCACCCAAGGGATACCAAAAAGCGATGAACCTGCTTGGAACCACTCCGGAAACCACGGTATTTGTGGGCGATCAGCTCTTCACCGATATCTGGGGTGCCAAAAAGGCCGGCATTGAAACCTATCTGGTAAAGCCCATCCATCCCAAGGAAGAGATCCAGATTGTGCTAAAGCGCAGACTGGAGTGGATCGTTCTGTATTTCTATCACAGAAGATAACCCTTTTATCATCTCAGCACTCGCATTCCTGTGATGCCTCGCCACCAATTCACACTATTGCTTATTATAATACTTGATGCCACCGCTTGGTAAGAAATAGGTTCTGAGATATCCGTCCGTTGACACAATTACAAATTCATTGGTACTCTCCAGATAATACACATCGTCTCCATCTTCCTTTTCCGTCTTATGGAGCGCATCGGGATTAGCCACAACTGCCGCCGCAGCCTCCTCATATTCCTGTGCGGAAGCAAAGCCCATCTCGATCCCATGCTTCTCGTAATGCTGATTTAAGAGCTTTTTGCTACGGAATTGCAGGGTGGACTCCGTCCCCGCTTCCGACGCAGTCTCTGGAGGATTTTCTGTTTCTTTTGATGCTGTCGTTTCCTTTGACTCTGCCGTCTGTTTTGGCTTTTCCGTGGTCTTTGGTTTCGCCGTCTCCTTTGGCTCTTCTGTCTTCTTGGGCGCTGTCGTCTTCTTTGGCTCTTCCGTCTCCTTCGGCTCTTCCGTATTCTTGGGCGCCGCCGTCTCCTTGGGCTTTTCCGTAGCCTCCGCAAGCACCACCTCCTGCTGCTCACCATCCGCTCCCATCCAAGTATCAAACAGCGAGGATCTCACAAAAGCGATCAGCAAAAACACCAACAGCGTCACAATACTTCCTGCTATCGTCTTATTCTTTCTACTCATTCTCCATCTCCTCCGGCAGAGCCTTCCTCACATATTTCAAATAGCGCTCTTCGCAAGCCCCAAAGCTTTTATAGTTTTCCCTGCTCTCCAGAAGGCAGAGCTCATTGGCGCCTCCCCCCATGGTCGGGTCACTCTCCTGCAAGGCGTCATCCTCCCAGTAACAAACGGGACAGATCTCATACTCTCCCACCGTCTCCAGGGTATAATAACCACAGCAGGGACAGCGATGCTTTTGGGCTATCCCGTTTTGATGTCTCATCCCATCCATTTTAACTATCTCCAGATTTCCGTACTATTTTCAAAAAAGCAGCCTGAAGCTGCCTTCTCTGCGTCCCTCTAACCCGTCATTCCTCACAAAAAGATCATCAGCATCACCAGTGCAAACCCGATGATAAACGCAAGCGCTCCTTTGTCATTATCCTGTTTTGTCGAAATCTGCGGTATTTCTTCGATGGTGGTATAGATCATTGCCCCTCCGGCTACCGCCATGATATAGGGAAGGCTTTCCGGAAATAAAACCGCAATGATCACTGTAAAGATTCCCAACAGCGGCACCGGACCTCCCGAAACAACGCCCATAAAGAATGCCTTGCCCGCCTCCGCTCCTTTTTCCCTGATGGGCAAAGACACAAAAAGCGCCTCGGGGAAATTCTGAATGGCGATGGCAATGGCAAGTACCAAGGCTGTGGAGGCCGAGATCCAGTCAGTCTTCATGAAAAACCCGGCATAAATGGCACCCAGCGCTATTCCCTCCGGAATATGATGGATCACCTCTGTCAGCATCACCTTCACTTCGGATTTCAAGTGACTCTTTGGCCCCTCTGTGATCTCCGCATAGGCATGGGTATGAGGTACAATATTATCCAGGATAAATTGGAACAGTACTCCTCCACAGAACCCGATAAACACCGGAATACTCCCACTCTCTTTTTCGTCTGTCAAACCCCGGATCGCGGGTTCGATCATGCCCCAGACAGAAATGGAAAACATAATTCCGGCACTGCCGCCGGCCAGAATCATCCGCAGATCATCGGAGATTTTGTTCTTCCGGGCATATACGGAGGCCGCACCAAGGAGCGTTCCCAAAAGCGGAATCAGCATCCCAAAGATGATATCCGTGTCTGACAGGGTCTGCGATCTGTCCAGGTAGGTGATCAAAGACCTGAGCCCAATAAAGATCAGGATGGTTCCCCCCATGATCTCGGAGCCGGATTTATAGCGCATTCCAAATAAGCTGCCGATTTTGACCCCCAGCATGGAGATAATGCATGTGATGACTGCGATCAGGAGTACGGCAAAAACAATATTCATCAAGCTGCTTCCTGAAAATACCTTTACCGGGATAGCCACAAATGTAATTCCCACGGCCAGCGCATCTATACTGGTCGCAATTGCCAACAGGAACATTGTTTTCATATCAAACCCCGGTTGCACCTCTTCCTCCTGTGCAAAGGCTTCCTTGATCATATTACCTCCGATCAGGGAGAGCAGCAAAAAGGCCATCCAGGGTGCGATCATACTGATCCATTTTACAAAGCGCGAGCCCACCAGATACCCCAGAAAGGGCATAAGCCCCTGAAAGGCTCCAAACCATAAACCGCAGGCAAGAAATTCTTTGAGTCCTGTCTTTTTTGCCGCCAGCCCTTTACAGATGGATACTGCAAAAGCATCCATTGCCAGACCCACTGCCAATAAAAATACCTCAAAAATATCCATATCCTGTATTAACCTCTTCCTCCAAGATTTGTCTTAAAGAATTCTCAACATTTTTTATCTCATCCGCCACCACTGCAAAGCCCTTACCGGCTTCTCCGGCCCGCGCCGCTTCTATGGAGGCATTTAACGCCAGCAGATTTGTCTGCGCCGAAATTGCGATCACATCCGCATTATTTGCCTCCATCCTGCTCAGATAATTTTCAATTGTAGTGAGTACAGTCTTTAATTCGGCCGCGAAGTCATCCACCTCCAGCATTTCGTTGGAATTTGTTCTGATCAGACCCATTTTATTCCTCCGTATCCCGGAGCATTCTCATTGAAAGCACACATTTTGAAAAAAGCTTCAAATCCTTTTTAGTATAACAAAAATAAAAACTTAGGTCAATTCAGTTATTCTCTTCTTGACAGGGATATTTTTATATGTTATAAGTGTATATATCGTATATACACAATTGAAGCAATTTGAATTGTCAGTCATGGGGAGGACATCGCAATGGAATACGAAAATGCCATAGAGATCAAGAATCTCACCAAGCGATACGACGGTTTTACCCTGGACCATGTTTCCTTCAATGTGCCCCGGGGCAGTATTATGGGCTTTATCGGTCAAAATGGTGCCGGAAAGACCACTACCATCAACTCCATCCTGAACATTATTAAAAAGGACGAAGGCGAGATCAAGATCTTGGGTCTGGATCACGAGGCCCATGAAGTCGAGGTGAAGGAGCAGATGGCGGCGGTATTTGACGAGCTTCCCTTTGACGAAGGTCTGAATGCCAAAATACTGTCAAGAATCCTTGCCGGGATCTACAAAAATTGGGACGCGCAGCTCTTCCAGAGCTATCTGGACCGTTTCCAGCTTCCCGGCAAAAAGAGATTCAGCAAATTTTCCAAGGGCATGAAGATGAAGCTGCAGCTTGCTTCCGCCCTCTCCCACGGTGCAAAGCTCCTTGTCATGGATGAGGCCACCACGGGCCTGGATCCCGTTGTACGCAACGAATTCCTGGATCTCTTTTTGGAGTTCATTCAGGAGGAAGACCATAGCATCCTCATGTCCTCACACATTACCACGGATCTGGAAAAGGTGGCTGACTATGTAACCTTCATCCACCG
>CACXDS010000080.1 GCA_902766425.1 uncultured Lachnospiraceae bacterium
ATCGCCAATGCTTTGTTCTGGGTGGAAAAGTACCATGCAGACGGAATCCGTATGGATGCGGTGGCCAGCATGCTTTATCTGGACTATGGTAAAAAGGACGGAGAATGGCTTCCCAATATTTACGGCGGAAAAGAAAATCTGGAAGCCATTGAGATGATCAAGCATTTGAATTCCATTCTAAAGCTCCGTGATCCGGGGGTACTTTCCATTGCGGAGGAAAGCACGGCATTCCCTATGGTGACGGGAGATCTGACCAAGGATGGCCTTGGCTTTGACCTGAAATGGAATATGGGCTTTATGAACGATTATCTGGATTATATCAAATATGATCCCTATTTCCGTGCCCATCATCACGGAGAACTGACCTTTAGCATGATCTATGCTTATACGGAGCGGTTTATGCTGGTGTTTTCCCATGATGAGGTGGTTCACGGAAAGGCCAGCCTTTTGGGAAAAATGCCCGGTATGCGGGAGCAGAAATTTGCAAATCTGAGACTTACCTATGCCTTTATGATGACCCATCCGGGGAAAAAGCTGCTATTCATGGGGCAGGATATCGGTGAGTTTGATGAGTGGAATGAGAACCGGGCAGTACAGTGGAAGCTGCTTGACTATCCCGGACACAGAGGCATTGCCGCCGTTATGAAGGCTTTGAACACTCTTTATAAGGAGCAAAAGGCCCTGTATGAGTTGGATGAGGAGCCGGAGGGCTTTGAGTGGATCAATAATATTTCTGCAAATGACTGTTATCTGACCTATGCCAGAAAGGGAAAAAAGCAGGAGGATACTCTGCTGATTGTGGCGAATTTCTCAGGAGTGGAGAAGGAGATCACAACCGGAGTTCCCATCCCCGGAAAGTACAAAGAGCTCTTGAATACGGATTCCAAGGATTTCGACGGATCCGGGATCGTGAATGGAAAGCTTTTGTTCTCGAAGGAAAAGGAATGGGATGACCGTCCGGAGTCCATTACGGTGAAGCTGGCACCTGTATCGCTGAGCATACTGCAATATGTTCCCTTTACCAAAGCGGATCTGAAGCGCAGGGAGGAAGAGAAGGCCCTTTTGGCGGCTAAGGAAGCGGATCGGATAGCTGCGGAAGCAGAAGGCATCGCTGTGGAAAAGGCAAAGCAGACCATGGAATGGGCGCAGCATATGGCAAAGGAAGCCAAGGAAGCCATGCGCGTGGCTAAGGAGGCGGAAAAGCAGGCGGAGGAAGCCAGAAAGGTACATCTTGCCGCTTCTGCTAAGGTGACCGAGGAATCGGAAAAGCTTTACGGTAAGAAAGAAAAGAAGGGTTGATTAAAATGACAAAGGAAGAATTGGATGCATTTTTTACTACGGGAATATCCGGAAATATTACTAATCTGACACTTAGGATTCTTTTTATCCTTGTTATTTTTCTTGTTGGATCTAAGCTGATCAAGTTGCTTTTAAGGATCGTGCAGAAGTCCATGGAGAGGATGAATGCGGAGAAGGGGCTGATCACATTTGTCAATTCCTTCTTAAAGGCGGCGCTTTATGTGGTTCTGGCTTTTATTCTGGCTCAAAAGCTCGGCGTGGATGCGGCAAGCATTATTGCTATTTTAGGCTCCGCCGGCGTAGCCATAGGTCTTGCCATTCAGGGGAGCTTATCCAATCTGGCGGGCGGTGTGTTGATTCTGCTTTTAAAACCTTTCGGAGTTGGAGATTATATTGTGGATTCTGCCGGACGGGAAGGAACCGTGGATGAGATTCAGATCTTTTACACCAAGCTGCATACATTTGACAATAAGGTTGTGGTTCTGCCAAACGGTAATCTTGCCAATAATACCCTGATCAATCTCACCGCAATGAGTACCAGGAGACTTGATATCAAGGTTCAGATCGCCTATGGCGCTGATCTGAAAAAGGCTCGTGAGGTTTTGACAGACATGCTGGATGCAAGTGAATATACCCTGAAGGATCAGGTGAGAAGAGTGATTGTGGATTCGCTGGACGATAGCGGTGTAACTCTCTGTCTTCACAGTTTTGTCAGGACTGAAGATTATTGGAATGCCAAATGGGATCTGACAGAACGCTGCAAGCTGACGCTGGATGAGAATGGCGTGGAGATTCCTTTCCCTCAGGTGGATGTTCATATGAGGTGAGCTGTGTGAAATTGCGCTGTGTTAAATTGTATAAATTGTGTAAAAACTTATTGCATTTTTAAAGCTTATCCATTATAATACATATTGTTGACGATGTACCATTTTTTGGAATGCTGAAATAGCTCAGTTGGTAGAGCACTTCACTCGTAATGAAGGGGTCGAGGGTTCGAGTCCCTTTTTCAGCTCGGCTGAAATGGTTCAGCTCAAAAATATAAGGATAGCTGAAAAGCTATCCTTATCATGTATAAGGAGGTTTTATTATGGAGTATTTTGAACGGTTACTCAACAACCTGGTCAATGCGATCCCCGATGTCATCGTCGCGATCCTTTGGCTGGTACTTGCCTTCGTGGTTGCCGGCATTGTTAAGAATGTGGTGACTAAGCTTTTGAAGGCTGTCAAGGCAGAGCAGTATCTCGCAAAGCTGGGTGTCAAGGATGAAACGACCAACACAGCCATCGGCTTTGTGGCACAGCTGGTTTACTTTGTTGTTTTCCTGCTGTTCCTGCCCGGTGCATTGAACAGACTGGGACTTTCCAGTGTGGCTTCACCCATCACTTCCCTTGTAAATTCCTTCCTGAATTTCGTGCCGAAGCTGGTTGCAGCTGTTCTGATCTGCGCAGTTGGTCTCTTTGTTGCTAAGCTGGTGAAGGATCTGCTGATCCCCATTCTTCGCGCTCTGAAGGTTGATGTGCTTCAGGAGAAGGCAGGCGTTCAGGCATCTGAGGGCAACAGCTTTTCCATCGTAATTGCAAATATTGTTTATGCAGTGATCGTTCTTATCGTGATTTCCGCAGCGCTCAGCACTCTTGGAATTTCCGCTATTTATGAGCCTGCGAACAGAATCGTGAATGCAATCTTTGGCGCGATTCCTTCCATTATCTGCGCGATTCTGATCATTGCCATCGGCGTATTTATCGCTAAGCTGGTTGCTAAGGCACTTGGTTCTGTACTGGCCAGCGTTGGTGCGGACAAGCTTACTGAGAAGATCACAGGTCTTCCTTCTAAGATTTCTTTGTCCAAGGCTATTGCTACGGTTGTTCAGTATGTGATCGTAGTGATCGTGATCGTTCAGGCAGTGAATGTACTGAATATGCCCGTGCTTACTCAGATCGGTACTGCTATCATAAATTATCTGCCGGCAGTTGTAAGTGTAGTGATCGTTGTGGCAATCGCTCTGTTCTGCGCAAATACCGCAGAGAGCCTGATCTTAAAGAAGTTCCCCAATGCAAAGGGTGCTGCACTTGCTGCTAAGGTTGCTATTTATGTTCTGGCAGTGTTCATCAGCCTCAGCCAGCTGAATATCGCCGCTGAGATCGTTAACACCACCTTCATCCTTGTGGTTGCAGCTCTTTGTGTTGCATTTGCCATCGCATTCGGTGTCGGCGGACGGTTCTTTGCTCAGAACAGCTTAAAGAAGCTGGAAGATAAGCTGGATGACATTAAGAAGGATTGAATTTCATGATTTCTGAATTGTGATAAGTATTTTATTTTTCCCATGCCGGAGAGCTATGAGCTTATTCTCTCCGGCGTGGGAATTTTCGTACAGGGATTATAGAACAGAAATTATAGAACAGAGAACTTCGGAGAATGGATTGATTTGAAAGATAGAATTTATGTTTGTCATACCTATTATCATGTATATATCACCTTTCTAAAGGAACTCAGCCTGCCAGCTGATCAGCGTGGCGGAGCAACTCTTGTCCTCAGCAGTCTTTCCATTGATTTTGAAAACTTGAAGGAACGTGTGGAAAATACCGGACTGTTTGAACAGGTGGTACCTTTTGAGGAGAAAAGGGAGACTGCTTATCCGGAGCTGATGAAGTGGAAAAAAGACCGCGGTAATATCGTGGTCAATATGCTTCAGCGTATTGTTTTCACCAAAAAATTTGGCAGGATCGTAAAAAAAACAGTACCGGTGGATTTTAGAGCCTATAAAGATATTTATGTTTATTGTGACTCGGATCC
>CACXDS010000081.1 GCA_902766425.1 uncultured Lachnospiraceae bacterium
ATTATTCTGCCCAAAACAGGAAGGAATTAAAACAGGACCCTTACGGAATTCTGTTGAATGGTGTCCCTGCTCATATGAACGCCCCCCTTTCCGCAGGAGATCTTTTAAAGATCCAGATACATGAGCAGGCTTGTTCTGAGAACATTCTCCTCATCCCTCTCCCTCTGGATATCGTCTATGAGGACGAAGACCTTCTGGTCCTCAATAAACCGGCTGGGATGCCCACTCACCCCTCCCAGAACAATCGGGACAACACTCTGGCAAACGCCCTGGCTTATTACTATCAGCAACGGGGAATGGCATTTATCTTTCGCTGCATCAATCGTCTGGACCGGGATACCTCCGGTCTGACCATCGTGGCAAAGCATTATGTCAGTGCCGGAATCCTCGGAAAGGATGTGGCGGAAAAATCACGTCTGAAACGGGAATATCTCGCCATCGTTCCCGGTACTGTCACGCCATATCAGGGCACCATCACCGCCCCCCTCGGCAGAAAGCCAGGCTCCATTATAGAGCGCTGCGTGGACCCCGTACATGGCGAGAGTGCAGTCACCCATTACCGCGTGTTGGAAGAAAAAAACGGGTACAGTCTCGTCTCCCTGATTCTGGAGACGGGCCGCACCCATCAGATCCGCATCCATATGAAGCACATCGGTCATCCCCTGGCAGGGGACTATTTATACAATCCGGAATGGAAGGCTATGGAGTCAGAATCCGTCGAGCATTCCGCTCCCATCTCCCGTCAGGCACTCCACTCTCACAGGCTTAGCTTCCGGCATCCAATCACCGGAGAAGCCATGGAATTCACAGCTCCGATGCCGGAGGATATGTGCCGACTGTTGGGAGAATAGCCTCCCGGCATATTCCGCTTACTCTTTTCCCTTGCTCTTAGTATCCGGGCCCTTAGTTTTCCGGCCGCCGGCAGCCTTCTTCCCCTTCTCTACATGAAGCTTTCTCAGTGCGCCTTCCGCTATAAGGCACTCACCGTGCTCCTGCAGAAAGAGAATCTTTTGTTCATCCGCACCGTAAATGCTGGAGAACTCCATGGCCTGAATACAGAGCTTACTGTAGCGCTGGTATGCGGCAGATCCCTTTTCCAGATAGAGATAATACCCGTCATTCATACGATACAGCGCGCTATGTACTCTCAAGCTCCTGGGGACTGCGCCCGCTAACTCCATCACCTCGCTGAGGCTTCCAAACTCAAAGATTCCCTTCTCCGGTTTTGCAGGCGCTGCCACTTCTGCCTGCTCCTGCTTCTTACTGTTTTGGTGATCCAGCGCCGCTTGATCGATGGCCCGCTTCATCTCCTTAAGATACTCCATGAGTCTGCCACCGTTCTTCTCATCCAGCGGATCGCTCTCACTAAAGGTCAACACAAGCCCCTGATCCGGCATCATCATAATGGACATATCGAAGGCAAATTTGGGCGGCTTATAGCCCACCTCCTCCGCAGCCTGCTCAATGATATCGCGAACCACCTCTCGCGCCTTTTCACTGCGCAGTACAAAGTCCTTATAATCGATCTGGTAATCCTCCAGCTCCTCGTTCGAAATAAAGCATCTAACAGTTTTATCATCCACTCTCTCAAACTTCATATCTATCACCCTTCCGCCTGAAACGGAACCTAATCATCCTATTTCCGAAATATTTTTTTACTCACACTCGCTCCCTGAACAAATCATAGCACAGGAGCGGACCGTTTACCACAACCAGTTTTTACAAGTGATATTTGCTTATTTTTCTATTCTATGATACGATAGAAATCGAAATTTTGTGCAGATACCAATGAAAGCTTCTATCCTAGATATCGGATTGTAGATCTATATCATAACACATAAGTTCTTCCAAATGTATTAAAAAAGCATAAACTTTTTGGAAAGCATTTTGGGGAAAGGAGGGAAAACATGCTGATTGAAGAATTAAGTGCAGGACAAGCCATAAAGCTGCAGGCCAAGATTGGGGAAGAGATCATTGAATTCGAATCATTGGTACAGGACTCCCTCCCCAGAAAGCATGCCATTCTGGCGGATGTAGTCCGCAAAAACGAGAAAATCATTTCCTTCCGCGGCAAGGGCTTGATCGTAGATCTCCATGTTGCACCAGCCGACAGCGCCCCTCTGGTCTTTAAGAATGTAGCCATCGAGCTTCGCAAAAAACAGGATGACAGCTTTTGTTATTATATTTCCACGATCACAGAGGCCAAGGTTTTGAACAGACGTCAGGCCTTCCGCTGCTATGTGGGTGTGGCCTCCACTGTACAATGCGGTGCCAATCGTGCCGCCTATGATGCCGTGATCAAGGATGTCAGCATCACCGGCTTTTCCATTACTACCAGCTCCGAAAACCAATTTCACGAAAACCAAGTATTGCATACCGTTCTGAATGATTACCTGGAGGAAATCGCCGAGAACTTTTCCTTCCAGCTTTATGGCATCATAGTCCGTTGCATAGATCTGGAGAACGGACAGCTCGTCTATGGCTGCCGTTTGAATCAG
>CACXDS010000082.1 GCA_902766425.1 uncultured Lachnospiraceae bacterium
ATGTTGGAGATGTCCCCGTTCCCGGCTACAGCGGACTGAAAATAGTATAAATGCTCCCCGCCTGCCAAGAGAGTTTGTACGACTGCATTGGAGAGGCGTCGGATCTCGGTTTCATCTGCATTCATGCAGTAAAGGGCTCCCTCATCAAAAGAATTGGAAAAATAGACCTTCCCGTTGTATTCGCAGAACAGACCATAGTTATTCAGATTCCCTGCGGTATTTCCGATGGTGCCTTCAGGGTTTGTAATGGTTTTGTCCGGCTTTCGCAGCCAAAAAAAACTGAAAAGGGCTACCAGAAATAAGAGCCCGAGGAAAAAAAACAATGCGAGCTTATCCTGCTTGGAATGAAAAAGATTTTTTTTTGCCATAGGAATACCTCCCTCTTCTCATAGTATATAGCACTTTTTGCTTGCTATCAAGCGGGAATGGAAGTATAGTTATAATTGAAGTATTCTATATTGCTTAAGCAAAGGACGGAAAGGAAGACACAGCAGTGGCGGATTTATTGGAGTTGAGAGGAAAACTGGACGAAATCGATGAAAATATCGTTGCTCTCTATGAGAGAAGAATGGATATCTGCAGGCAGGTTGCAGAATATAAGATCAGTACCGGAAAGAAGGTACTGGACAGACAGAGGGAACAGGAGAAGCTGGCTAAGGTGAAGTCCCTGACGCAGGATGAGTTTTACAAAAAGGGGGTTGAGGAGCTGTTTGAACAGATTATGTCCATGAGTCGCAAGCTTCAATACCGCATGTTGACGGAGAGCGGCGCCATGGGGAGATTGCCCTTTATCGGCGTAGATTCTTTGGAGAAGGAAAAGGCGAGGGTGGTATTTCAGGGTGCGGAAGGATCTTATTCCCAGGCGGCCATGAAGGCTTATTTTGGCGACAGGGTGAATTCCTTTCATGTGGATACTTTCCGGGAGGCTATGGGAGCCATTGATGAAGGGGCGGCTGACTTTGCAGTTCTGCCTATTGAGAACTCCACAGCGGGGATCGTCAGTGAAAACTATGACCTTTTGGCCCAGTTTGAAAACTATATCGTGGGTGAGCAGATCATACAGATCGAGCATTGCCTTTTGGGATTGCCGGGGACGGAGCTGCAGGAGATCAAAACAGTCTATTCCCATCCCCAGTCCCTGATGCAGAGCGCCCGTTTTCTATCAGAGCATTCCTGGCAGCAGATCAGTATGCAGAATAATGCCTTCGCCGCCAGAAAGGTGGCAGAAGAGGGAGACCATTCTCAGGCAGCCGTTGCCAGTGCGTATGCAGCGGAAATCTACGGGCTGGAGATCCTGAAAAGAGGGATCAATCAGAGCGAGTCCAATTCCACCCGCTTTATCATAGTGACAAACCAAAAGATCTTTCGGAAGGATGCCAATAAGATCAGCATATGCTTTGAGGTGCCCCATGAGAGCGGATCCCTCTATCATATGCTGTCCCATTTTATCTATAATGATCTGAATATGACAAGGATTGAGAGCCGTCCCATCCCGGAGAGGAGTTGGGAGTATCGTTTCTTTGTGGATTTTGACGGAAATCTGGCGGACGGGGCAGTGAAGAATGCGCTCCGGGGACTTCGGGAAGAGGCAATCAATCTGAGAATCCTGGGAAATTATTAAAAGCGGTATGGGACAAAGGGCGAATCATAAAACTGATGGCAAAAGCGGACCATAAAGGGTGGATCGGAAAAGGCAGATAACCAAGGAAAAAGGGGCAAGTGAGGATACAGGAATGAAAACAGGATTTGTGCTTTATCGGAATTTAACAAAAAATGATTTGTTTCATAAAATAATGAGCAGTGTCTGCCGATATAAAAATATAGGGGATTTTTCGGGACGGGATCAGGAAAAAGAGAAAGAGGAACTGGCTGAGGAGCTGTTTGAGTGTATCCGCAGGCTGGTGGAGCTGGCCGAGGAATGCGGATTTCACGGAAATCTCTGGCATTGCTTTCTGGCTGATCTGCTGGTGAATGACGAGAATGCCTACAGTCTGAGTTGTGAACAGCGGGGAGAGCCCGCCGGGACGATCACAGAGGCAGTGCGTCAGGATTTCTATTATCTTAAGACCTTATTTGATCTGGATCTGCAGCGGATGGCAAGCGAGCTGGAGGTGCCGGAGCTGACTTATATTCTGAATTACAAGAGGGATGAGCGAAGCGGCAGGATGTATAATCATCGTATCAGCGGGCGGATCTGTTCCCTGGCACAGGAGCTGGCAGAGGCGGAAAATGCGGAGGCTATGCAGGCCATCACGGCTGATTTTTATAAGCGCTTTGGCGTGGGAAAGCTGGGACTGCACAAGTCCTTCCGAGTGGTTCATGACGAAAGCGGAGTGCGGATCGAACCCATCCGCAATATTGCACATGTCAGATTTGACGATCTGGTGGGATATGAGAGCGCGAAAAAAAAGTTCCGGGATAATACGGACGCTTTTGTGGCGGGAAGACCCGCCAATAACTGCCTGCTCTTCGGGGATGCGGGCACGGGCAAATCCTCCTGCATCAAGGCCATGGCCAACGAATATTATGAAAAGGGACTGCGCGTTATTGAGATCTATAAATATCAGTTTCAGGATCTCAATGCCGTTATCAGCCAGATCAAGAATCGGGGCTATCGCTTTGTAATCTACATGGACGATCTGAGCTTTGAGGAGTTTGAGACGGAATACAAATACTTAAAAGCGGTGATAGAGGGGGGCCTGGAGAAGAAACCGGAAAATGTGCTGATCTACGCCACCTCCAACAGAAGGCATCTGATCCGGGAATCCTATTCGGATAAGGAAGATGAGGACATGCATACCGGAGATACGGTGCAGGAGAAGCTATCTCTGGCATACCGGTTCGGCGTTACCATTTATTTTGGCAGACCGGATAAGAAGGAATTTCAGAATATCGTAAAGGTGCTGGCAGAGCGCTATGAGATCAAAATGCCCTTGGAGGAGCTGCTCCTTAAGGCCAATCAGTGGGAGCTTACCCATGGAGGGTTTTCCGGACGTACAGCCACGCAGTTTATCGATTATATAAGGGGGAATGGGGAATGAGTTTAAAGACCTTTGCCGCCATTTCGGTGGGCAGCTTTGAGCTGTCCATGAAGATTTTTGAGTTTTCAGGTAAGAACACCATTCGTGAGATCGATAATCTCAGTCAGAGGATCGATCTGGGAAGCGAGACCTATGCCACCGGAAAGCTGAGCAAGGAAAAGCTGGATGAGCTTTGCAGGACTCTTTTGGATTATAAACAGGTCATGAAGACTTATAAGGTGGATGCCTTTCGGGCGTATGGTACCAGTGCACTTCGGGAAACGGAGAATACCTTCATTGTGCTGGATCAGATCGCCCAGAGGACCGGGATCGATGTCAAGATCCTGAGTAATTCGGAGCAGCGTTTTCTGGATTACAAGTCGGTGGCCTCCAAGGGGGAGAGCTTCCGTCATATCATCGAGGAGAAGACGGCCATCGTGGATATCAGCAACGGCAGCATTCAGATCTCACTGTTTGACAATGATGCGCTGATGAGCACACAGAATCTGAGGCTGGGGGTATTGCGCCTGCAGGAAATGCTCACCCATCTGAATGCGGGCAGAAGCCGGACGGAGGAGCTGGTGGATGAACTGGCCGGAGCCCAGCTCAACACCTATAAAAAACTGTATTTGAAGGATCGGGAGATCCAGAATATCATTATTGTGGATGACTATATTTCTCCCTGGGCCATCAGAAGAGCGGGAAATCATCCGGACAGATCCATGATCGCTCTGGAGGATTTTGATGCGCTGATGGAGCTTTTGCGAAGCAGCGGCGTCATGGGTGCGGCCAAGGCTCTGGGCGTATCGGAGGAGAAGGTTCCGCTGGTGATGATCAGTGCGGTTTTGGCCCGCAGGATCGCAAAGGTGATGGGTGCCACCAGAGTATGGGCACCGGGTGTGACGCTGTGCGACGGTATGGCTTACGAGTATGCGGAAGAGATCAAAATGTTCCGGGGGGAGCATGATTTTGAACGGGATATCATCGCCTGCGCAGCGAATATCAGCAAGCGCTACATGGGGAGCCGGAGAAGGGCGGAGACTCTGGAGTATCTGGCAACTACCATTTTTGACAGTATGAAAAAGATACATGGTATGGGGAAGAGGGAGAGGCTTTTTCTGCAGATTGCAGCGCTGCTCCATGATTGCGGGAAATATGTGAGTCTGGTGGATATCGGTGAGCGCTCCTATGATATCATCATGGCCACGGAGATCATCGGTCTGTCCCATGCGGAGCGGGAGATTGTGGCCAATGTGGTGCGGTATAACCATAGTGAGTTCATCTATTATGATTATTCCGACAGCCGGGGCGTGGGTTTGACCAATCGGGAGAATTATCTGACCATTGCCAAGCTAACAGCCATTCTGAGACTGGCAAACAGTCTGGATCGCAGCCACAAGCAAAAGCTCAAGGGAATGAAGGCGAATCTTGTGGATAGTGAGCTGCTCCTCATGGTGGACACACAGGAGGATGTGACCTTGGAACAGGGCTTTTTTGACATGTCCGTGGAGTTCTTTCAGGAGGTGTTCAGCATCAGCCCCATTTTAAAGACAAAAAAGAAATTCTAGGAGGTCTGTTTATGGCGACAAAGGCGGAAGGCATAGTGGAAAAAGGCAAAGTGGTCATGAAGGACAAAAGATATTTTGAGAACAGGGAGCTTTCCTGGATCCTGTTTGATCATCGGATTCTGGGGGAGGCCAGGGATAAGACTAATCCCTTGTTTGAGCGGTTGAAGTTTCTGAGCATTACGGCATCCAATCTGGATGAGTTTTTCATGGTGAGAGTGGCGTCCATCAAGGATATGGTGAATGCCGATTATACCAAGAAGGATATAGCGGGCATGACCCCCAAGGAACAGCTTGCTGCCATCAGCAAGAGCATTCATAAGCTGGTGGAGCTACAGTATTCCACCTGGCGCAGATCGCTGGAGCCCCAACTGAAAAAGGACGGCCTTTATCTGGTGGAAAGTCACGAAGAACTGACCAAGGAAGAAGGGAGCTTTGTAGATCGGTATTTTCAGGAAAATGTGTATCCTGTTTTGACGCCGATGGCGGTGGATTCCTCCAGACCATTTCCTCTGATCCGCAATAAGTCCCTGAATATCGGGGCCATGGTGCGTCGTAAAGAGAAGGAAGGGGAGCTCGAATTCGTGACGGTTCAGGTGCCCAGTGTGCTGAATAGGATCGTGGAGCTTCCCGCTAAAGACGGTGAGATAAAGAGGATCATCTTCCTGGAGGAGGTGATCGAGCGAAATATGGCAAAGCTCTTTCTCAACTATGAGATCGTCTGCGCCCATCCCTTCCGGATCATGCGAAATGCAGATCTGACTATTGAGGAGGATGAGGCGGAGGACCTGCTGAAGGAGATTGAAAAGCAGATCAAAAAGAGGCAGTGGGGGGAATGCATCCGCCTGGAAGTGGAACAGGGGATGGATGAAAGGCTTCTTGCCATCTTGAAAAAGGAATTATCCATTGAGGATTCCTATATCTATGAGATTGATGGGCCGCTTGATCTGACGGTTTTGATGAAGGTATATGGGTTGGAGGGCTTTGAGGAGCTGAAGGCGCCCAAATTTGAGCCAAAGGCTGTCCCGCAATTGCCGGCCGGATGCGATATTTTTGAACAGATCAGGAAAGGCGATATTCTGATGCACCATCCCTATCAGACCTTTACGCCTGTGGTGGAATTTATCAGACAGGCCTCCGTAGATCCAAAGGTATTGGCCATAAAGCAGACCCTTTACCGCGTGAGCGGCAATTCCCCCATCATAGCGGCACTGGCCCAGGCGGCGGAAAACGGAAAACAAGTGAGCGTGCTGGTGGAGCTGAAGGCCAGATTCGACGAGGAGAATAATATTGTCTGGGCCAAAAAGCTGGAGAAGGCCGGCTGCCATGTGATCTATGGCCTTGTGGGCCTAAAGACTCATTCCAAGATCACACTTGTGGTGAGAAGGGAAGAGAACGGGATCAAGCGCTATGTTCATCTGGGAACCGGAAATTATAATGACGCCACGGCGAAGCTCTATACGGATATCGGTCTTCTCACCTGCTCGGAGACAGTGGGGGAGGACGCAACAGCTGTATTTAATATGCTTTCCGGTTATTCGGAGCCTCTTTTCTGGAATAAACTGACGCTGGCTCCGCTTTGGCTGAAGGATCGGTTTCTGTATCTGATTCAGCGGGAGAAGCAGTATGCTCTGGAGGGAAGAAAGGCACATATCATTGCAAAGATGAATTCTCTCTGCGACCCGGATGTGATCGCCGCCCTCTATGAGGCCAGTGCTGCGGGAGTGAAGATCGAATTGATCGTTCGGGGGATCTGTTGCCTCAGGGTGGGCATCCCCGGGGTGAGCGATAATATTTCCGTGCGATCCATTGTGGGGAATTTTTTGGAGCACAGCAGAATCTTTTATTTCGAGAATGATGAGCATCCGGAGGTTTACTGCTCCAGTGCGGACTGGATGCCCAGAAATCTGGAGAGACGGGTGGAGATCCTTTTCCCTGTGGATCAGCCGGAGTTAAAAGGGGAGCTTCGGCATATTTTGGATGTACTTTTGGCTGATACTGTAAAGGCCTCGGTGCTAATGCCGGATGGCACCTACGACAAGGTGGATCGACGTGGGAAAAAGGCAGTTCTGGCACAGGATGTGTTTTGCAGGGAGGCTGCAAAAAAGGCGAAGGAGGCCAAAGGGCAGCAGGCGGGAGAGAGCCGTACCTTTCAGCCAAAGACAGCACAGTAAAGTGAAAAGGACAGAAAATGGGACAAACGCTAATGAGTGAAAAGCAATATGTGATATTGGCCTCTGCCTCGCCCAGACGCAGGGAATTATTGGAACAGATCGGGGTGGATTTTCGCGTCGTGGTTAGCGAGGCGGATGAAACTCTGCCAGAGGAGATTGCTCCCTGGGAGGCGGTATGTCAGTTATCCGCCAAAAAGGCGATGGCAGTCTGGGAGAGCTTACCGGAAAAAGAGGTCGTGATCGGTGCGGATACAGTGGTGGCATTGAATGGAAGGATTCTGGGAAAGCCCGGATCGCCGCAGGAGGCTACCGGGATGCTAAGGGACCTTCGGGGACGAGAGCATTTTGTTTATACCGGAGTCACGATTTTGATGCCGCAGGAAGATGCGGATACACCTTTTTTGCAAAGAACATTTTATGAGGCCACTAAGGTCCGAATCGATGCCATCAGCGAGGAAGAAATCCGGGAATATGTGAATACGGGGGATCCGCTGGATAAGGCGGGGGCCTATGGGATTCAGGGGTTATTTGCCCGGTATGTAAAGGGAATCGAAGGGGATTACAATAATGTAGTGGGGCTTCCCGTGGGAAGACTCTATCAAGAGCTGAACAGAATGAAACGCGCCGGCGCACCAAAGAAGGCAGCGGTGTTTGATCTGGACGGAACCTTGTCCGATTCCATTTTCAGCATGATGTATAGCGGAAATAAAGTCTTAAATGAGCTGGGGCTGCCAACCTTTGAGGAAAAGGATTATAAATACTTTGTGGGTGATGGGGCTGCCAATCTGGTAAAGCGCATGCTGCGAAAGGCGGGAGACGAGGAGCTGGCATTTTTTGAGAAGGCTTATCAGAGATACAAAGAAATCTTTGCGGAGCACTGTATGGACGGAGTGAAGCCCTATGGGGGAATCCCGGAGCTATTAAAGAGCTTAAAGGAGAGGGGACTGAAGCTGGCGGTTCTCTCCAATAAACCTCATGCGGAGACCATCAGAGTGGTGGAGACCTTATTTGGGAGAGGAACCTTTGACATTATTCAGGGACAGGAGGATGGGAAACCCATCAAACCAGATCCGCAGGGAGTGTTCCGTATCCTGGAGCGCATGCGGGAAGAAATGGGTATTGAGGCTCTTGCGGAAAACCTGTTCTATCTGGGGGATACCGCAACCGACATCCGGACGGGGCGGAGTGCCGGGGCATATACCATCGGGGTGCTCTGGGGCTTTCGGACCAGGGACGAGCTGGAACAAAGCGGGGCGGACCTGATCATATCGCACCCCATGGATCTGATCTGAGGATGATTTGCAGGCAAAAAGGCCTTAAAACGCAGAGAAAAGCGGATACAAACGGAAGGAGATCATTTATGAGAGAATATGATGATGCAGTATTGGAGTGCTTTTTGGAAAAACAGACCCGGCTTTTTCCGGAGCCTGTAGCGGAAACTCTGGATGAGGCGGAGGAATTCCTGACGGATTGCATGGCTGTGGTGGTGGATTCCGTGGAGGAGGTGCTGGAGTATTTTGAAGAAGAGGGCGTTGATACGGAGGATGCTGACGCCGAGGAGATCCTGGAGGCGGAAGAGGTCTTTGAGATCGGAGACGGAAGATACTTGATCGTGGAGGGATAAATCTAAGACAATTATTTCAAAGCATCCCGGGAAACTGAATAGGGTATTGTACGAAAAAAAGAGCAAGAATTGCCTATCATTGTTTCGGGGTTTATGCTATAATGTCACTTTACATGATTCTTTGCGCTCATTGAGGGGAGGGAGAGATATGTCGGAGCATAGGCGATATCAGCTCAGAACAGCTGCTGGAAAGTACTGGCTGCTGGATATGGAACAGTCTCCGGAGAATTATCGGGCTCCCTTGGCAATGAATGAGACTGGCGCCTTGATCCTTGAGACCTATTGGAAGACCGGTGATCAGGAAAAGACGGCGGCCATGCTGCAGGAGACTTATGGAATTGATCCGGAGGATGCCTTGACGGATGTCAGGGATTTTTTGGAAAGCCTTCATCTTGAAGAATAAAGTCTGAATTTACAGGAGAACGGACTATGGATATTCTATTGATCGGAAGTACGGGAAATCTGATGCATAAAATGGTGGATAAGCTCCATAAGGAGGGACATCGGATTTTTGTGCTGACGGAAGAGGGGAAAGAGACCTTTTTTAATAGGAGGGTATTTGAAACCTATCGCTTTTCCTATGATAATGCATGCATCAGGGAGGTTTTTGTCAGTGTTAAACCGGCAGTGACCTTGTTTTTCGGTGCATTTGATAAGGCTTATAAATGGGGAACCGGCATGAATACCTCAGTGACATATTCATCCGGTCTTCTCAATATTCTCATGTCCTTTTCCGCACTGCGACAGGGAAGGTTTATTTATCTTTCCTCCGAAGAGGTGTTGGATGGCTTTGAAGCAAGGGATGACGAAGAGGTGGTGAGAAGCAAAAACAGCTCCGAAAAGTCCCAGGCCGTTGCCATGGGTGAAAAAATGTGTATCGACTATGGAAAAATGACCATGGGAGATGTTGTAGTGCTGAGACTGGGCAATCTGTACGGCATTCCGGAGGATGCTTACGAATTGGATAATATCTGTGCCTCCATGTGTATGGATGCACTGGATCTGGGAGAGATCAAGCTTCACCCCGGACATAGCATTTTTGTGCAGGACGCCAAGCCTGTAATGGATATTACGGATGAGGATATGAAGGTGCTGGAGGGAGAAAAGCGCTTCAGTGTGCTGCATCTGATGGATGCGGTGGAGTTTATTTATAAGCTGATGATCGCAGAAAAGCATGAAAAGGACATGTATCAGATCTCCGGAAAGACTTTGGTCACACAGAAAGAGATGGCTGAGCTGATCATCTCCGGAATGTCCGACGGAGCACCTGGGGAGGTACTTCCTTCTGTGCTGGAGGGGCTGGAGGATTCACAGTCCAATAAGATCCTGGACTGTGAGCTGGCGGACAATGAATTTGGCTTCTATGAAATGAATACACCGCAAAAAGCGTTGCCTGCCTTGGCGGAGTATATTAAAAAGCATGCCGGGCGTTTTTCCAGAAGACTTGATCGCCAGGAGAGCGCATGGGAGGTGTTCGTGCGCAAGGTAAAGGAGATGATCAAGGCGGCAATTCCCTTTGCAGAGAATCTTGTGGCCTTTATTCCCTTCTTTATGTTGAATAACCGTGCGACGGATCATGAGTACTTTAAGCACTTGGATTTTTACCTTTTGTATGTATTGCTCTTTGCCATTGTCCATGGGCAGCAGCAGGCCATTTTCTCCAGCTTGCTTGCCATAGCGGGCTATGTGTTCAGGCAGATGTATTGGCGGAGTGGTTTTGATGTCCTGCTGGATTACAGCACCTATGTCTGGATGGCGCAGCTGCTTATTCTGGGGCTGGTGGTGGGCTACATGAAGGACAAGCTCCATGCCATGAAGGCAGAAAATGCCAATGAGGTCAGCTTCCTGACCCGTCAGCTCTCCGATATGTCCGATATCAATGGCAGTAATGTTCGGGTGAAGGATGTTTTGTCAGATCAGTTGGTGAACCAGAACGATAGCGTAGGTAAGATTTATGATATTACCTCGGGACTGGATCAATATGAGCCGGAGGAGGTTCTGTTCTATGCCGCCGATGTGGTGGCCAAGGTGATGCACAGCAAGGATGTGGCCATATATACCATAGCGGATGAAACCTATGCCAGATTGTTTTCCTCTACCTCGGACAAGGCACGTTCCCTTGGCAATTCGGTTCACTATGCTAAAATGGAGCAGATGTATCAGGTTCTGTGCGAGAAAAAGGTATATATTAATAAAGATATGACACCGGAGTATCCTCTGATGGCAAATGCCATTTTCTCAGGAGAACATATGCAGATCATCATTATGGTCTGGGGAATCTCTTGGGAGAGAATGACGCTGGGACAGGCCAATATGTTGGCAATCACCAGCTCGCTCATCCAGAACGCCGTGCTTCATGCAAATCGTTATATGGAAATCCTGCGCTCTCAAAGATATATCGGAAACACACATATCATGGAGGCGGAAGCTTATGAACGCCTGGTATCCGCTTTCCTTCTTGCGAGAGAGAAGGGACTTACAAAGTGTAGTCTGATCAATCTGGAGACCTATGGTATATCCATGGAAGAGTTGGAACAGAAGATGAGCAGTCTTGTGAGAACCTCTGATTATGTGGGATGCCGTTCCGACGGAAGTGTGCAGGTGCTTTTGTCCAATTCAGGTCCCAGTGATGCTGAATTTGTACTGAGGCGTATCCAGAATGCGGGCATGGTTTGTCATATGGAGGAGGAAACGCAATGACAAAGGCTGGAATCTGGTTTTTGGTTATCCTGATCCTCAATACCATTTTCTGTGTTCTCTTCGTTCTCTGGGGATATTTTCAGCAGCTTTATGAGGAGGATGAGGATCAGGTTAATACTAGGATGAATATGACAGGATATTATATTCAGGCATTTATCATGCTTGTCTGTCCTGTGATCGGCCCGGTTTTCTTTGTGTCGTCTTATCTGATCTATACTTATTTTTTGCGTGACAGTGTGGATCTGACCGATGTTATCTTTGGAAAGGATAAGGTGAATGCCCCCAGAAAAGCGGAGGAGGATGTGGAGAAAAACCGTGTGCCTCTGGAGGAGGCATTGGCCGTATCGGATAAGCAGAGCTTGCGCGGACTCATGCTGGATGTGGTCAGGGGGGATGTGCAAAAGTCCCTGTCCTCCATTAATCTGGCTTTAAACAGTGAGGATTCCGAAACCTCTCACTATGCGGCGACTGTTATGCGTGACACACTGAATGATTTCAGGCAGACCAGTCAGGCAATGTATAACGCCATGAAGGAAGATTATGTACAGCCGGAGGTGCAGGCATGCTCGTTGATCGAGTTTATGTATGATATTCTTGCACAGGAAGTTTTTCCGGAGATGGAACAGAAGGGCTATGTTAACTGGATGGAAGAGGCCTGTCTCTTTTTATACAAGGATGAGGAATATCGGTCGAGACTTACCAGCAATTACATAGAGTGGGTCGGTATTTTGCTCCTTAAGCTGCGGGAGTATGACAGGGTAAGCTTTTGGTGCGAGGTTGCAAAAGAGCTGTATCCCTATGAGCTTTCCACCTATACAATGCAGTTAAAATTGTATTTCAGCCGGGAGGATAAGGAGAATTTCTTTCGGGTTATGGACGAACTAAAACATGCGGATGTGGTGATCGACCGTGAGACCTTGGAATTGATCCGTATTTTCCAGTAGGAGGCAATTTATGTCTATGCAATTATTGACGCTCCTTCAATTATTGGGCGTGGCAATTTTATATATTCTGGTGTTTCTTGGGCTTCCGGCATTGACCTTTCACCGCAAGCTTGAGGATCGGCCTGTTTTCGTGAGGTTTATGGCATATCTGACGATCGGAAATTTTTATGTCATGAATCTGGTGTTCTTATTACAGCTGTTGCATATTTCCAATAGGGTTACTCTGATCCTTGGTGTGGCATTGCCCATGCTGATCACTATCGCAGTGATGAACTGGAAGGAATGGGTGAAGGCCTCCCTGGTGACAGCTGGTGAAACCACGCATAATGTCATGGTGAACACCATGGGATTTAGATTGCTCTTTACCAGAATTTTTCAAGCTTTCTGGCAGGCTGTTTGTAACACTGCGAAGGCATTGGCGGAAAATATTTCCGTTCGGTGGGTCGATTGGATCGGAACAGGTGCGATCCTGATACTTACCTGCTGGCAGTATGGCACGAATCTTTTCCGGGCATACGGCTATACGGCTTCTGATATGTTGGTTCATAATTATTGGATCAATTCCATGAATAATAATGATATCTTCGTCGCCGGAATCTATCCCTTTGGATTTCACTGTGTCATTTATTATCTTCATGCGGTATTTGGAATAGAGACCTATATCATTCTTCGTGTCTTTTCCTTGATCGAGACGGTGCTGATCCATCTGATGCTGGTCAATATAATGCGACTGGTCTGCAGGTTGGAGACCATGGCCTATGTTGCCACATCAATTTATGTGGCACTGAATATCTGGGGCCCCGGGACCTATACAAGATTTTTTTCGGCACTGCCTCAGGAGTACGGAATGATTTTTATCCTGCCGGCAGTATGCTTCCTTATTTTGTTTCTCAGAGACAGATGGGATGAGGATGAAGGGAGAGAGAAGGGCCTTCGCAAGGAAAGCACATGGATGCTCCTTCTTTTTGGCATGAATGTGTCCATGACCTTTGCAGCACATTTCTATGACACCATTGCGCTGGGCATTTTCTGTATTGCTCTGGCCATTGGCTTTTGCAAAAGAGTATTCCACAAGGGATTCTTTCTTCGCATTCTTGCCTTTGGCGTGGCAGCACTTGTGGTTGCTGTTTTGCCGATGTGGATTGCCTTTTTATCCGGTACTCCGATGGAGGGGTCTCTTCGCTGGGGTATCAGTATTATGCAGGGGTACAAGGAAAATACATATTCCGCACCCTCACAGCTTCAGGAAGGTCGAAATGAGGGAGAGAAGAATTGGGAGGATGTCCCAGCGGCTCGAAAGGAAAAATATGCCTTAGATGCTTCAAAGATGTCGGATACTCTTCGGACCGGAGCCCTGCAGTCAGGTGTTACACAGGCGATTGCTTCCATTCATGCAAATTTGGAAAACGGTGAACAGAGGAGTGGCGTATTGCAGACCCTACTCTATTATCTGTCCTTTTATATTTTTATGAGTGACTCCAGCTCCGCGGCCTTGTTTTTCTTTATAATTGTGCTGTTGGGGATTGGCTTTGCGGTGATCAGTATTTTGCAAAAGGATACGGAGCATGGCTCCTTTATGATCGCAGCGGCTATAAATGTCCTATTCTATTGTATCATAATGATTTCCAAGGAACTGCGGATTCCGGTTCTGATGGATCGGAACAGGTGTAGTGTATATTTAGCCTATTTCTTTGTGATACTTTTGGGACTGGTACTGGATTTTATCATGAGCCTTTTGATCGGCTTTGCGGACAGCGATCTCTTCCAGAGGGTGCTTCCCGGAGTGATCGGTCTTGGGCTGTTCATTGTTTTTGCTTTCATTGGAATGATCAGAAAGCCGGCCTATGTGGGTGCATTCCAAAAAAACGGTGCCATTACATGCGTGACAAATATACTGAGGGAAAACCCCAGGCATTCCTTTACAATTCTTTCATCCAATGATGAATTGCGCATGATAGAGAATTACGGTTACCACTATGAGAGCTATGAATTTCTGGTGGATAATCTGGGGAATAATGCCAGCAATTTTTTGATCATTCCCACATCGAAGGTTTATATCTTTGTGGAGAAAATCCCGGGAGTTTATGATGAACCCTATGTGGGCAGCGGCGGTCCTGTGTCCAAGGTCAGCGCCAGCAAACCGCTCCCGGTGGAATACGGAATCCTGATGTATAAAGGTGAGAGAAGACATATTGTTATGTCCAAGCTCTATTACTGGGCGCAGGAGTTTCATCGTCTGTTTGAAAATGAGATATCGGTTTATTACGAGGATGAGGAATTTGTCTGTTATTTGATCGAACAGAATGTGGATCGTCCCTACGATATGTCCATTACCTACGGTTATAATAATTGATTGGCTTAGTTCTAAAGAAAAGCGGAAGGAAAAGGATATGGTATCCAAGAGAAACTTTGTTTCCATCATAATATTGCTTCTGATCATGATCTTTATGTTCATGTTTTCCGTGGTATTGAAGCAGAGATTAAATGATTACGGCACCAATTCCTATGCGGAGGATATGGAGGAGGTTCAGCGCTTCCGGCAGGAATATGATGCGTTAAGCCGCAAGTTTGAGCAGGAAGCAACCATCATTAGGGAAGCGGACCAAAATCCACAGCTTCGGGATCATCGTGTCCTGTTCCTGAGCAACGCGGGGAACAGCGATGTGGCAGAGACCGTGAAGGCCTGGTGCCTCTATGAGAAGCATCCGCTGATGACTTTATCCACATTTAAGGGGATGGAGGATGAGGAATTGGATGGCCTGCCCGGAATCATTGTTGTGGATGGACTTTCTTTTAACTGGGATCAGGAGGTAAATACGCTTTATGCATTGGCGGCCAATGGAGCCTGCGTGATCTTTGCACGCATGCCGTCTCCGAGTGTTGTGTCGAAGAATGCCAGACTTCGCGCATTGACCGGTATTAAGGACATTTATTCCGAAAATATTGCAATCGATGGCGTTAGGCTGTTCCCTGGGTTTTTTGTAGGAAATGAAGAGTCCTATCAGGATAGCATTGAAAATGAGGGCCGGCAGGATCTGGATTTGATGATTCCCTGGTATGTCACGGGAGAGGGCTCTAAAACCTATATGATGGGTATTGTGAATGACCGTACAAGAAAAAGTGAGTATTTGCCTGCATTGGTATGGCGCTTCACCTGTGGTATGGGTAAGGTGTTCTGCATCAATGGAGAGTATGTTACAAAGGACACGGGTATCGGTTTTCTGACTGCATGCCTGGCCGACAGGGATTCCTATGATCTGTATCCGGTCATCAATGCACAGAATGTGGTTCTGGCCAGCTATGGTGGCTTTTCCGATGAAAATGGAGAGGCCTTGAATGAAATCTATGACCAGAGGCAGATCGCACTTTTCCGGGATATTGTATGGCCTTCACTGGTATCCATGGAGGAAAAGACCGGAGCAAAAATGACACTGATGGCTACGCCACAGTTGGATTATACGGACAATAAGGAGCCGGTGAAGGGGCAACTGATCTATTACTTGCGGCTATTAAATGAGGGATATGGGGAGGCAGGTATTTCAACAGAGCAATTATCTTCCATACCGCTTTCGGAAAAGCTGGAAAAGGATCTTTCCTATTGGAGATCAGAGGCGCTTAATTATGCACTTCAGGCTGCGTATCTTGAAAAGCCTGAGCACTACACAACAGTGAAGCAAGCATTGCCTGAGCTTAGAACGGTTGTGGTTCCGTCGCAGGATGGTATGCCGGTAAGCTATCTGGACGATGTGGTTACCTGTCAGGTGGCGACCAGCTCCGCAATGCACCATACTTTTTCTGAGGATATGGATTTAAAGGCCTATGAGACAGCGCTTGGGTATTCCAATGTGGTGTTGGATATGGCCCAGGTTTCTTTCCCGGAGGGGCAGGATTGGGCGGACTTTTCCAGAAATACCTCTAAAAACCTGATCACATACTGGAAACAGTTTTCCGGCTTTGATCAGACAACAATCTCGGAGAGTGACGCCAGAATCCGACGATTCTTTGCATTGGATTATACGGATTATCGTGCGGATGGTGAAATTCATCTGCATGTGGATCATTTTGATCAACAGGCTTTCTTTATTCTTAAGCTGGGTGTGGGGGAGATCCATGAAGTGCAGGGGGCGGAGATTACCGATCTGAAGCACGATTTTTATCTGCTCCATGTGAAGGAAGCGGATGTGGTCATTACCTTGAAGGAACACAAATTACTGATAAGATAATTTGGAGAAGGATGTCATGAGGATTTGTATGGTTGCTGAGGGCTGCTACCCCTATGTGGTCGGCGGCGTTTCCAGTTGGATTCATAGTTTGATCAAGGCTTTTCCGGAGCATGAATTTCTTGTGCTGGCTATTTTGGCGGACAGAACCTATCGAGGTAAATTTGCATATGAACTTCCGGAGAATCTGATCCAGGTACATGAGGTCTATCTGGAGGATTTTGACTGGTGCGCCAGAAGAACGGACCGGAAAAGGCGAAGGCATTTGAACACAGAAGAGTATGAGGCTCTTTTGAGCCTTCTGCTCAATCAAAATGTAAAATGGGAAACACTTTTCCAACTGTTTCAGGATAGTAAGCTCTCCTTAAATGAGTTCCTGATGGGACCGGAGTTTCTGAAGGCTGTGAGGGAATGCTATCAGATCAACTACCCGGAAATCGTGTTTTCTGATTTTTTGTGGACCATGCGCTCCATTTATCTCCCGCTATTTCTGGAGCTGAAAATGGATGTTCCGAAGGCTGACCTGTATCATTGTGTGGCCACGGGGTATGCGGGAGTACTGGGAGCAATGGCGAAGGAGAGATATCACTGCGGACTTTTGGTATCGGAGCATGGTATCTATACCCGTGAGCGTGAGGAGGAGCTGATCCGGGCAAAATGGGTGAAGGGTATTTATAAAAATGTCTGGATCGATCAGTTTAAGAAGATGTCGAAGCTGGCATACGGAAAGGCGGATTGTGTCACCAGCCTTTATGCGCATGCAAGGCAGCTGCAGATCGAGCTGGGGTGCAAAGAAGAGATCACAATGGTGACCCCTAACGGGATCGACGAAAAGAGGTTTGCAGGCGAGCATGGAGAAAAAATCGTGGAGGAGGGAATGATCCACATCGGAGCCGTACTCCGAGTGACTCCCATCAAGGATGTCAAGACATTGATCAGAGCATTTGCCTTCGCTAAGGAGAAGGTTCCAAATCTAAAGCTTTGGATCATGGGACCCATGGATGAGGATGAAAAATATGCCTCGGAGTGCTTCGAATTGGTGGAGGCCATGGGCGCCAAGGATATTGTTTTCACAGGAAGAGTCAATGTGACAGATTATTTATGGCAGATGGATATGACCATTCTGACCAGTATCAGTGAGGGACAGCCGTTAACCATTCTGGAGAGCTACGCGGCTCATAAACCGGTCATTGCCACGGATGTGGGAAATTGCCGGGGACTGATATACGGCGAGGATGATGGCATCGGCGAGTCCGGGATCCTGACTCATGTGATGAATGTGGAGGAGATTACCGCAGCCATGATCGAGTTGGCCACAAATGAAGCCAAACGGTTGGAATACGGCGAGAACGGTTACAGGAGAATGATGGGGCGCTATAAGCTTTCTGATATGCAGAGCACCTATCGGAAGATTTACAACTATTTTGAGGATTGGAAGAAATAGAGGGAAGCAAATGGCTGGAATAGGAATACGGTTAAACAAAATATTTGGGAAAGAAACCATTACCACAAATCTGATCGGCTTCGGATACAGTACCATGGTAACAGTGGCCCCCATGTTTGTGATCATTGGAAATATTCTCCTGATGAGTTATTTCCTGCGGTTTGATACTACGGGGTATCGGGGCAGAAATTTATTTGCAGCGACGATCCTTTATATCTTTATCTTTTCGCTGCTGGCTGCATCGCCCTATAATGCGGTTATTTCCAGATATCTTTCGGATGTGATCTATGATGAAACCTATGATGACATTCTGCCATGCTATTACACCGGGCTGTGTGTCACCATCATCACCGCTGTGATCATGGGGATTCCCTTTTGCTTCTGGGAGCATCTGGTGGGCGAGGTGCCCATATACTATGTCTTTACAGGCTTTTGCGGTTATATAGCGCTAGTAATGGTGTTTTATTCCATGCTTTATCTGTCCATTTGTAAGGATTACTCAAAGATATCCCTGTTTTTCTTCATTGGCATGTTGGTGGCCTTTCTGCTGTCCTTTCTCTTTGTGCGAGGATATAAGATGGAGGTTTCCTACAGCATGCTTTTGGCTCTGACCATTGGATTTGCTCTGACTGCTATTCTGGAAATGGCTACTGTGAAGAGGTATTTTAAGAGAAATAATAACAGCTACAAGAAGGTACTGGGATATTTCAAGAGATACTGGAAATTGATCGCTATCAACTTCGGATATACATTGGGATTGTATATTCACAACTTTGTGTTCTGGACAACGGAGCTGCAGATGATTGTGGTAAAGAGCTTTGTCATGGCTCCCACCTATGATGTGGCTACCTGTATCGCAATGTTTACCAATATTTCCGCAACCGTGATCTTTATCGCCAGGATTGAAATGTATTTCCATGAGAGATATAAGGCGTATTCCGAGGCGGTTACCGGCGGAAGATGGATGGACATACAGAACACAAAGAATCGCATGTTCCGTCAGCTTTCCACAGAGCTGATGAATCTGGTCCGTCTTCAGTTTATTATCTCTGTGATCATTTTCCTTTTGATGCTGATCTTTTTACCTAGATTCGGATTTGCCGGACTGGTGCTGCAGATCTATCCCTCCCTGGCGGCCGGATATTTTATTCTTTTTGTCATGTATTCTGAGATCATTTTATTGTATTACTATAATGATCTGGATGGAGCAATGATCACTGCGATATTGTTTTGCGGAGTTACATATGTGGGAAGCCTTTTTTCAAAGGATCTGTCAGCTATCTGGTATGGTTTGGGAGTGATCGTCGGAAGTATGACCGGACTCATCTTTGCTTACCTGAGATTGAGATGGGTGGAAAAGCATCTGGATGAGCATATTTTCTGCCGGGGAACACTGTTCCCCACAAGGATCGGCCCGAAGCCTTCTTCTATGGTATATGACAGAGGACAGCTGCTTGTAGACAAGGAGAAAAAAGAGCAGGCAGGTTGAACGGAGAAAACGAGGTCTGAGGAATGAATATCTTTGAGATGTTGGATGTCTGGTTTTATCTGGGACTGATGATGGTCGGAATTGGGATCATCATTTTTATCGCCTCCTTTTTACGATATGCCAGAAAAAAAATGAGCGATAGCTTTATGATGATCTGGCTGCTCATGTCTATTGCCATTTTTATATTGGGTATCACTTTGATCGCAACGGGGTATTCTTATTCCTTTTTGGTCTGGGTGGTGACAGTGGTCTGTGCTCTTTTGCTGACCGTTATCTTTATTACCAGCAGTATGGTTTCGGAGCTGATGATGAAGGTGAGAGAGCTTGCCATGCAGGTCGCTTTATTGAATCAGGAAAATGACAGCTTGCTGCAACAGATCAACAAGCTGAAGGAGCAGGATAAAGATGTCTAAACGCATCCTATTTGTGATCAATACCCTGGGAATGGCCGGAGCGGAGATGGCTCTGCTGGAATTGTTGGATCGTTTTGACTCCCCGGAATATCGGGTTGATCTGTATGTTCTTATGGGGCAGGGAGAGCTGGCAAGCCGCCTCCCGGGGCATGTGAGGTTACTCAACAAAAGATATTCCCTCGAGTCGGTGCTCTCAGCCAGGGGGCGCAGGGTAATGGTAGGGAGGGTTTTTCAGGCTATGCTGCGGAGAGGTACGGTTTTTCGAAGGTTTCCCTATCTGGTCGGCAATAGCCTGGATATGATAAAAAGAGGGCGTTTTCAGGTGGATAAGCTTCTATGGCGTATTCTCTCCGATGGGGGAGAGCGGTCAGAGGAAGAATATGATCTGGCCATTGCCTTTATCGAGGGTGGCGCTGCCTACTATGTGCATGATCATGTGAGGGCTAGGAAAAAAGCAGTTTTTTTTCATATAGATTATCAACTTTCCGGTTATACCAGAAAGCTGGACCGGGATTGTTATGCTGACTTTGACAAGATTTTCCCTGTTTCCGAGGAGACCATGAAGAGCTTTCTGGAGATATATCCGGAGTGCAAGGAACATACCCATGTCTTTCACAATATGATCAACCGGGAAAAAATTCTGGAAAAGTCTGAGCTTGCGGGTGGGTTTACCGATTCCTTTGAGGGAGTGAGGATACTTACTGTCGCAAGATTGAATAAGCAAAAGGCTTATCCCATTGCCATAGAGGCTATGGAAAAGCTGAAGAAGGCCGGGATAAAGGCCAGATGGTATGTACTCGGAGAGGGAGAAGAGAGAAGTAATCTGGAGAAGCTCATAGAGGCAAAGGGATTGCAGGAGGATTTTTTACTGCTGGGAACTACGGAAAATCCCTATCCCTATTTTAGGCAGACTGACCTGTATGTCCATGCGACAGCCTATGAGGGAAAAAGTATTGCAATCCAGGAGGCACAGACCCTTTCCTGTTCCATCATTGTGTCCGATATATTAAGTAATAGGCAGCAAGTGGAGGACGGAGTGGATGGACTGGTCTGCAGACTGGAGCCCGGGGCATTGGCCGATGCAATACGGGATTTGATCCAACATCCCGAAAAGGCTCGTATGCTTGGAGAGAATGCCGGCAGACGCAGGATTTCATTCGAAGAAGATATGCGGGAATTAATTGATTTATTATAAACAGATGCGGGAAATGGATTTCCCGGTGAAATGATTTTGATCTTACCATCATCGTAAAATGCCGACGGAACGGCAGAATGCGAGGGAAAGAGCTTATGCAGAAGACGAGGCAAAAAGAGGTCCTGATCATTATACCTGCGTATAATGAGGAACAGAATATATTGACGGTGCTTAAGGATCTGCGCAGGCCGGAGATCATGGAGATTGCCGATGTGCTGGTGATCAATGATGCTTCTTCGGATGCCACGAACCGGATCGTGCGAAACAGTGGGTTTACTTTGATCTCAAATGTATTTAATCTGGGATATGGCAGTACGATCCAGTTGGGATATAAGTATGCAATCCGTAGAAAGTATCGCTATGTGATCCAGATGGATGCGGATGGACAGCATGACGCCTGTAATATATTAAAGCTTTATGATCGCCTTAGGACGCCGGATAAATTCGGAGATTATCCCGATATCGTTTTGGGATCCCGCTTCATGGAGGGGAGCAGTGATTTCCCTGTTTCACCCGCCAAGCATTTGGCTTACGCATTGTTTCGGTTTTTGATCAAGCTGTTTACCGGAAGACGGATCGCTGATCCCACCACGGGGCTGCAGGGACTGAGCAACCGGGCTGTTCTCTATTATTCCAAATACGGACGCTTTGATGACAGATATCCGGATGCCAATATGATCATACTAATGCTCCTTGTGGGATATAAGGTGGAGGAAATGCCGGCAGTGATGCACGCCAGACTGTCAGGGGAGAGCATGCATTCCGGTCTAAAGCCGGTCGTATATATGCTCCGTATGACTTTGTCTATTTTGGCCGTTGTATTCAGGATTAAGATCCTACAGAAAAAGGCCGGGGAGAGCAGGGATGTTATCTTTTATTAAAAATTTCGGAGTCTCTTTTCAACCTAACTGTTGGGAAGAAGAGGATACAAGAGTGGACAATCCCGGGAGGGGCTTTTATCGGATCTATACTTATTATCCCGGTACTGTTCCCTATGAACCTCCTGTTCGTTACGAAGGGGAATGCCTTGCGTTGGTTCTCATGGATATCGGGGCTTTTCGGGATCGGGAACTGGATTTTTCAGCTTTGAATGAGATGCGCAGTATATTGAGCGCTTTTCGAGATCTGGGCTTTCAAATGATCGTCAGGATCTGTTATGACACTGAGGGAAAAGGGATGGTAAGGGAACCCTCCCTTTTTTCACTGGTAAAAAAACATTTTTCCCAAGTAATCTCTGTATTGAAAGAATTTGAAGAGGATATTTATGTCTATCAGGGACTTTTGGTGGGAAACTGGGGAGAGATGCATGAGTCTAAATTCCTGTCCCCTAAATGCTTGCAGGAATTGATCACTCTTTTCAGGCAGGAAACGGACGGAAGGATTCCACTTTCGATTCGTAAACCCGTTCAGCTTCGCTGTGCATTTTCAGAAAATGCCTTATCGCAGGGGGCAGGCGGTAAAATAGGTTTTTTCAATGATGGAATCCTTGGATCACAGACGCATTTGGGAACCTTTGGACCGGAGACGGCCGGTAAATGCGGTTGGGGTGAAATGTGGGGCACGGAGGAAGAGATACTTTTTATGAAGCCCTTTGTGGATGAAGTGCCCTACGGAGGGGAGGTATTATTTCCAACGGAACCGCTTAAGCCTGAGCAGGTGGTGAAGATCTTATCGAAGCTTCGGGTTTCCTATCTGAACTCCACCCACGAGGAAAGAATGCTGACGGAATGGAAAAAGACATCCTATGAGGGGAAGACTCTCTATGAATATGTGGAAGAGCATCTGGGGTATTTACTCCGGGTGCGCAGTGTCGGAATGAAGCTGGGAAAACGCTGGGATTGCACTGTCGAGGTATTCAATGACGGCTTTGGCGTACTGTACGAGGAAGCGGAGGTCCTTCTGTGGATGAGGCAGGAGGGGCAAACGCCTATTCTCTTGGGGAGAATGGAGGGTACGCTTCGAGGAATCACAGGGGGAGAGAGCAGAATGCTCAGACTTGCTTTTGACAGACCGAGTTGTAGCGAGAAATCGCAGCATTATCGGCTGGAATTCTTGTTATCCATAAGACGGATGTGCGACCAAAAGCAGATCTTTTTTGCGCAAAAATCGGAGGAAGCAGGGATTTTACTGGGCACGGTATTTAGGGGAAGGTAAGAAAACATGAGCAGAATCTGTTTTTTTTCCGGCGATATCACAAGAAACGGCGGGACGGAGCGTGTTTCCGTAATGATTGCCAATGAGTTGGTAAAGGATCCGGGTTATGAAATTCTTATTCTGAGTCTTGTGGAACAGAAGGAAAAGCCCTTTTATGAGGTAGATGACAGGATTAAAAGATTTGCTCTGGGAAACAGATGGCTCACACCGGGGCCGGAATACTTGCCCTTGATCCCAAAACTGCGCTCCTTTTTGAAGCAGCGGGAGATAGATATTATCATAGATATAGATATCGTTCTGGATGTTTTGTCCTTTCCGGCTTCGAGGGGCAGGAAAACGAAGGTGATCTCTTGGGAGCATTCCAATCTGGGATTTGAATTATCACAGGGGTATCGACGCTGGATCCTGAAGCTATTCACCAAGAGAACCGACTGGATCGTTACCCTGACACCGGGAGATGCCAAGGCGTTTTGCACTGAAATGAACAGACAGGAGAGAATTTCGGCAATTTTCAATCCAATCGAGAGGCTGGGGCAGCGCTCGGATGGAGGGGATAACAGTTCGGGAGGGGAACCTGTGCGTGCTCTTGCGTCATTTGATGAAAGAGAAAATGCTATTGTTACCGTGGCAAGACTGGTGCCTGTTAAGGGCTTTGATCTGCTCGTGAGGGTGGCAGAGAAGGTATTAACGGCCTGTCCGGATTGGAAGTGGTATCTCTGCGGAGAGGGTCCGGAGCGGACCATGCTGGAAGAGTTCTGTAAATGTTCTGGGCTTCAGGAGCAATTAATCCTCTGCGGAATGGTGCCGCGAGTGGAAGATTATCTTTGCAGGGCAAAGCTCTTTGTCCTGACATCCAGATCGGAGGGGCTTCCCATGTGCCTTTTGGAGGCGCGAAGCATGGGGGTACCCTGTGTCAGCTTTGATATTCCTACGGGCCCGGCTGATATGATTGAAGATGGCGTCAATGGATATCTGATAGATGCCTTTGATGTGGAGGAAATGGCCGGGAAAATAAAGAGTCTGATATCCGATCCGGCAAGGCTGGCGGAAATGGGGAAAAAGGCATCGGAGCAGCTTGAACCGTTTGGAATGGAAAGGGTGATCGGACAGTGGAAGAAGCTGCTGGGGGGCCTTTTGGAGAAATGAATTCATGAGTGCTAAAAATGTGGCGAAAAACAGTTTTTTTAGTGTATTCTCGCAGTTGTTGATCATTCTGGCCGGGTTTTTCAGTCAGAGGGTCATCAATCTGAGGCTTGGTACGGAGTTGATCGGATTAAACGGGGTCATTTCCAATATCATTATGGTGTTTTCTGTCTCTGAACTGGGAATCTCAACTGCTATCGTTTATCACTTGTACAGTGCAATCACGGAAGGGGCGGAGGAGAGAATCGCATCTCTGATGAACCTCTATCGGAGAGCCTATTTGGTTGTGGCAGGTGTAATGGCCGTTTTGGGAGTTTTTTTTCTCCCTTTTGTGCATCTTGTCATGAAGGATAATCATTTTTCCCTTGGATACATCAGGCTGATCTATGGTCTGTGGCTTCTTCGATCCGTGCTGGGTTATCTGCTGTCCTACAAGCGTTCCATTATCATTGCGGATCAGAGAGAATATCTCTCCAGTCTTGCAACGATGGTGATCAGTATATTTAATTATGCCTCAGTGATCCTGTTTGTGCTGTGGACAGGCAGTTATGTGACCGCGCTCAGTCTGGGCATTGTCTTTGAGGTGATCGTAAATTTATTGTTGATCAGATATGTGGACCAACAATATCCCTATTTGAAAAAGTATAGGGAGCTTGCACCTTCAAAGGAGGTGCGGTCAGAAGTATTCCGAAATGTGAAAAATCTTTTTTTTACCAGAGTTTCCCAAAAGCTGCTCAGTTCCACGGATAACTTGATTATGTCGGGATTCATCAATCTTGGTATTGCGGGTTTGTTTTCCAATTACTGCCTGATCACGCAATCTCTGATCAATATCATGCAGGCCCTGTCCGGCGCATTGCAGCCCACAATTGGGAATCTTGTGGTGGAAAAGGATCGGGAAAGAGATGAGGATTTACTGCAGAGCTTTACTTTTGTATTTTTTGTGGTCTCTGCAGTGATTATGGCAGGAGTCGCGGGGCTGGCATCCATTTTTGTCTCGGAGCTATGGCTAGGAAAAGAATTTGTTTTATCGGAGATGACAGTTTTCTTGTGCGCCTTTAATTGCATGCTGTATATTCTTTTTCTTCCGATCGGGGTATATGTGAATGCCTTAGGGATTTTTGATCGGGAAAAATGGGTGGCAATGACGGCAGCCCTTGTGAACCTCTTTCTTTCGTTGGTTTTGGTCAGAAGACTGGAAATCATCGGAGTGATGTTGGGCACAACGGTCGCCTATGGGATTCTTTTTCTGGGAAAGAGTTATATCTGTTATCGGAGTTATTTTCAGAAATCCGCGGGACGGTATGAGTTACAGGTGTTTGGATATATTTTGCTGGCCGCCGGGGAGGCATGGATTTCCCGGAAAATGGCATATCTGATTTATGGTGGGGGAGGACTGTGGCGTTTCCTGCTTGCAGCAATGGCCTGTGTCTGCCTGCCGGTTTTCTGTAATGGGATTTTGTTCTGCAGGAGCAGGCAGCTTCGACAGACAATACAATTTGTGAAAAATTATAAAAACCTCTCGAAAAAGAGACAGGGGGAAGCATGAAGGACATTCTGGTTTCAATTGTTATTCCGGTCTATCAGACGGAGAATTATATATATGAGTCGGTGGATAGTGCACTGTCACAGAGTTATCCCCATATAGAACTGATCCTGGTGGATGACGGCTCGCCGGACAGGTGTCCTGAGATTCTGGACGAATATGCTGCAAAATATGATAATGTCAGGGTCTGTCATCAGGAGAATAAAGGGCGCGGATTGTCGCGAAACACCGGACTGTTCGCAGCAAGGGGGGAGTATGTTTTTTTTATGGATTCCGATGATAAGCTGGATGGTTCCGAGGCCATTGCTTGTCTTGTAAAAAAAGCATTGGAAGAGAATGCGGATATTGTAGTGGGTAATTACAGGAAATTTCAGGGAAATCAGATCCTGGATGTCAATATGCATCACCTAAGGGCCGGTGAATACACCGAAACCGCTGATTTTCGATTTGAAGGCTTTTATCGCTACGGTCATTTGGCGTATAATTGGGGAAAGCTGTATCGACGAGCATTTTTGATGGAAAATAAGCTTTTTTCCAGAGCATATCCCTTTACGCAGGATAAAGCACACAATATCCTATGCTATGCCTATCATCCCAGATATGCTTTTGTGAATGACAGTGTTTATTTATACAGGGTGAATGATGAGTCTATTACCTTTCGGTATAAGGAAAACCTGGCGCCTGTCTGGATCTCCATTGCCTCGGATTTTCGGGACACCTTGAAGGAGCGGGGGATAGAAGAGGATTATGGGGATATCACTGCCTTTCATATCTTTTTTGGCAGCTTTTTCCTGGTGAAGCAGGAGCTTACCGCAGGAAAAGGAATCCGAAAGGCTGCGGAGGCGGTTCGAAAATATGGGGAGGATCCTTTTGTGGCAGAAGCCATGGGAAAACTTGCAGAGGGAAAATATGTGAAGGATATCTCTTGCCTTTCCTGGAAGGTGATGATACGCCTTGCAGCAGTATTGTTTCATATAGGGGGGTATTTTCTTTTTACCTGCGGAATCGCTATGCTCCGGGGGCTTCGCATCGATGGAATTATTTCCGATAAGAGGAATAAAAGGAAGCATTCTGTAATTAAGGAGAGTAGGGAGGATAATAAGAGGACGGGGGGAGATACTTCTGAAGGCCATCAGCTGAGAGAAGAGGTTATCTGCTTATGTGCCTGTCTGAGAGCTGCGCTGGCGGGCGAAGAGCTGGGCGAGCGGGAGAAGGACTTTTTATTGCATTCCGGCGTTGAAAACATGGTCTCTTTGGCGGAGCAGCACAGAGTGCTATCCATGATCTACGATATTTTGGCTGAATATGCAGAGAAAATCTCGCCGGGGGCCATGGAGATTGCGCAGCGGGCGGCTGAAAAGACTGTCCGGCAGAGTTATCGTTTGCTTTTTTTGACCAAGGGTTTGGTGGAACGCCTGGCAAAGGCGGACATACCCGTAGTGGTATTGAAGGGATGCGGAGTGGCATCTTATTATCCGGTGCCGGAATATCGAAAGTCAGGAGATGTGGATTTATTGTTTGAAAATATGGAGCATGTTCTGGCCGCAGGAAAGGTCATGGAGGAGATGGGGTACCATGTTTCCGAGGAGCAGCATGCGAATCATCATCTTGTTTATCAGAATGCTGCCGGGACGGATATTGAATTGCATGCCATGCTTGCGGAGCCATTTGACGATGAGACGATCAATCAGAAAATGGATGAGCTGCTGCCGGAGTATTTTCGGACAGTGGGAAGCACCGAGTCCATGGGAGTGAATATACCTACAACATCGGATCCTCTTCAGGCACTGGAGTTATTATTACATATGCTGCAGCATTTCTTAAGGGCGGGCTTTGGACTTAAGCTTCTGACGGATTGGGTTGTGTTCTGGAACCAGAAAACGGATGAAAAAACATCGGCGCGTTTCAGGGAATTGGTCGAGAGCTTTGGAGTGGATGGGTTTGCAAAAGCAGTGACATTGGTCTGTGAGAAATATCTGGGACTGAGACGGGGAATTGTTTACGGGATGGACCTGGAGCAAGCTTTTTCCAAGCAATATGCGGAGCAATTTCTGATTGATATTGTGGATGCCGAAGAATTTGGAAAGGCGGATAAAAACCGTATGGTGGCTCTCAGAAAAAGGGGGATGCTTGCCTATATCAAGGAATTTCACTATCAGATGCGGATGAATTATCCCAAGGAGAGCAAAAAGAAATGGAAATGGCCCTATCTCTGGGTGAAAACCTTTGTTGTGTTTATGAAAAATAATAAGAGACTAAATCGAGGATCTCTTGGTGATATTCTGAAAAATGCGGGACAGAGAGCCGGTGTGGTGGAGCAAATGAAGCTGTTCCACAAATGATATGGATGGGAGAAGAAGCATGAAGATCAAGGCAGGATACGAGTGTAGAAGGATGGGCGGGCACTCCATGGTGGTAAGGCAAGTGCAGGGAGAGGAAAAGACAGAAATACTATTTGCTTTGAATGAAACAGGAGCTTATCTCTGGGATGGACTTTCCAAAGGAAAAAATAAGAAGGAATTATTGGACGAACTCATGGTGGAGTATGAGGCGAGGCCTGAGGAGAAGAATCTGATCAATCAGGATATACAGGAGTTTATGGAGCAGCTGCGTATGATGGGCGCGTTGGAGGATTAAGTATGGATCGATTGCTATTAGTGGATGATGACAAAGAAGTACTTCATGTTAACAGCGAGTTTTTTAAGGGAAAGGGATATCAGGTTAAGACAGCGGCCTCATGTGACGAAGCGCTTCGCATCGTACCGGATTTTTTGCCTCATTGCATTGTGCTTGATGTGATGATGCCCGGGACAGATGGATATGGTACCCTGAAGCTTTTGCGCAATCTCACGCAGGTTCCTGTTCTGTTTTTGACAGGAAGAACGGAGGAACAGGATCGGATCAAAGGGCTTACCCTGGGAGCGGTGGATTATGTAACAAAGCCCTGCAGTCTGGAGGAGCTTGCTCTCCGGATTCAGATCCATATCACCAGATATCAGGGCGTGACAGGACAGACCGGAGTGCTAGAGTTCCCGCCGCTTCGGATTGAATTGCTGAATCACCGTGTTTTTTATCGGGACGAAGAAATTTTGTTGTCAAATAAGGAATATGAGCTTCTAGTCTGCCTTGCGAAGCATAGAAGAGAGGTCATGACCTTTGAACGGATCGGGCAGGAGACCATGGGAGGGTATATTGAGGCCGACAGGCGGAATATTATGATGAATGCCAGCAGATTGAGAAAAAAGCTGGAGGGGTATGTCGGACTTGAGAGTATGATCGAAACGGTATGGGGAAAAGGCTATTGCTTTAAGGGATAACACCCGGGCAATACTCTCGGGGAGGAAGAATGGAAAAGAAAAAATATACCAAGCCTAAGACGATTACCCGGGAGGAATTAGAAAGAGCACTCCTGGAGGCCAATGATGAATTGTCCAGGGCAAATGAAAAACTGAACAGACAAAGCCGTGAGCGGACAGAGCTGTTTCGCAATCTTTCCCATGATCTGCGGGCACCCATGACAGCATTGGTCAGTACTGTGGGGCTTCTTAGGGAAAAAAAGAATATGGGTGAAGAGGAATATATGGAGCTTCTGGATCTGATGGACAGAAGGCTGAAAAATCTGAACGCCATTATGGATGAAATATTTTTGCTGGGACAAATGGAGAATCCGGAGCTGCAATTGAAGCTGGAAAGGATTGATGCGTCGGTTCTTCTGGAGGAATTCTATTATTCCTGTGAGGCAGACATCAAATACGCGGAGAGAAAACTGGAATTAAGTCTTCCTGATGAGCTTCATTGTATGATCTGTGTGGATCCGCAGAAGATCGTGAGAGTGTTGGACAATCTGTTTACAAATGCATTGCGGTATTCGCAAATAGGGGATGCAATCACACTGGAGGCGAAGGAAGCGGAGAAGGGGAAGCTGAGAATATCTGTGAAGGATACGGGAATGGGAATTTCAGCCGAGGATCTTCAGCATATCTTTGAACGTTCCTACCGGGCGGATCGCTCCAGGACACCCGGAGATGGCGGGCATGGTTTGGGGCTGGCCATAGCAAAGAGCATTGTGGAACGGCATGATGGAAGAATCTGGTGCGAATCAGAGCTGAACAAGGGAAGCTCCTTTTATCTGGAGCTGCCATGTGTTGAACTGTAACAAAACCGTTAGAATGCTTGCGATTTTGGATGCCCTGTGTTAGAATGGCATCAAGGTAAAAGGATTTATACTTTTTATCTGGGGGTTATGGGGCGAAGGGTTGAGGTCAATGACTAAGGTTAAGTCATAAGACTCAAAAGTGAAGACCGAAATCTAGCGCAGGAATTAACCCAATAGGTAGAAGTGCAAGAGGCGTCAAGCCGAAGTAAAGAAAAAAGAATTTGAAAAGATTAAGGAGGAAAAAACAATGAAGAATTATGTTAAGCCTGTAGTTTTGGCAAATGAGGAGTTGGCAGAGGGCGTTTACGCTGCAAGTGGTGACTGCTATACTGTGACCGGTTACATTCATCAGACCAATGAGCAGGGCAGACATGACTACAGAGTACAGTTCAATGGAGTTCATGCGGCAGCGGATGGTCATCACAGCGGAGAGCAGGTTTTGACTATTTCCTTTAATATGCCCGTTGTATATAAGAGTTCCAATGGTACCTGCATCGGTGGTTCCGGTTCCAACACCATTTCCATTAAGTACAACTATCATAACAATGGGAATGACAACATTGGTCTTGGCGATGTGATCGTTGAGGCAGATGAGGGGCTTGCACTGGCAGGAAGCACCTTGAGCTGCAACCATGACTGTGGTCAGCACAATCAATAATTGTTTTTGAACAATAATAGTTTGATTTTAGAGAGAACAAAAAGACCGGCCTGTGAGGGTCGGTCTTTTTGTTCCCAAATGCGCTTATATTGACAGGAACAATGATTTCATTTATATTTAAATAGGTTGCCAAATTGGTGTCAATTATAGTCAGGCAGAATGAATCACAATATCTACCAAAATATAAAATTTTGAAGAGCATAGTATGAGGGATAAAATTCAGTTTTATATAAACAGGATAAAATCCGGTCGTCTGAAGGAAATGTGGCGTCAGACCTTATGGATTTATTCCTACGCAAGAAGGTATTGGGGGGCCATGGTCTTTTATACCCTGCTTGGATTTGTGGGTACGGGAGTGGGGCTTCTCTCCAGTTGGGTGTCCAAAAGTCTGGTGGATATTATTACCGGGCATCAATCCGGAGCAGTTGTGGGCACCTTCGCAGTTATGATTGGATTAAATATCGGCACCATGATCGTCAATCAGATTTCTGAATATGTTTCTGCCTCCATTAGCATGAAGGTGGATGCAGAGATCAAGGCGGATATATTTGAAAAGATCATGGTGACGGACTGGGAGGCGTTGACAGGATATCATACAGGAGATTTATTGACGAGATGGAGCAGTGACTGTTCGAACATTTCCTCCGGTGTACTCAGCTTTATTCCAAATCTTTTGATCTATCTGTTCCGATTCATCAGTGCTTTTGCCATGGTTGTCTGTCAGGACTGGACCTTTGCACTTTTTGCGATGATGGGAATGCCGGTGACGGTACTCCTGTCCAGAACGCTGATGAGACGCATGGTAAACAATAACCAGCGCAGCGCCGCAATGGGGGCCAAGTTGTCCGGCTTTAATCAGGAAACCTTTTCCAATATCCAGACGATCAAGGCTTTTTCCCTGATCAGATTATATGTGGAAAGACTAAAGCAATTACAAAAAGAATATATTGAGATGAGGCTGGATTTTCGAAAGATGTCCATTTGGACTTCACTGCTCCTCTCAACAGTGGGTCTGGCTGTTTCCTACTCCTCTTACGGCTGGGGGATTTATCGAGTGTGGAGTGGGGTGATCACTTATGGTACTATGACAATGTTCCTCACCCTGTCGGGAACCTTGACCGGGTCCCTGAGCAGTCTTGCATCGCTGGTTCCCATGGCCATCGGTCTGACTACTTCTGCGGGACGGCTTATGGATATTGTGGAAATGCCCCGGGAGGATTACAGTAGGGATGACGAGGTGGATCAATTCCGGGCAAAATGGCGTCAGGAGGGAATCAGTCTGCAAATGTCCCATTTGAGTTTTTCCTATCGTACAGGGACAAGGGTATTTACGGATGCATCGCTGGAGGCTCATCCCCATGAGATCATAGCGTTGGTTGGGCCCTCAGGGGAAGGTAAAACAACCATGCTGCGGCTGATTCTATCCTTAATACAGCCGAAGACGGGAGAGGCTTATCTATATGGCGGGTGGGAGAATTCCGGAGAAGAGGAGGGAAGGCTAGTCATGTGCCCATCCACAAGAAAGCTGTTTTCCTATGTACCCCAGGGCAATACTATGTTCAGCGGAACAATCGCGGAAAATATGCGAAATGTGAAGCCGGATGCTACGGATGAGGAGATTATAGATTGCCTTAAGCTGTCCTGCGCCTGGGAATTTGTGGAGAAGCTTCCGGAGGGGATCCACACCATGATCCAGGAAAGGGGCGGTGGATTCTCGGAAGGACAGGCGCAGAGGCTTTCCATTGCCCGTGCGCTGCTGAGAAAGTCACCGTTACTGCTTTTGGATGAGGCAACTTCAGCTTTGGATGTACAGACTGAGCGAAAGGTGCTGAAAAATATCATGCAGGATGATTATCCAAGAACATGTATTGTCACAACACACCGTCCCACAGTGCTGTCAGCTTGCAACCGGGTTTATTCGATCCGGCAGGGACGATGCGTTGTATTAAATGAGGAAGAGATCGATGAATTGGTGCGTGCTTTTTAAGCTTTCTCCCGAATGGCTTGTTCAATGCGGTCACGCATAACATGGGCGGCCTCCGGATCCTTAGTGCAATAGAGATTGCAGATGAGGAGTTCGGGGGCTATTTTTTTGATCAGATCCAAGTTCGTGTCAAAGAGCAGCTCAGTCCAAGAATGGGAGATCAGGCGCTGATCCACCAAAAGCACTTGCTGGTCAGGGCTGAGCTCCTGGGTATAATTGGTTTTTCCTCTCTTTAATAATATGATTCCTCCCAAGGGAAGACTTCTTGTATCAAAAATACCGGATGTTCCACACCAGGGAATACCATAAATCAATGGTTTCCCATCCTTTCTTCCTATAAGATTCAAATCTCCGTTGAGAAGAGGTGTCTGAAAGGTCTCCTGCCAGAGACGCGCATGAGTGGATTTTCCCATGCCGGAATGGCCGGAGAAAAGCCAGGCTTTTCCCTGATAGAAGATGGAAGTGGAATGGATCGCAGCCATTCCGTGAAGTCCGGCAAGATAGAGAAAGGCTTCCCGAATACCGTGAAAAAGCTCTTCTTTAAGTAAATCATTGTGAGGGAAGGCATAATAGAAGATGGCTTTGCTTCCGTCCTTTTTCAAAATCAAAGATCTGACCTGTATATTTGACAGAAACTCAAGTTCATAATAATTCCCGCAGTCGAGTATTGTCATAAGATCGTTTCGCAGAATCAGATTGCCGGGGTTCTTGTAGGGGCAGAGGCCGGCAAAAGCCGTGATTGTCATGTCAGGCACGAGAGCAGAAGCATTTGCGGCTTGAAAGGCTTGAAAGCTTTTGCTGAATACCTCAGCCGGTCCTTCCAAACGGAGAACCAGACCGGCAATTTCCAGTGTTTTGTAGAATGGGGCGGAAACTGCCCAGGGATCTGCATCCGGGAGTACTGCGCCATTTTGAATCAGCTGTTCCAGATAGAGGTCAAGATCCTGAGCCAATTCCGTAAGTTCATCTTCAGAAGCCTCATAGTGCTCTGCGAGGAGCGATAAAAGCGCATCCTTTTTCTGATCTGTCGCCAGTGCATTCCAAAGGAATACGCCGGTCTCATTCAAACAAACACCTCGCTTGTGATCTGCAATGCCCTGACCATAGGGGAGAAGATAAGGTATTTCGTTTAAGCTGCGTAAAAGAAAAAAAGGGTTTCGTCTCATATGTGAACTCCTTATGGAATCTATGCTGTTTGGCTAGTTCTGGTATAATTAATTATAGCATTTTCTTCAAAAAGATGCCATAATAGTTTTGACGAGCTTTGTTTGAGTAGCTTCATCCGAGGGTGGAGGCCAGGTCAGATCAAGGAGCTGAGAAGCAGGAGAAGAAACGAAAGGGCCGGAAACGAAGGGGCGGAAACAAAATGGACCGGGAGCAGAGAAATCAAAAGCAGAAGAATCAAGAGCGAAAGGCTATGGGACAGCCGGAACAGGAAAAAATGAATCCGGGCTGGGGAGAGCAGGAAAAAGTGAATCTGGAAATGATTTTAGCAGAAGGGCAGAGTGTACAGTTTTCTACCCAAGGGTACAGTATGTATCCTTTACTGAATCCGCAGAAAGGCGATCAGGTCATTGTAGAACCATTGAGAGGAAAAAGAATCAGGCGTGGGGATGTGGTGCTTTACCGCAGGGATGGAGAGAAGGGCAGTACGGACGATGAGGGCTTTGCCCGTGGAATTCTGGTTCTGCATAGGGTCTATCGGCATAAGGGGCAGGAGCTTTATCTGGTAGGGGATAATCAGAATCAGATTGAAGGACCTCTCCGAGAAGACCAGGTTCGGGGAATCATGATTGCCAGAATTCGAAAAGGGAAAAGCCTAAGTGTAAAAAACATGTTTTACAGGCTCTCCACAGGGCTTTGGCTTTTGGTATGTCCCATCAGACCAAAGCTTATGCGCATTGCGGAGATCGTAAAGCATGTTGTTGTAAAGTAAAAATATTGTATTTCGTTCTTTATTTCCTGTGTTTATAGGCTCTTAAATTCTGTAATATCTCCTCGGGGACATAAAGCTTTCCATAGCCTGTTCCCAGATCCAGACCCGGCTTATTGGCACCGTGAAAGTCGGAGCCGCCGCTGATGAGCAGATTGTATTTCTTGGCCAGGCGCCGGATCTGACGCTCCTCTGAGGGGCTGTAGGAGCTATAGATCGCTTCGATTCCAACAAGTCCTGCTTCCTTCAGGGAGGCTACCAGAGCATCCAGTCTGGCATCGGAGAGACGATATAAGATGGGATGTGCAAGGATGGGAATCCCACCCGCTGTAAGGATCAATTCCACTGCCTTTGCCGGCGTGATCTTATTTCGGGGGACATAGCAGCTGCATCGACTGCCCAGATAGCGATCAAAGGCTTCCCGTGTGCTGCCCACTAGCCCATGTTCCATCAAAAATCTGGCGTAATGTGCTCGGGTCAGAACACAGTCGGGAAAGCGGGCCAGAAGTGCTTCATAGGTCAAATCGATCCCCTGCGCTTGAAATCTCAAGCACATCTCTTTATTTCTATTGTTTCGGGATTCTACAAATTCCTCCAGATAGCGCCGAAAGACAGTATTGTCACGGTCGATAAAAAGTCCCACCATATGGACCTCTGTGCCGGTTTCATCCGTGGAGAGCTCTATGCCCGGTATCACCTCGGGAACACTTGAACTTTGATTCTCGGGTAATTGTAATCGCAAAGCTGCGGCATGGGTCATTGCCTCTTCCAGGCCGTCCGTGGTATCGTGATCAGTCAGGGCAAAGGCGGTCAGTTCCTTTTCCATGGCGTAATCCACCAGTTCTGTGGGAGTGTAGGTGCCGTCGGATCTTGTGGAATGTACATGCAGGTCAATCATAGTTGGTCTCCTTTATTTGAAAATGAAATGCCCTCGCTGGCTGCGAGGGCAAAGCTGTTAATTATCATCCTCTTCCTTCTGTGCGGTAAATACAGTTCTCTTTCTGGCCATCTCATCACTTGCAAGATATTCGTCGTAAGTGGTGATCTTGTCGATGATGGTTCCATCTGCCAGAATCTCAATGATACGATTGGCAGTCGTCTGTACAAATTGGTGATCATGGCAGGAGAAGAGCGCTACACCGGGGAATTTGATCAGGCCGTTATTCAGCGCAGTAATGCTCTCCATATCCAAATGGTTGGTGGGCTCGTCCAGAAGAAGACAATTAGCGCCGCTGATCATCATTTTGGAGAGCAGGCAACGCACCTTTTCTCCTCCGGAAAGAACCTTTACCTTCTTTACACCATCTTCTCCGGCAAAGAGCATTCTGCCAAGAAAGCCGCGGACATAGGTCACATCCTTCACGGGGGAGTAACCTGTGAGCCAGTCCGTGATGGTCAGATCATTGTCAAACTCTGCGGTATTGTCCTTGGGAAAATAGGCCTGGGAGGTGGTCACACCCCATTTATAGCTGCCCTCATCCGGCTCAAGCTCACCCATAAGAATCTGGAAGAGAGTGGTCTTAGCCAATTCGTTGCTGCCTACAAAGGCAATCTTATCCTCGCGGCCCATGACAAAGGAAATGTCATTCAGAACCTTCTCGCCGTTGATGGTCTTGGAAAGATGCTCTACCGTCAATACCTCGTTTCCAATCTCACGGTCGGGTCTGAAGTCAATATAAGGATACTTTCTGCTGGAGGGCTTGATCTCGTCCAGTTCGATTTTTTCCAGGGCGCGCTTTCTGGAGGTTGCCTGCTTGGACTTGGATGCGTTGGCGGAGAAGCGGGAGATGAACTCCTGCAGTTCCTTGATCTTTTCTTCTTTTTTCTTGTTTGCTTCCTTCATCTGTTTGATGAGGAGTTGGCTGGATTCATACCAGAAATCATAGTTTCCGGCATAGAGCTGGATCTTGCCGTAATCTATGTCGGCAGTATTGGTGCAGACCTTATTCAGAAAATATCGGTCATGGCTGACTACAATTACAGTATTCTCAAAGTCGATCAAGAAGTCCTCAAGCCATGCAATGGCATCCAGATCCAAGTGGTTGGTGGGCTCGTCCAGAAGCAGAATGTCCGGGTTGCCAAAGAGGGCCTTGGCCAACAGAACCTTCACCTTTATATTGCCGTCCAAATCACTCATCATGGAGTAGTGGTAGGAGGAATCAATGCCCAGACCATTTAAGAGAGTAGCGGCGTTGGATTCTGCCTCCCACCCGTCCATCTCTGCAAATTCAGCCTCCAGCTCGCTGGCCCGGATGCCATCCTCCTCGGAGAAATCCTCTTTGGCATAGATTGCGTCCTTCTCCTTCATGATTTGGTAGAGACGCTCATTTCCCATAATGACGGTATCCATGACGACCTGATCATCATATTTAAAGTGATCCTGCTCTAAAACAGAGAGACGCTGCCCGGGAGTGATGGTAATGTCTCCCTTGGTGGTCTCCAGTTCGCCGGACAGTATCTTTAAAAAGGTCGATTTGCCGGCACCGTTGGCACCGATCAGACCATAACAGTTGCCTTCCGTAAATTTGATATTGACATCTTCAAACAGGGCTTTTTTGCCTACGCGATAGGTTACATTATTTGCTGCTATCATTTATGACTCCTTACACATATATTGATAATTGATTTCGTTCGGTCACTAACAACCATGCTTTCAAAAGTATAACATAATATTGAACTTTTGCAAGAATAAAATCAGGGCTTCATTTGATTTTATTGTTTGATGTTGAACGAAACGCCCAGTATTTATTTGCAAGAAAATTGAGCGGAACCGTGATCAGAAGATTGAGAAATGCCGCCAGGGCTTCTCCGAGAAAAGTATTGTCAAAGCCGGGGAACCCATGGGATTTAAAAAAATGGGAAAAGGGGGTCATTTTATTTGCTATGTGAAGCACATCGATCCAAAAGAATAATAACAATGCGCTTAATAGGTAGCTTCCCAAATAGGCAAGGTAGGTGCGCAAGAATAAGCGCAATATAGGTGTTTTTGCTTCGGGAGCGGACAAGGCGTGAGTGCTCTCGGAAAAAACATATTTATGATTCCAATAAAATGCATTGATCGTGCTAATGCTAAAGCCGATAAAGCTTGCAGGGACATAATGCATTCTAAAATAGATCAATATTACATAAATTGCCTCACTGATAATAGTATTGGACAAGCCTACAATGGCAAATTTGATGAATTGCCATATTGATTTATTTTTTGTAGAATCGGACATATTCACCATCAATCACCTCAGAATAATGAAAATCATTTTCAATGTATTGCATGATCCAACTGTCAGG
>CACXDS010000083.1 GCA_902766425.1 uncultured Lachnospiraceae bacterium
GATATCCACAAAGGCGATATCCGGCACCAGATCGTCGATCACATTGATCGCTTCGATCCCGCTGGCCGCCTCCCCCACTACCTCCATTCCCAGGGCGTCCCAGTTAATGGAGGCCCTAAGCAGCTTTCTGGCCGACTGTTCATCGTCGATTATCATCACTCGGTACATTCTCGTTCTCCCCCATACTCTCTCTTCTCTGCGGAAGAATAAACTCTATTTCCGTGTATTCACCGATTTCGCTTCGTATCCTCACCACATCGTCACTATCGCAAAAGCACCGGATACGCTCTATGGTTCCCCAGAGGCCAAAGCTCTCCGAGGGTTCCTCCTCCCGCTTATCCCGGCCGGTCACAAGCAGCTGATCGATCCTCTCCTGTTCCATTCCGACACCGGTATCCCGCACCACAATATGCAGATTTCCGTCCTGCAGGAAGCTGCTGATCCGGATGACTCCCTCCTCCCCCTTCAGGCGGATTCCGTGATAGATACTGTTTTCCACCAGGGGCTGCAGGATCAGCTTGGGAATGATGCACTTCCTAGTATCCTCCGCGATATCATATTCGTCGTGAATGATATCCCCGTATCTGAGCTTTTGCAGGGAGAGGTAATCCTGCACAATGCGGATCTCCCGCTCCAGAGGCAGCTCCCTGTCCCCCTTGCTGAGGAAATTCCGGTAGAAGCTTCCCAGCGTCTCCAGCGCCGTATATACATTCTCCGCACCCGCATCCATGGCGAGAAACCCTATGGTCTCCAGGGAATTATACAGAAAATGAGGCTTGATCTGCTCGTGTAATACCCGCATCTCTGCCTTTTGAAGTGTCTTTTCCTTCTCGATCAGGCTCTTGATCAGTTCATTCACATGCTCGATCATGTTGTTGTATTCGTCCTGTAGCATGGCGAGCTCATTCCCCGGCATGCCCGCGTCAATCTTTTCCAGCTTCCCCGCCTGACGATTTTGCTCCATGGCGCTTGTCAGGCGAAAGACAGGGTCTGTGATCTGCCTTGTGATAAAGGCTCCCGCCACAAAGATGGAGATCACAAAGATCAGGAGCAGCGTCAGAAATACATAGACATTCCCCAGGGGAAATTCTCTCTTTCCAATGCCGGAGGCGCACAGCACCACGATGGGCATCCCCTCCACCCTGCAGCCGGAGAGCAGGAACCTCCCCGTTCCCTTCCCCACAGGCAAATGTGTGACCGTTTCGCTCTCAAATTCCGGGCTGTAAAACTGCAGAAGCTCCTCCCTCCCGGCGAGAAATGTGCCGTCCGTTCCCACCACGCAGAGATCCCCTCCCCGCAGATGACCGTTCACCAGCTTCTCGATCAAGGCATCGGAAATATTCATCATCATAATACCGGTCCGCTTCTGTGTCAGCAGGTCATACACCGCGCGCCCTATGGTGATCATGGGCTTTTTGTTAGTACGCTGTAGCATTCCGTTTCCGTTGATGGAAATCTGGGCGTTGCCTCGTCCCCCCAGGATCTGCTCCTGCCAGTCCTCCTCGTCCATTCGCTCCAGATTCACCTGATAGGCCTTCTGGTTGGTGGCCAGCGCTGTGGTCAGATACTGCCTGTCCTCCCGGAATACAAAGACCGAATCCACATTCTCCGTCACATTCAGTATACTCATGATCCCGTATCTGGCGTTGTTAATCAACCCAATGCTCACCTCATCGGAGTCGGCCCGCAGGTATTTCACCAGTCTGTCCTCGATCATGATCATCCTGGAAAGCTCCTTATACCCCTCCATCTCCAGATAGATGGTCTTTGACAGGCCCTGCAGCACTCCCTCGGATTCGCGGATGGCGTATTCGTTCCTCTCCCGCCTGATGATGATCAGAAGGGAAAGAATCGTTGTCAAAAGAAGCACCACAATAATGCCGATCAGCAGCATTTTCAGTCTGGATGAAAGAGACCTTCCTTTCCCTCCTGCCATTCGCCAACCCTCCTCAAAGCGCGTTTCATATCTTCTCCTTATCTTATAATATTAGCACTTTTTTTGTTATCTGGCAATTCTCCCTCACGCCATTCCCGCAGCGCAGCTCATACTGCCCTTGCCCTAGTATGCTCCCCGTAGTGCGCCTCATACTGCCCTTGCCTTAGTATGCTCCCCGTAGTGCAGCAAATACTGCCCTTGCCTTAGTATGCTCCCCGTAGTGCACCTCATACTGCCCTTGCCTTAGTATATTTCCCGCAACGCGAAGAGGACAGGCCCTTCGGCCTGCCCTCCTCTTGGATTCATTTAAGGGATGATAATTTCTGATTTTCGTTCGCCGCTTATTGCCATCTGCTTTGGGCAGCTGTTTCGGGGTTAACCCTTTACCGCTCCGGCGATGAAGCTCTCCTGAATGGATTTGCTCATAAAGATGTAAACGATCAGAGTGGGGAAGGTGGCGATCACCAGCGCTGCGCCGATGGGTCCCCAATCCGTGGTATGCTGACCGGACAAGGCCTGGATACCGACAGGAAGTGTCTTCAGAGCTTTTTTGCTGATGAATACATTTGCAAACATCAATTCGTTCCAGCACTGAAGGAAGGTATAGATACTGATGGTGGCAAGAGCCGGTTTCATCAGCGGAACGATGATCTTAATGAAGGTCTGCCACAGGGTGCAACCGTCGATATAGGCCGCCTCATCCAGATCCTTGGGAATATCGTTCATAAAGCCCGTGCAGATCAGGATCGCCATGGCCAGTGAAAATGCGGAGTAAGGAATGATCAGAGACCAGTAGGAATTGATCACCTTCAGCTTACTCAGAGTGATAAAGATCGGAACGATGGAGGAATGGATGGGAATCGTAATACCCAGCATGAAGAAGGCATTCATCATTTCCCTTCCCTTCCAGACGATCCTGGTCAGCGCATAAGTAGCCATCAGAGCTGCGATCAGGGAGATCGCAATGGCAGCCACCGTAACGATCACGCTGTTTAAGAAATATTGGGGCATATTGCCCGTTGTCAGTGCCTTTTCATAGTTGGACCACAGCCAGTTTTTCGGCAGGCCCATGACATTGGCGCCATATACTTCCTCGTTATTTTTCAGTGAAAAGGTAAACATCCAATAGATGGGAAAGAGGTCGATCAAGGCCCAGATCACCAGTCCGATATAGATCAGCACCTTCAGCACCTTATTGGTCTTTTGTACCTCATACTGATTTATATCATATGTCTTCAGTGTGTTTTTTTCTGCCATAGTTCTCTCTCTCCTTAAATGCCGCACTGATCAGGATGGCGAATGCAAAGCAAAGCGTTATCATCATCACTGCGATCGTACTACCCATGCCGTAACGGTTACGTTCAAACAACATATTGATCATCAGGGTACTGGGCACCTCCGTGGCGTGGAAGGGACCGCCGTTGGTCAATACATAGATCAGGTCGAAGGATTTCAGGGATCCTGTCACGGCGAAGATCACGCTTACTCTGAGGATCGGCTTGATGGAAGGGATCACCACATACCAGTCCACCTGCGCATCCGTGGCTCCATCCAGCTTTGCAGCCTCGCGAAGCTCGGGGGAAACGCTTCTGACTCCCGCATACATCAGGAGCATGTGATATCCCACATACTGCCACAGGGTCGGCACAAATACGCACCACAGAGCAGATTTTTCATTTCCCAGCCAGCCGCCCGTCGGCATCTTGTCAGCTATTCCCAGAAGCCCCAGCACTGCATTTAAGATACCGTAGTCGGGGTTGTAGATCTTTCTCCACAGCTGACCGATTACAACGGTCGAGATCAGCACCGGCATGAAATAAACGGACAGAAAGCCTCTCTCGCCCTTGATCCCCTTTCCCAGCATCAAAGCCAGTCCCAGGGACAGCGGCAGCTGCAGGAACACGGACAGAAAAGCCAGCAGCATGGAATTTCCCAATGCCTTCCAGAAGCTGATGGAACCGCTGGTAAAAAGCTCCTTGTAGTTTCCGAACCATATAAAGTCCGCGCCCTTCAGGCTGATGCTCTTCATGTCGTAAAAGCTGTAAAATACGGACATGATGATGGGTGCGATCAGCACACCGATAAACAAAAGCAACGCCGGCAAAAGGAAAAGGACGACCATCAAAATCTTACTTTTATTTTTTTTCATTTTGTTTCGTTACCTTCCGAAAAGATGAAGAAAGCGGCTTTTCCAGACAGGAGATCGGAAAAGCCGCCTCTTAAAAATCCGATTATCTGATCTCGCTCTTCAGTCCGCTGATGAAGCCGGCGCCGTCAACCTTGCAGCCATATACCTGTGCAACATAGTCCAGATACTTCTGAGCATCGTCTGCGTTCATTGCGGTATCACCGAACAATACATACGCGTTAGCTGCGTTACAGATCTTGGATACATCCTGGGTCAGACCATTTACGGAGCTGGTGTCACCGTAAGGTGTCCATGCGGGAAGTCCGCAGCCATCCAGATAGCCATAGTGGCAGATTCTCTTACCAAGCTCAAAGGTGTACTTAGCTGCTACTGCTGCATTCTTGGAGGATGCTGCTACAGCCAGAGTATCGGAAGGACCGCCGATGAGCTGTCCAAGCTTAGCCTTGCCGGAATCGATCACAGGGAACTCGGTAACCTTAACCTTCTTGAAGAAGTCAGCGTCATTTGCGAAGTCTGCACAGTTCCAGGTACCGTTCTGATAGAATGCATACTTGCCCTGCATGAAGTTATTCTTTACTTCGTCATTGGTAAGGGATACAGCGTTGGGATCAAAGTAGCCGGCCTTTACCATGCTCTGGAAGGTGTCAACTGCCTTTGCAACATCTGCATTGTCCCAGGTGGTCTTTCCAAGGAAGATGTCATTCATTGTGTCTGCGCCGATGGTCTTTTCGATCACGGGCTCAAGATACTCGGTTACACACCAGGTCTCACTTCCTGCACAGCCGAAGGGAATGATATTCTTTGCCTTCAGAGCATCGCAGCACTTGATCAGATCGTCATATGTGGTGGGAACCTCGTTGTAGCCGGCTTCCTTCAGAAGGTCCATGTTAGCGAACAGACCAACAATGTTCATGGTCAGAGGCACGCCGTAATGCTTTCCGTTATAGGTGGAGTTGCCCATCATAACCTCGGGAAGCTCGCTCTTGTAATCCTGATAAGCGTCATCCAGGCAGTAAACCTTACCGGACTCTACGAAATCGCCAAGGAATGCGCAGGACCAGGTAAAGAAGATATCGGGTACTTCGTCGGCAGCCATAGCAGCCTTGATCTTGGTCTTGTAGGACTGGTTCTCAAATGCCTCCCAGTTCAGAGTGATGTCGGGATATTCCTTCTTCATCTCCTCGATAGCCAGCTCATAGGACTTGCGGTTGGAATCGCTCTCGGTAGCGATACACCACATCTCCAGAGATGCCTTCTCGTTCTTCAGATCCACCTTAGCGGTGCTGGTGTTGGCATTTGAAGAATTGGAAGAATTGTTGGCGTTACTGCTGCTGTTGTTCCCGCTGCCCTCGTTAGAGCTGCCGCAGGCTGCACAAGAGAGTGCCATTGTGGTTGCAAGCAATAATGCTGCAATTTTTTTCAGTTTCATAATAATCTCCTCCTTTTTGGGGTTCCCCCATCCTTTTCCTCTATCGAAAAGCGTTAGCGCTTAACGATCTGACTTAATTGAGACATTACTCGGCCTGCCGAGCGTTTTTGCGGCGGCCTTGCATCACTCAGCTGCCGTTTGTACGGTATGCACCAGAGGCCAGGGATACTCTATCGTCAGCTCCCCATCCGAGAGCGTGTAATACAGATAGATATCCTCAAAGTGATCATTGTACATTAATTTAATGGTTCCGGCTCCTTCGTCCAAGGTATAATGCCCCGGAAAGACCCCATCCTCCAGATAGGTGCCCTTGTCGGTAAATTCATAGGAGAGACGATCCTCCTCGCCGCCCTTCCAAAGCCCCACCAGACCTTCCGAGGACGGACCGCTGACATAATGGTAGGTTGTCGCCTCATAGAGCAGCATTCCGTCATTTTTTACCGCATACCGGAGCTTTAACTCCTCACCCTTCTCCCCATGAAGGTTAAGAAAGTCATCACTCTTCTCAAAGCTGTAGGCATTTCCCTTATAAATCGCCCTGCCATCCTCGTAAAGCCTTAGAATCTCAGTAGTATCCTCATGGACATATGCCCAGCTTTCCGAAGCTACGGTTCCGGCTCCGCCTTCTTTGCCGGCTTCACTCTCTTTTCCCACTCCGCATCCGCCGAGGAGAAATGCCACTGCCAACACAGCCACTGCAAGAATGCCCGCCTTTTTTCTGCTCATCTCCACGCAACTCTTTTCCTTATGACTCATTTTATATGTAAAACCCTTCTCTGAAATTAAGTATAAATTCTTGCCATGAAAATTTAAATGGAATTCTTTTACCTCAACAAGCATCTTTTTTACTTTTCGGACAAGAATGAACTAAATATCAGATATTTTTTGTCTATTTTTTCATGTCAAGCTTTATTTTGTTGTGTTCTCCCCATACAAAATGTATGAGCAAGGTCTGCAAATCAGTCTTTTTTTGCCATGTTTGAAATTCTTTTTGTAAAAAAATTATCAAAATTCTTAAAAAAACTGGACTTTTTCATATTATTTGCTACAATAAGCTTAGGCGAAATAGCAATTTTCGATAACTCGGGAGCAATAATTTATTCTTATACTTGCTAAGATTTAGGGAACGAAGGAGTTCGGGAGAATAGAGAGCTATGATTGAGACACTGGAAGGCATAAAGGAAACCGTCCATTTTCGTGAGATCAAGGGTTTTAAACTATATGACAATGTGGATTACGAGTCCTATCCCGCCCACTGGCATACGCCCATCGAGATCTTGATGCCCCTGCGGAGCACATATGAGGTGACCTGTAATAACACCTTATATCATCTGAATGAGGACGATGTCCTCTTCATAAATTCCGGTGTGATCCACGGGATGTCCGCTCTGGAGGGGGAAAGACTGATTTTTCAGGCGGATCACGCCCTGCTGCAGTCCGTACTGTATATAGAGTCTTCCTCCCCCGCACCTCTCCCCTCCGTAATGCTTTTGACCCGGGAGAATGCTCCGGACTGCCATGCGCGCCTGAAGGAGCTCCTGCTGAAGATTCAGGAGGAATACAATCGCGGCACTGCCTTTTCCGGCGTATTCATCTATTCCATGTTCATCGAGATCTGTGCCCTGATCGGCAAAAAATATGCGGAGCGCACCGTCCCCTTTGACAACTCCCATTATAAGCAAAAGGAATACACGGAAAAGTTTATGCTGATCTGCAATTATATCAAGGAACACTGCACAGAGGATCTCGATCTGGAATCCGTCTCCGCCCTCGCAGGCTTTAGCAAGTTCCATTTCACCAGACTTTTTAAGAGCTATACGGGTATCTCATTCTATCGCTATCTGAATATTCAGCGGATCCATTTAGCCGAGACACTGCTGATCGATCCGGAGCTCCCCGTGACCCAGGTAGCCCTCCAGGCAGGTTTTTCCAATCTGACCTCCTTTATCCGGATGTTTAAGCTGATCCGGGGCTGCACCCCCACGGAATACCGCAATCTGCAGGAGAACCTGCTGCAGACGGAGGGATGAGTGCTGTACAAAGCCAAAGATTTTTTCCCGTAAAAAAAGCAGGCCCGTTGGACCTGCTTTTCTGCTATATATCACATTCTGTTGTTCGATATATCTCTATATGCCTCTCTTTTAGTCAGTCCCTAAAGCATGCAAATCGAATCATCCTAGATCAGAGGATACTTATCGGTGAGGGTCTGAACGATTGCTCTTGCCTCGGGAACCTTCTCCTCGCCGCCCTTGATCACCATGGCGATCGCTTCTGCGATCTTGTCCATATCCTCGGTGTTCATTCCTCTGCTGGTCACAGCGGGCGTACCGAGACGGATACCGCTGGTCACAAAAGGAGACTGGGGATCATTGGGGATGGTGTTCTTGTTGCAGGTGATGTGCGCCTGATCCAAAAGCTTCTCCACAGCTTTACCCGTAAGACCGAAATTCGTCAGATCAACCAGCATCAGATGATTATCCGTACCGCCGGAAACGATCTTGATCCCGCGGCTCATCAGGCCCTTGCAGAGAGCCTGCGCGTTATCCACAATGTTCTTCTGATAGGTCTTGAAATCGTCGGACAGCGCTTCCTTGAAGCATACAGCCTTTGCAGCGATCACATGCATCAGAGGGCCGCCCTGAATGCCGGGGAAGATTGCCTTATTGAAGTTGAACTTATCGGCAGCCTCCTTATTGCAAAGGATCAGGCCGCCCCTGGGTCCGCGAAGGGTCTTATGGGTGGTGGTGGTCACCACATCCGCATAGGGAATGGGTGAGGGATGAAGACCTGCTGCCACCAATCCGGCGATGTGAGCCATATCCACCATGAGCACTGCGCCCACCTCGTCAGCCACTTCCCTGAATTTCTTAAAGTCGATGGTGCGGGCATATGCGGAGGCACCTGCAATGATCATCTTGGGCTTAGCCTCCAGAGCGATCCTGCGCAGCTCATCATAATCGATAAAGCCGTCATCATTTACGCCGTAAGGAACGATCTTGAAATATTTACCGGACATATTCACCGGTGAGCCGTGGGTCAGATGTCCGCCATGGGCCAGATTCATACCCATGATAGTATCGCCGGGCTGGCATACCGCAAACTGTACAGCCATATTTGCCTGTGCGCCGGAGTGGGGCTGCACATTGGCATACTCACAGCCAAAGAGCTCCTTTGCTCTCTCGATGGCCAGGTTCTCCACCACATCCACACACTCGCATCCGCCGTAGTATCTCTTTCCCGGATAGCCTTCTGCGTACTTGTTGGTCAGAGGGCTGCCCATAGCTGCCATAACAGCCTTGGAAACCCAGTTTTCCGATGCGATCAGCTCGATGTGGCTGTTCTGACGGGCCTGCTCATCCACAATGGCCTGGGCGATCTCAGGATCCACATTCTTTACTTCGTCCAATGAATACATGCTTTCTTCCTCCTGGTATTATCTTTTATATACATTATTGAAAAACAAATCGAAATCATCATAGCATATTTTTTATGATTTGCATAGCAAAAAAGAGCATTATCCTACATCTTATATACTTCCCGCAGGATCACCTGCCACATCTGGTCGTGCCACTGGGGCTTTACCAGATAATACAGGAAGCTGGCGATCAGCCTGTGGGGCAGATAGGATCTGCCGTCCAGCTTGAAGTGCCTGAATCCGGCGTCCTTAAACTTTCCGAATATCATATCCGTTGAGATAAAGGATTTATTCTCCATGATCTGGAAAAATTCTCTATCGATGTTTTTGCAGGTGAAATCCGCCGGCGGAGTGGAAAATTCCATCTGGCACTTGCCCAGAATATTGTAATGCGTTTTTCTTCTGGGACAATTATCCTGACAAAAATGATCCACAATCAGTTCCATCCGGTCCCGGTGATCCAGCTTGAACAATTCCTCCGAATAGTTCATGGCGGAATCCAGCACCACAAGATAATAATCCTTCTCCATCTCGGCCTTAATGGACTCTAGGTCATACAGGCACTTTGTGGTGGATGAAATGATGGGATACTTGGGATACTTCTCCCTGACATATTCCTCCAGAATGGGCGAATTCACCAGAATCTCGTTGGATCCGCCGTCCGCAAGCTCCATGGCCATATTGCAGAGGGAATCCCCCAGATGCTTCTCCTCGATCAGAGGATTGGTAAAGGTATATCGCACGGCAATGCCCCTGCTGTTGTAGGCCTCGATCACCGCCTTCATCCTATCCTTTGTAATATAATCCAGAACCACTCTGCCGCCGTTCCAGATACAATTCGGGAAGCTGCCGTAGGCAGAAGCGATCCTTACATTGGGATAAAAGCATTCCGGAAGGTTCTGCTGCAGATCTGAAATAAAACAGATCAAATTACAATTGGTGTAAAAATCCGGAAGATAAAAATTTATGGTATCATTCTGCATCATGAGTAAACCTCCTGGCTGCTTCGCAGCCTGCTTTTCTCACTGAAATATGCCAGAAAAACAAATGCTGCCTTCGGCATCGCTTGTTTTTCTTCGGCATATTTCACATTATATCACACTTGATTCCTTAAGAAAACCTTAATTTCCCTAAATTTATTCGGAAGTATGTTGACATTTTTTTAACAAGTGCTATACTTGTCGCAAGATAAGAGGTGCATACTTTATGAAAGAATTATACATGAAATTAGATTCCGCAAAGCAGCTGGTTAAACAGAGTTTGAAGCCGGAGCAGTTAAAGCATCTGCTGCCGTTGCTTGCCTATATGATGATCTACCTTCTATGGTGGTCCCATCTGGAGGATAAGGTGACGACCCATTTCCGGGTCATTCATATGAGTATTGATGATCATATTCCCTTCTGCGAGCTGTTCATCGTGCCCTACCTGATGTGGTTTGGCTATGTATCGGTGACGGTGATGCTTCTCTTTTTTTTGGACGATACTAAGAAGGATTATTACCGGTGTCTTTGCTTTCTTTTCACCGGCATGACATTGTTTTTGATCATCTCCACCATCATGCCGAACGGCCATGAGCTCCGTCCCGCCGTTATGCCCCGGGACAATATTTTTACCAGAATGATCGCCGCCCTTTGGCGCATGGATACTCCCACCAATCTTTGGCCCAGCATCCATGTATATAATTCCCTGGGCGCGCATTTTGCCATTATGAAGAGCAAGGCCTTTGAAAAGCATCACCTGCTGCAGATCTTTTCCCTGCTCCTGTCTGTTTCCATCATCCTCTCCACCGTGCTCATCAAGCAGCATTCCATGTTTGATGTGCTGACCGCTCTGGCGCTGGCAACGGTGATGTTTGTGATCGTTTACGGAAGGCGCAATTCGGAGACGCAGGAAATGTACTCCCGCAGTTCTAAATTCGGAACAAATTAAACAGATATCCAAAGGCCGTTCGCAGTAGTGCGGGCGGCCTTTTCAGATCAGTTTGATTTATAATTTTTCAGCTCAGTTAAACTTGAAAATCTTCTGGCAGATTCTGTAAATATCCACACAGATCCTTCTGCCACCCTTCCCCGGAAGATTCAAGGCGGAGCCCATGACGCCCGACCTCAGCCTCCGATACAGGAATCTGTCTTTCTTCTTCAGGTACTCCCAGAGTTCTTTTTTCTTTTCCAGATTTTCCTCGGTTTCTGATCGGATCAGCAGGATAGAAGACACTGCAGTGATAATGTCCAGATAGCTGCGCATGTATTGATAAAGTCTTCTGTTGCGCATGATCTCGGCCTTATGATCCACCATATACTCGATCATGAGCTTATTGACCCGGATCTGCTGATCGATCCTGGAGATCATCACTGTCTCATTGACGGATTGATCCTCCCGTCCTATGTAATAGCGGTAGAAATTCACATCCATATAGTACATGTTCTTTACATAGGGCAAGGGCTCAAAGACATACAGATTGTCCACATAAAATGTATGCTCCGGAAGTCTGATCCCGCATTCTCTCAGCAGATTTGTCCGAAAGATGACCGAGTGCATCAGGATATAATGTCCCACGGGAAAGTGCTTGCAATCCGACCAGGTAAACATCCGGTCGACAGGAATACTCCTGCGGTATTGCATCACCTTCTTTTTCTTCTCTCCCTCTTTCTCATAGACAAAATTGCTGATCAGCATATCCAGCGTCACAGGACCTGCTGTCAATTCGCGAAGCTTATCCAGAATCTGCAGATACGCTTCCTGCTTTACCCAGTCGTCACTGTCGACCACCTTGAAATACAAACCTGTTGCATTGTCGATCCCCGTATTGACCGCTGACCCGTGACCTCCGTTTTCCTTATGGATTGCTTTCACGATATCCGGATATTTCGCCGCATACTCGTCGGCGATCTGTGGCGTGCGGTCCTTGGTGGAACCGTCATCCACGATCAGAATCTCCACATCCTTTCCTCCCACTAACAGGGAATCGATGCACTTTGCCATATACCCTTCAGAATTATAACAGGGTATGGCAATCGTCAGTAGCTTCATAACCTCTAACCTTCCTTAAATCTATCTTTCGTTCTGTTATTTTTCAATTCTGTTATTTTTCAGTTCTGTTATTCATCAGTTCTTTTATGCACCAGTTCTGTTATTCATCAGTCCTGTTATTCCCCGGTTCTGCCATTCCCCGGTTTGAACCGATCATACCGATAGAAATACCCTGGAATAAGCCGAAAATGCGGATGGAATGGGATACGCCTCCTTAGTCTCCTCAGGAGCCACATAGATCCAATTTGCAATATCATTCTCCGGGAGGCCCGGTTCCAGTTCATCCACCAGGATCAGAAATGCCGTCATCAGCCATTCCCTGTGAGTGAAGATATGCTTACTCTCCGGAAGATCAGTGATCCTCAGCACCCGAAGCCCATTTTCCCCCAGATATTCCAATACCTCCTCCGCTGTCCGATGTCCCGGGAGGGAAGGAAACTCATACATCCCTGCCAGCAAACCCTTGGCAGGCCTTTTTCGGAGGGCTAAACGATCCGCGTCCCGTACTATGAGGATGGTTTTCTCTTCCACCGTTCTGGCCTTCTTAACTTCCTTTTTGGGGTAGTCCGTCTCCTGTCCCCTCTCATGCGCAAGGCACAGCGCCTTCAGAGGGCATCCCTCGCATTTAGGAGCTCCGTTTGGAAGACAGACCAGCGCTCCAAGCTCCATCATAGCCTGATTAAAATCACCCGGACGATCCAAAGGCATAGCAGCCTCCAACTCAGCTTCCACAGCCTGCTTCACCTTCTGATCGGAGATCAGCCTGTCGTCGCAGCGAAGTCGGGACAATACCCGGAGAACATTCCCATCCACAGCGGGCTTAGGGATCTGAAATGCAATGGATGCAATGGCCCCTGCCGTGTAGCTACCGATTCCGGTAAGCCCCATGAGCTTACTGTGATCCGCCGGCATGACCCCATCATATTCCTCAACGATCTGCCTGGCGGCACGCTGCAGATTTCGGACTCGGTTATAATAACCAAGGCCCTCCCAAAGCTTCAGGAGGGTCTCTTCATCCACATCTGCCAAGGCCTGAATATCGGGAAGCCTTTCCATGAACCTTTCAAAATAAGGCTTAACCGCCTCCACTCTCGTTTGCTGTAGCATAATCTCGGAAACCCACACTCGGTAGGGTGTGGGCTTATCCCGCCAGGGCAATCTCCGTCTGTTCTCATCATACCATTTTAACAAGGGATTGGAAATAGACTTTAAGCCCTCAAACATAAAATTTTTCTTAAGATTATCCAAATTCTGCCTTCTTGCTTTCTCGTTTTCCATCTCATCTCAAGCGGTTGCATTCATATTTCTCCAAGGTGAGAAGGCAATTCTTCAGCTGCTGATATCTCTCCTCCACCTCGCCGTCTCCCACCTCGATATCACAGGAAACCGCCATAGTAGTGATCATATCCTGCGTGATACGATGATGCAGCCCGGCCAAAATATTAAGCCTTGCCTCATAGGTCTTTGCATCCAGAAATTCCAAAAGCATGGGATCAAGCGTAGCCTGCTCCGCATCCTCTTCCCCCGTCCTCTGCACGCTCTCTACTGATTCCCTGGCCTCATGCACTGTATTTTCCTTGGTCTCATGCTCTGCTGATTCCTTGGTCTCATGCACTGCACCATCCTTGGCTTCGCGTCCTGCGTTATCCTTGGCTTCGCGCCCTGCGCTGTCCTTGGCCTCATGTGCTGCGCGATCCTTGGCACCATGCACTGCGCTGTCCTTGGCCTCATGTGCTACGCGATCCTTGGCACCATGCCCTGCGCTGTCCTTGGCTCCGGAACTCGCCGCACTCTCTGCCAAATCCTTCAAAATGCTATCCAGTGGCAGCTCAGCCGCTTTTTCCGCTACTGAACCTTGTACTCTCTGGTCCGCCTTGCTCCTTCCTTCTACAAGCTCAAAACGATACTCCTGCACGCAATTGGGATATTTGCTTCGATCCACCCTGCCTGTGAACATTCCCAGTTCTCTGGCAAAAATCTTAAAATCCCCGTAGAGCGCCTGATAAATGACCAGTCTCTCCCCGGTTTCCGAATGCTCCGCCACCGTAATGATCTGGTACAGATTTCCCTTGAAATGTCTGTAAATCTCCTGAGGCTGTGGGATATGTGTCATAAAAAGCATCCTCCTTTTTGTCATCAAGACAAGTATATCCCTTTTTGTGCCTCTTGTCATGCAAATCTTACCGCAAAATGATATTTTCTTCCCATTTCGTCCTCAAAAGTAAACCGGGAAAGCTCCTCAAGAAGCTCCTGCCTCTCCTCATCTCCCAGTGCGGAAATCTTCCCATGATGAATGGTAAGCCGATATTCCATGGTATCGTCCTCATACACGATCCGTCCCATGGTAACGCCGCTGTTGCGATATCCCATCTCCGCCAGAGCGCTTCTCACCTCGCCGATCAGCCGCTTCTCTTGGAGGAGGTAATTCCGATTCATCTCCTCCCTCTCCTGTCTTGCCCTGGCACTGACAGTGATCCCAAAAATCATCCACAAAAAAGCAATAGCTATCAATACTCCGGCAACAGTTTTTCCAGCCCTTCCTTTTGAACCTGTCTTAGTTAATTTCTCTTTTCTCATCTCTCTTCTCTCCCTTCTGCAAATGTTATTGCAACAGATTTCTCATTTTAGTAATGATTTTGTTGCGTTAAGTTTTTCAAATTAAAAAACACCTGCTCGCTATCCTTAAGATAGCAAAGCAGGTGTCCAATACCCAGTACTTTATTAAGCAAAAATTTTTAATTGGCTTTTTTAATCAGACATCTCTCGCCTTCAAATGCAAACCCGTACTTTAGGATGTTATCAGCGGGTATTCCCCTCTGCAGAAGGTCCGTGTCATATTTCTTTTCTTCGATCTGACTTAAGGCATTCTCGGCTGTGTCTGCAAGCTCCCTCTCATCGTCTTCCGAGTCAAACACCTTAAACTCCATGATGACCGCCACATCCCTTTTGTCCTTCGGTTCCATAACCACATCGTATCGGCCGTAACCGCTTTCCCTGTTTGATTTTACCAGATAGTCATTTGACTTTTCAACGATCAGTCCAAGTACAAAGCCATGGTAAAAGCGTTCAGGTTCCTGCTGACCGGAAGGTTTGTTGCCGGCATCAAAGTAGCTGAAGGTATTCAATGCTACTCTGTTCATGTAACGATTCATGCCTCTCACATCGCCCTTGAACATGGCAGTCACAAACTCACCAAAGTCTCCCGTCTGTGCAAACCAATCTGCGATCATGCGGGAAAACATTCTTTTTACTTCAAAGTTAGTGAGGGAAAGTCGGTATAACGGTTCGTCATTTGTGTCTTCCCGGATCACCTCATTCACTTTCAGATAACCGGAGGCAAGCAAAAGACTCCAGATGGCATTTCTGTTACCGGAGAGTTGACTAAATACAATC
>CACXDS010000084.1 GCA_902766425.1 uncultured Lachnospiraceae bacterium
ATGTGTTTTAGGTGTTGACAAACGAAAATAAAACTGCTATATTTCATTTTTGCATGCAGGAAATGAATGTAATGTTAAGCATAACATTCAAATAATTCTATAGAATTTCATAAAGAACATAAAGTCTTCGAGGGCACAAAGAAAAACTATAAAACTGGAGGAAGAAGATTAAATGTACCGCATTGGCATCATGGAGAGAAGTGTGGAATTTGGCACAAGACTGGAGAGTTGGTTCCTGGAGTACGGGGAGAAGATGAGGCTTCCGTTGGAGATCTGTCGGTGGAAATTTGAGGATGAGTTGATGGCTGCTTTGGATGATAACAGGATTCCCGATATTCTTTTTCTGGAAGTGGGAGATAAGGTCATCAGTAAGGAGCAACCGGCTGTGAGGAGGAGCATCTGGGCACCGAAGCTGGACGGCAGGACCAGGGAGGCGCAGCTTCATCACAGAAAGGCCTCCGAGGATGGCACGGAGGGGATCAACAGAGCCGGAATCGCACTTGGGAAAAAGCTTCGGGAGAGATTGGATTGCACCTCACTTCAGCTGATCTATATTGCTCCGCGCAGAGATTTCTATGAGGGCCTGGTGCAGACTCAGCCGATGGATCTGCTGATCGAGCCCCTGACAGAAGCCAGAGTACACAGCTCTTTGAGAAAGGCCATTGCGGTTGTCAAAAACAAGAACGAAAGGTTCTACTTCAAGTGGGGTAAGGATTCCTTTTTTCTTCCGCTGCGTGACATCCTCTACATCTGTAGCGATTGTCGGAAGCTTCAGATCAAGGTGCCTTGGGGTGAGTACGAATACAATGGAAATATCAAGGATGTGAAAGGTGAGCTGCCGGAGGACTTTCTCCCGATCCATCGCTCCTATATCATTAATAAGAATCATGTGAAACGCTATGAATATGAGTACCTTGAGATGATGGATGGGATGGTATTCTCCATCAGCCGTCCCAACAGGCCCATGGTGCGTCAGATCCTGCTGGATCGCTAAAGCATGAAAAGCCTCATGTCAGAAGCGCGAAAAGCCTCAGGTCAGACGCATGAAAGGCCACATATCAGTTGCGTGAAAAGCCCTCAGGTTAAACTTGTCAGAGGCTATAAAATATGGTAAAATAAACTTCGTGAATTTCTCTTTTAATGTGGAAATTCAGGAAGTTTTTTATTGGCCGAAATATGTGCGGTAGGAAAAGCGGGGAATCCATTCATGGCATTGTTAGAGTTATTGGATAAGAATGAATTGCAGAGACTTCAGGATGAGTTTTGCCGTGTGGCCGGGATATCTGCTTATTGCCTTGATCATGAGGGGGAGAGGATCACGCGACTTTCCGGAGATGATCGATATCTGCACTCTATGAAGGAGCGTATGGCTTTTGAAAGAGTTCAGGGGGAGGATTCCATCGAGGATCTTGCGGTGGAGGAGCTAAGCGGCCCGGGGCAGGTGGCAGCTCTGGCAATTCAGGCCAGAGGAGAAAAGGAGCTTTACTGGATCGTCTATCGCCCTGAGAATATGAGCGAGCAGACTTTTCAAGACTGTCTGGAGCTGCTGCGAGATGCCACAATTTCCTTTTTGCAGGGAAAATTAAAATCCTACAGCGTGGAAGCAGAGAATATCCGGAATCATTCGGCTAACAGGAAAATGGGTCGTACGCTCCAATTGGTACAGGCCATGGCTCATGTGGTGCAGCTATTGGAGAGTAAGGAGCCCATTGAGGATGTGATGAATGATTGGCTTCGCGTTGTAAGCTCCTTTCTGGAGCTGGATACAGCGCAGGTTTTTAAGATGCAGGAGGACGGAAAGACCATGGATGTGATCTGCGAATGGCGCAGACCGGGTGTTATTTCTTTTTTTGAAAAGACATCCAGGATTCCGTCCCATTCCTTCCTGAAAAGGAAGGATAGTCTGGTGATCGGCTATGACCGGATCACGGATCCGGAATATCGTGAGATCTGCAGCATTGGGCTGAAGGCTGTCATGCTCTTTCCGCTCTGCCCCAAGGAGGAGGGCGCGGAAATGGTGCTTTCTCTGAACCACAGGAAGGCCCATGAGTTCGATGAAGAGGAAATTAAATTTGCCATGGATTCGGTGAGGCTGCTGGAGGATATTATGATCCGCCGGATCCAGAAGAATTCTCTGAGCGGTTATTATGCCTCCCTTGAGGCTATTCTGGATAATGTGAATACCTGCATCTATATCAGGGACGAGAGACGGCATAAAATGCTATATGCCAATAAGCAGATGCAGAATACCTTTGGCGAGGAACTGAAGGGAGGAACCTTCCAGTGGCTCTTGGAGCAGAAGGGAGAGCAGCGGGAGGAACAGAGCAGAGAGCTATATTACGAAGCCAAGGATCGCTGGTATGACCTTTATCAGACCGGGATCAAATGGGTGGACGGAAGTGAGGGCAGTCTTTATTCCCTCTTTGATATTACGGAAAAAAAGCATTATCAGGGGCGCATTGAACAGCAGGCTTACACGGATTTCCTGACGGGCCTGTATAACAGAATGTGCTGCGAGAGGGATTTGGCAATCCAGGTTGATTCGGCGAAACAAAACGGTACCACCGGCGCACTGCTCTATCTGGATCTGGATGACTTTAAGCACATCAACGATGGACTGGGCCATCAGTATGGGGATGCTCTGCTCAAGGCGATATCCCATGCCTTTCAGCGGATTCCCGGGATCGAGCGCACCTGTTATCGGATGGGCGGGGATGAGTTTGTGATCGTGGTTCCTCCGGAGGCCTACGAAGAATTTGAGAAGATTCTGGAGCAGATTCAGAAGATATTCAGTAAGCCCTGGTTCTTAAAGGATTCCGATTATTATTGTACCATGAGTATGGGAGTGGTCACATTCCCGGAAAACGGGGACAGTGTGCCTGATCTGGTGAAAAAGGCCGATATCGCCATGTATGCCGCAAAAAAGGCAGGAAAGAACCGGATCGAGTTTTACAGCAACAATATTTCATCCTCGGACCGGCGCAGACTGGATATGGAAAAAAATATGCGGGATGCCACAGCTAAGAATTTCGGGGAGTTTGAGGTGTATTATCAGCCCATCATCGATGTCTCCGGGGGCGAGCCGGAATGCGCCGGCGCAGAGGCTTTGATCCGTTGGAACAGCAGTAAGCTGGGCTTTGTGACTCCTGTGGAGTTTATTCCTCTGGCAGAGTATCTGGGACTGATCAACCCCATCGGAAATCATGTGCTCCTAGAGGCCTGCAAGCAGTGCAAGGAATGGAACGACAGGGGCTTTGATTATAAGGTAAATGTGAATCTGTCCGTGATACAGCTCCTTCAGAGGGATATTGTGGATATTGTGAACAATGCTCTGATGGGAACGGGGCTGAATCCGGAGCATCTGACCCTGGAGGTGACGGAGAGCCTTGCTATCAATGATATGGAAAGGATGAAGAAGATCCTGGGCAGGATCAAGGAGCTTGGAGTGAGGATTGCGCTGGACGATTTCGGAACCGGATACTCTTCGCTGAATCATATTCGCGAGATTCCCTTTGATATCATCAAGGTGGATCAGAGCTTTGTGAGGGATCTGGCGGAGGATGCCTATTCCCAGAGCTTTATCAAGTTGGTGAGCGAGCTGGCGCAGACCATCGGCGTCAATATCTGCGTGGAGGGCATAGAGACGGCTGTGCAGCATCAGGTCCTGAAGGGGATGCGGGTAAAATACATACAGGGTTATTACTTTGACAGACCCCTAAGTAAGAGGGATTTTGAGAGAAGGTACTGCCGCCCGGATCAACTGACAAGGCAGGCGCCCGGAACGGGAGAACCGGCGAACTTGACAAAAAGGATGGTTTCATCCGTGCAGGAATCTCAAGAGATATGGGAACAACAAGAAGCGGTAGATACGAAAACAGAGGAAGGACAAGCAGCAGATAAAGGCAGAATAACCGGGAAAGACAGAATAACCGGGAAAGACAGAATGATCGTGAAAGGTAGTTCAACAGGGAAGGACCTGACAGGACAAGAAAAGGCAGGACAAGAAAAGGCAGGACAAGAAGAGGCAGGACAAGAAGAGGCAGGACAAGAAGAGGCAGGACAAGAAGAGACAGGACAAGAAGAGACAGGACAAGAAGAGACAGGACAAGGAAAAGCAGGCCAAGAAAAAGCAGGAAAAGAAAAAGCAGGAAAAGAAAAAGTTGGAAAAGGAATGCTTGAGAGGGAAATGCCTGAGAGGGAGTCGGTCAAGTCAAGAACAAAAAGGACGGGAACGCAGAAATCCGGCAAGATCATAAGCATCAGAAGGGAAGATCCCGAATGATGGGAGGGCACCTTCGTCGAACTGGCGGCGGGGGTGCCTGTTTCTGATTCATAGGGAAGCAGTTTCAGGCATGAAAATGGAGAGGGAGTATGGCGGAGAGAGTCAGTATATTGGATCTTCGGAAGGTGTCGGCGGGAGAAGAGGAGAGGAAGGCTTTCTTTCTGGACCTAAACATCAGCCAGATCATAGATAAGATGGCTGTCCGGTGGGGACAGGGGATCCGGAAATTATATGCATACTTTCCGGCGGACAAGGAGTGCGAGGCCTATCGCCGGGAGGTCTATGGGGATTTTAAGAGGGAAGAGATCTATCAGTGCTGCATGGCCTTTGTGGAGAGACTTGGTCGGGTGGAGGAGTTTAGGACCCTGAGAGGGAAGGTTCGAAGTTCCATGCAGTCCGGTGTCTATCAGATCCGAGAGATGGATGCCTATTGCAGGGCCTTTGGCACCCTGGCACAGGAGCTGTCCAAGGCACAGCCCGAATCCCGCGGACTGAAGGACTTTTTGGCATATCTGCAGGAGCTGCTTTCCTCTGAGGCTTATCAGAAAATGCAATCCACCTGTGCTAAGGTATTGGAGGAGCTTCTGGGATTTCGCTTTGTGATCACCTACGAGAAGGACAGAATGATGGTTGCGCCGGGGGAGAGCGAGGGGAGCTATGAGGATTTCCTAAAGACCTTCGGGGATCCCGACAGACCGCCTCTGACCAGTCCGTTTTTTGCAAGCAATATGATCTCGGAGCTGGAGAATTCCTGTCTGGATATTCTGGCAAAAAAGCGCCCCCAGATCTTTCAGACCCTGCAGAGGACTGCGGAGGAATTTACCTCCTATGAGGACGAGGGACTTCTTCAATTTACCCGTGAGCTGCCCTTTTATTTATCCTTTGCGACCTTTCAGAGGGAGATGAGCGAGCTTGGCTTCGCCTTCTGCACTCCGGGAGCGGATGAGAAAAGGCAGATGGAGGCCAGAGGGCTTTACGATCTGGCCCTTGCCATTGTGGCACACCGGGAGGGGCGCAGGGTGGTGAGCAATGATATGTATTACGGCGAGGAGGAGAGCTTCTTTGTGCTGACAGGGCCCAATCAGGGCGGAAAGACCACCTTTGCCAGAAGTCTGGGGCAGCTGGTTTATTTCACCAAAATGGGACTGGATGTACCCGCAGTATCCGCTAATGTTCACTATTTCAAGGATATTCAGACGCACTTCTCTGTGGAGGAGAGCATTGAGACCGGCCGGGGGAAGCTGAAGGAGGAATTGATCCGTCTGGCACCCATGATGGAGGAACACAGGAGCGGTACCTTTGTGGTCATCAATGAGCTGTTTACAACGGCCGCCAGCTATGATGCCAGGATCATGGGAGGAAAGGTGCTGACCCACTTTATCGAGCTGGGCTGCCGGGGAATCTATGTGACTCATCTAAAGGAGCTGACGGAGATCCATCCCAGGGTGGTGAGCCTGCGGGCTATGCTGGATCAGGAAAGGCTTCAGACCTTTGAGATCAAAAGGAGTGAGGCAGAGGAATCTGCCTGTGCGGCGAATCAGGTCAATAAGTACAGGCTGACCTATGAACAGTTAAAGGAGCGGCTATGAATGCTTTTTTGCTATATGAGAATTCGGATCGCTTGGGGGAGCACCCTTATTATGACGGAAAGAGCATTGTGCAGGATTTGGGATTAAAGGCGCTTTTTCTGGCGGCGGCCAAGGAAGTGATCTATGACAAAGAGGTCGTGAAGCGGATTGAAAAGGAAGATGTCTATATTCAGGATACCCTTCGTAAGATCATGATGGTTCCCTTGGAGACAAAGGAGGAGATGATCTATCGTCAGGAGATCGTCCGGGACTCCCTAAAGCGGGAGGATCTGATGCGGGAGCTTTACGGGATCAGCGGACATGTCCTGCAGGAATGGAACAAACTGGGGCGCGGGCTGAAGGACAAGCTGAGCCAGAGCAATCCGGTGACCAAGCTGACCTCCGATATCATGGTGGCACATTTGTTTTATGACTCTCTCTGCCGGATCAGGGAGCTCTTGGAGGAGGCGGGGGAGGATCTACAATCCAAGGGACTGAAGGGCCTTCGGAAAAGGCTGGGGGAGGAATTCTCGCAGGAACGGGCGGCCTATGTGAAAAAGGTACTCTCGGATATCTCCTTCTATATCGACGGGATTGACCAGGAGGACGAAGCCCGGGATCAGGTGGTGAAACCAAGGATCGTATTGGAATGCGGGCTGGAGGATGGACTGAAGTTCAGTTCTCTGAAGCTTCAGGAGGTGGCCTCCCAGAATACAAAATTCTATCGTCCGGGCAGCACCATGGATAAGCTTCAGGATTTTAAGAATTCCAGAATACCGGACTCCTTCTCCACGGTGAAGGAGGTGGCCATCAGCGAGCAGGCGGATCAACTGGAATATGCCATCGTGAATTATATTATGGGGAATCTGGGGCGGTTCATGCGGGATTTTAACGGCTTCTTCGATGCACTGCACATGCAGACGGCCTTTTATGTGGGAGCCATTAATCTAAAGCATCACATGGAGCGCTTTTCTCTGGGGTATTGTTTCCCAACTGTCTGCGAACAGGATCGCCTGGCGTTCCGGGAGCTCAAGGAATTTGTCATGTGTCTGGAGCAGCGGGTGAAGGCTGTGGGAAATACCTGTGATATGAAGCACAAGGAGCTTCTCATTGTGACAGGAGCCAATCAGGGCGGTAAATCCACCTTCCTGCGCAGTATCGGCATTGCGCAGGTCATGATGCAGAGCGGTCTTATGGTGACGGCGGAGGAATTTAAGAGCGGCCTGTTCCCAAGGCTTTATATGCATTTTACCAGGCGGGAGGACAGCGCCATGAACAGCGGCAGGCTGGATGAGGAGCTAAGCCGCATGAATAAGATCGTGGAAAATCTGAAGGAGACGGAGGGGGCGGCCATGCTTCTCTTAAACGAGTCCTTTGCCACCACTACGGAGAAGGAGGGCTCTGTCATCGCCTATGATATAATCAGAGCCCTAAACGAGGCGGGCGTGAAGATCCTGACCGTCACTCACCTTTTATCCTTTGCCCAGAGGATGTATGAGCAGTACCGGGAGCATTCGGATAGTGTGGTGGAGTTTCTCTCCGCAGAGAGAAAGGCGGACGGAACAAGGACCTTTCATATGATCCAGCATGCGCCGGAGCTCACCAGCTTTGGACTGGATCTGTACGAGGAGATCGTGGAGAAGACAAAGGCGACGGCCGGATGAGCAGAATGTAGGAAGAGACAAAAGTGATTTCGGGATGAACAGGTTGCTGGAAGAGACAAAAGCGGCTTCCGGATGAGAAGAATGTTGGAAGAGACAAAAGCGGCTTCCGGATGAGAAGAATGCTGGAAGAGACAAAAGCGGCTTCCGGATGAACAATATAAAATGAGAAGGACTCGGAAAAGCGAGATTTAATAGTGCGACCGGGGATTGGAAGGAGAAGGAAAATGGGATCGAAGCTTATGGCAGCATTGAGTGGTAAAAAAATCAGAAGACTTCTGGCTTTGGGATTGGCAGCAGCGCTTCTATTGGGAGGTCCGGCGGATTTCCGGGGAAAGCGGGTTCTGGCAGCGGGGGAGAATCTGATCGAGAATCCGGATTTTGCACAGGATGACATGTCCATGTGGCTGGATACCGGGGCCACCATCACGAGGGATAGTCAGGCGGAAGAAATCTATAATGGTGTGAAGACCTTTGCCACCATATCCGGGAGAACGGAGACCTTTCAGGGCTTTTCACAGGATGTGACAGATAAAGTGGTTCCCGGGGAGGAATATGAGGTTTCCTTTTATGTGAGGCTCTCGGAGGAATACCGGGATAAGTCCGGCCTTTCACGCACTGTATTCTTTGGGCCGCATATCGTGGTGAATGGGGAGAACCAGTATCTGAGCCAGGCATACAGCGGAAAGATCACCGGGGAGCTTCTGAAGGAGTGCCCGGCAGAGCAGTGGACTCAGCTTTCCGGCAGCTTTGAGGTGCCGGAGGAGGCCACCAGGGTGGTGATCAGAATCCAGGAGGAGGGGAGCGTGAAGGGCTCCTATTCCGTCACCGGTGTCTCCTTAAAGAAAAAGGAGGCAGCAGCACCGCAGCAGAGTAATGCGTATGAGGGCGTGAGACTGAGGGATGCCATCACGGCAGCCCTGGGGGAGGATACCATTGTCGGCATGGTGACCCATCCCGTGAATAATAAAAAGGAGTGGGCGGTGCTGACCACCCATGCCAACGCCGTGACAGCCGGAAACGAACTAAAGCCGGATTCCCACTTTGGCTATTCCAATAACCGGGTGCCCGGCACGGAGACTGTGACCTTGAACGGCAAGCAGCTTTTGGTGCCCAAGGTGGATTTTTCCAGAGGCAATCAGTTTCTGAACGCCGTGCTGAAGTACAATGAGGAGAATCCCGCTACGCCCATCCGCATGAGAGGGCATGTGCTGGTATGGCATTCCCAGACGCCGGAGTGGTTTTTCCATGTGGATTATGATGCCTCCAAGGATTATGTGACCAAGGATGTAATGAATCAAAGACTGGAATGGTACATCAAGACCATTCTGGAGCATTATGTGGGTGAAGACAGCAAATATAGGGATGTATTCTACGGCTGGGATGTGGTGAACGAGGCGGTCTCCGACGGCGGGGCAGCGGTATACCGGGATGAGAGCGGCAATTCCAACTGGTGGAGAGTATATCAGAGCAACGAATTTGTCATTAATGCCTTTAAGTTCGCCAATAAATATGCGCCGGCGGATGTGGAGCTCTATTATAATGATTACGGCGATTCCAGTCCCGTTAAGGCGCCTAAGATCTGTCAGCTTCTGCGGGATGTGAAGGAGCAGGAGGGAGCGCCCGGCGTGGGCACCAGAATCGATGCCTTTGGAATGCAGGGACATTACGGACTGGATGATTTTGACATTGACAATTTTGAGGCGGCGGCCAGGAGCTATCTGGATATTCTGGGAAAGGTGCAGCTGACGGAGCTGGATATGGCGGCCAGCTCCCGCTATGATGGCACTGCGGCTACTCAGGAGCAGGAATATCTGGATCAGGCCATCTGTTATATGAAAATCTTTGAGACCTTAAAGAAGCTGGAGCAGGTGGAGGGCTATGACATCACCGGCATCACCTTCTGGGGCGTGACGGATCCCACCTCCTGGCTGCAGTCCCGCAGCAATGTGGGAGGAGGTCAGGACGGCACCAGAAAGCAGGTGCCCCTGCTCTTTGACGGACAGTACCAGCCCAAGCCTTCCTTCTGGGCCTTTGTGGATCCCACGAAGATTGAGATCGCCAGAAAGCAGCTTGTGATCCGCAGATCCTATGGCGCGAAAGGCGAGAAGGAGGTCTGGTATGAGTTCGGCTCAGGGAAGCTTACCGCGATCCTAAAGCCCCTCTGGAATGAGGAGGGCCTGCTCCTTAAGCTGAATGTCACGGATAATTCCAATGATGGGGAGGAGGACTTCATCACTGTCTATCTGGATGAGAGTAACGGAGCATCAGCCGACGCAAAGCCCACTGTGACAAAGCTCCTTCGCACCGAGGCCGATTCCTATAACGGGGGCTATGATGCACAGATCCTGATTCCCGTTCAGAATCCCTATTTCGGGCAGAAGCTCGGACTGGATATCGTGGTCACCGGCGGGGATGGAAAGAAGGCCTATCTGAATGATGTCATGGGGATGCAGGAGAGTACCACAAGTCATTATGCGGAGGCAGTCCTAAAGCCCGCCTATGCCAATATCACCAAGGGCAGCGCCATAGTGGACGGGGAGCCGGATGAAATCTGGAAGACTGCCAATACCTTTTGGCTGAACATGAATGACAGTGCGCAGGCTGCGGCAAAGGTAAAGCTCCTCTGGGATGAGAATAAGCTCTATCTTTATTCCGAGATCCAGGCAGAAAGAATGGATGACGGGATCGGCCTGGAGATCTTTCTGGACGAGAATCATGGTGCCGCCAAGGAGTACGAACCGGATGACAAAATGATCCGGATCTCTGCGGAGAATGCAGTAACTATTGTGGGAGAAAAGGCGGACGCGAAAAATGTGGAGTCATTTGTCAGGAAAATGGGCAACGGCTATGTGATGGAGGTGGCCATCGCCTGGACGGATCTGACCCCGAAGGTTTACTCCCAGCTCGGAATGGAGCTGAAGGTGACGGGCTTTGGCGGAACGGCGCCCGGAACGCTCAGCTGGTTTGATGAATCCGGAGAGGCAATGGTAAGTCCGGCCAGATTCGGAGACATAGTTCTGGCTGCAGAGGCTAAGGAGCAGGAGGATGTAGGCAACCCTGATGCAGCTCTGTCCAAGGCCATGGCCTTCACGGGACTGACGGAGAGCAACACCACGGGACAGGATGCTGAAGGGAAGGAAAGCGCTGATCTGGAGCCTACAGATACGCCCTCCGATGAGGGAAAGAAGGGAAGTACGGCGCCCTGGATCATCGTGATGATCGCCTGCGCTGCGGCAGTCTGCGGAGGCTTGTATTTCCTGCTGAGAAGGAGAGCGGAAGGCGTCAGCGGCGAAGAGAAAAAAGGTGGACCGGAGGGCAGAGAAAGCAGCAACGGTGCGGATAAGAAAGAAAACAGTACTAGTGCGGTAAAGAAGGCAGAAAAGCCGGATCAGAGCCGGCATTCAAAGAAGAGCCGGAAGTGAGTCCGGGCTGTATGGAACGGAGGTTTTAGATGACAAAATGGATATTTGTCGTGGATGACGATACAACGAATTTGAAAATGGCCGGGCATATTTTGAGCAGGAACAACATGCGAGTCACGGCATTACACTCCGGCAGGGCTATGCTGGATTATATGAAGGCAAATGGATTTCCGGATCTGATCCTGCTGGATGTTATGATGCCGGAAATGGACGGGTTTGAAAGCCTTCGTCAGCTTCGGGTATTGGAGAGGGAGCGGGGGGTGCTGGAGACCCCCGTCATTTTCCTGACGGCTGATGAGAGCGCAGAAGCAGAGAGCAATGGACTCTCACTGGGGGCTATGGATTTTATCAAAAAGCCCTTTGTACCTGATGTCCTCTTGCTACGTGTGCGGCATACCATAGAGCTGATCACTCTCCAGAGATCCTTGAGCAATGAGGTGGAGAAAAAGACAAAGGAAAACAGAGATCTGTTCCTTCATGTGGTAAAATCCCTTGCATCTGCCATTGATGCGAAGGATACCTATACCAACGGTCATTCCGGCAGAGTGGCGGAGTATGCCAGGGAAATTGCCAGAAGACATGGTTATACCGTACAGGAGCAGGACGATATTTATATGATGGGGCTTTTGCATGATGTGGGTAAGATCGGTATTCCGGATGACATTATCAACAAGCCCACAGTGCTTTCGGAAGAAGAGTATGCAAAGATCAAGAATCATACTGTCATGGGTGCCAGAATTCTTGAAAATATCAAGGAGATGCCTAAGCTGGTCACAGGTGCCAGATGGCATCACGAGCGTTTTGCGGGCGGAGGGTATCCTGATGGATTAAAGGGAATGGATATTCCGGAGGAGGCGCGCATCATTGCGGTGGCGGACGCTTATGATGCCATGAGCAGCCATCGAAGCTATCGGCGGGGGCTGCCGCAGAGTGTAGTCAGAGAGGAGATCGAGAAGGGAAAGGGGACACAGTTTGATCCGGTGTTCGCGGATATTATGTTGACTATGATCGACGAAGATATCGACTACCAGATGAGGGAAAAATAAATGAGAAAGAGTAGATTGAATCTGGCAATTCCTCTTGTGATCACATTTATTCTTATGGTTTTGTTGATCATTTATACATCTCGTTTGTTCTATCGCATTTCTGTTTCAAATATATACGAGGTTGGGGAAGACAAGATCTCGGGTATCTCGGCCGGCCTCGGCAACTATTTGGACACCACCAAAAGTGTGCTCTGGGTGACTGCGGATACAGTGGATTTCATGGTATCCGAAGGAGAATCCAACGATACGATTCACGATTACCTCGTCGAAGAAACGCAAAAACATAAGAGTCAGTTTGATGAGAACTACACCGGGCTATACGGTTATATCAGGGGAGAGTATCTGGATGGATTGAACTGGGAACCACCCGCAGATTATGACCCAATATTGCGTGACTGGTATCAGCTGGCTAAGGAAGGGGCGGGAGGTCTGATCATCGTTCCGCCCTATGTGGATGCGCAGACAGGATCTGTGGTAATCTCAGTGAGTAAACTTCTTTCTGACGGCGAGAGTGTTTTGTCTCTGGATGTCATCACCAATCATATTCAGAATGTGATCGAATCGATCAATATCAAGGGGAAGGGATATGGCTTTATCCTGGATAAGGACGGAATGATCATAGCCCACAGTAATACCGCCTTTAACGGGATGGATTATCATGAGGTCTATGGAAGCGAAGAATTTACGGAAAAACTGCGCTCTGCGCGCAACAACTGGTTTGAGACCACTGTGGATGGAAAGGATAGTACAGTATTTGTAAATACCATTATGGATCAGTGGAATGTGGCTATTGTGGTCGCAAACGAGGAGCTTTTCACGGATGTGCATGCCCAGCTTATGGTGAACATTGCTATCTGTGTCATTGTATATATACTGATCGCCTTTTTTTATTTTATTGCATACCGGAACGAGGAGAAGATCAGTCGTGAGGCAGAGGCGCTGAAGATCAGTGAACAGCAAAAGGTATATGAGGCTGAGCTCCTGAGGCTGGAAAAATCCAGTGCGGATGCCGCCAACAAGGCCAAGGGTGATTTTCTGGCACAAATGTCCCATGAGATCAGGACACCCATTAATGCGGTTCTCGGTATGAACGAGATGATCCTGCGGAAATCGGAGAATGAGGACATTTTGGAGTATTCCCGTAATATTCAATCGGCGGGCAGGACACTGCTGGCCCTGATCAATAGCATTCTGGATTTTTCCAAGATCGAAGATGGTAAAATGGAGATCGTGCCTGTGAAATATGACACCCGCACGCTTATATGCAATCTGGTCAATTCTGTTTCGGAGCGGGTCAGGGATAAGGGACTTGAGCTGGTGGTAGAGGCTGATCCCGGGCTGCCACGAAGCCTTATGGGAGATGATGTCAGGCTGACAGAGGTGATCATGAATCTTCTGACCAATGCGGTGAAATATACGGAAAAGGGAAGGATCACCTTCCGTATCTCCATGGTGGAATGCACGCAGAGTCAGGCATCTGTTGCTGTCGCCGTAAAGGATACGGGTATCGGCATTCGCAGCGAGGATATGAACAGGCTTTTTGAGTCATTTACCAGGCTGGAAGAGATCCGGAATCGCAATATTGAGGGAACCGGGCTGGGAATGGCCATAGTTACAAAGCTTCTGGCTCTCATGGACAGTGAATTGAAGGTGGAGAGTACCTATGGTGTCGGCTCTGAATTTTCTTTTGTGATCAGGCAGGGGATTGCTGATCCGGAGCCCATCGGTGATGCCCCGGTGGAGCGGGAAGCTTTATCCCGTCCGGAAAAGAAGGAGAGAGTGCAATTCCCGGGGGCATGTGTGCTTGTCACCGATGATAATGACATGAACCGAAAGGTGGCCCGGAACCTGCTTAAGCTCTTTGGGATAAGTGCTGAGCTTGCTGCTTCCGGCCCTGAGACTCTGGAAAAAATAAAGAAAAAGCATTATGATCTGATCTTTCTGGATCATATGATGCCTAAAATGGACGGCCTGGAGACACTGGAAAAGATAAAGGAAGAAAAGCTTCTTTCCAAGGATACTGCAGTGATCGCATTGACGGCCAACGCAGTGATCGGAGCAAAGGAATTCTACATAGGCAGCGGTTTTCGGGATTACCTTTCGAAACCGATCGAGATGGACCGGATGGAGGAAATTCTCTGCCGCTATCTGGGAGCAGGGACTACCCGCCCGGGAGAAATGTTAGATTGTGTGGAAGATGCGGAAGCGGCAGGCCGGGAATCGGAGCAGACCGGGGAGATTCTGGAATTTGCACCGGAAGCCGCGGATGAGCCCTGTGAGACCAAAGCGGCAATTCTCCCCCAATTGGAGAAGCTGGGACTCGTAATCGACGCCGGGCTTGCCTACTGCGGAAACGACGAAGCCTTTTATGTAGAAATGCTGGAGGATTATGTCAATACCAGCGATAAGCGGTGGAGGGAGCTTGAAGCTGCTCTTACCCAAAATGACATGGACGGATATTGCATTCTGGTACATGCGTTGAAAAGCACTTCTAAGACAGTGGGGATCAACGATGTGTTTGAACTCGCAAAGGAGCTGGAGGAAAGGTCTAAAAACGGTGAGGCAGACGCAGTCAGGGAGAAGCACCGTCAATTGGAAGCAGTCTATCGGAACCGGGTGGAGGCACTGAAAAGTATTCTGGAGTAAGAAACAAATGTTTCTTTTGATTGAGGTAGAAAAATGTGGATCATTAATGTTGTTTTACTGATCATCGGCACAGTCGCCGCCGTAATGGGAATCAGCTTTTACAGGCATAATAAAGAGGCAACGGGAAGAATACAGGTCTATATCATATCCTATGGGATCTGCTCCGCAGTGTGGTGCTTCAGCTTTGGAATGATCGGCTTTGTGGAAAATTTCATCATGTGTGAATGGCTCCGAAAGCTGGGGATTCTGGCTGTGGATGCCTTCCTCGTGACAGAGGCTTGTCTGGGTGCGGAAATGTTTGGGGCAGGTCCTCGGATCAGGAAGAGAATCAAAATATTTGCCTTTGTGATTTCGTTTTTTGATTTCATAGTTTTCGCAGGCAGTAATGTGGATATTTTTGCGAGAAAAAACGGATGGACAACCTGGGAGGCGGATCCACAGTATGCCATGAACAGATATGCCCATGGGATTTATGTTACGGGAATGACCTTTTTGCTATTTGGACTTGCGGTTATATGGGCCAGAAAAAATAAGGTAAAAAGGCTGAACAGCTTTTTTGTGATGGTTTTTGTTTCCAATTTTATCATGCTCTTCTTCAGTATTCCGGATACCCTGCTACCGGCTCTGGGGTACTCCGCAGTTTCCACATCCGGCATTGGTGCGGCGTCCTGCGCCATTGTGATGTGGTACGGAGCTACTAGACTGAGCTCCTTTGATATCAGAATGGGTAATATCAAGGATAAGCTCTTTGATTTTATGGAGGCGGGAGTTCTTGTCTTTGACATGAATCAGGAGATTGCGCTGGCCAATCGATATGCCGGACAATTGGAGGGGAATTCAGAGCCGGCCAGGCATATCGGTGATTTGTTTGATATTGACGAGGCTGAAGCGCAGGAGATTTTTCGGAAGGCAACGGATTCGATCTACTCTGTCAGGCTTTGGGATCGCGCAAAGAAAAGAGCCTATTCCGTCAGACTGAGTGCTGTAAAGGACAATTATGATGAACCCTTCTGCTATATGTGTGTGTTGGTCGATGTGACGGAGGAAGTGGAGGCAGTTGCCAGGTATGAGGTGGCCAGTCGCGCAAAGAGCAGGTTCCTGGCCAGAATGTCACATGAGATCCGTACTCCCATTAATGCTGTGCTGGGGATGAATGAAATGATCCTTCGGGAATCCCGGGAACCGGAGATCCTGGAATATGCAGAGAATATTCATTCTGCCGGAAACACCCTGCTTTCTCTGATCAACAGCATTCTTGACTTTTCCAAGATCGAGGATGGAAAGATGGAGATCGTACCCGTAAGGTATGATACGGCGTCCCTGATCAATGATCTGGTCAACTCCATCGCTCAGAGAGCGGAGGCTAAGGAGCTTGAATTCCGCACGGAAGTGGATGATACGCTTCCCTGCGCCATGATCGGTGATAATGTAAGGGTGGCCCAGGTGATCATGAATCTTCTGACCAATGCAGTAAAATACACAGAAAAAGGTAGCGTCACACTGACTGTTAAGGTATCGGAAAAGGACGGAGAGCAGGTTAAACTTTTTGTTTCCGTCAAAGATACTGGAATCGGGATACGGCAGGAAGACTTGCCGAGATTGTTTGAATCCTTTGAAAGATTGGATGAGGTGAGAAATCACGGGATTGAAGGAACCGGTCTGGGGATTTCTATTGTCACAAATCTTCTCAATCTAATGGGCAGTGAGCTACAGGTAAAAAGTGTCTATGGGGAGGGGACAGAGTTTTGCTTTACCTTAAATCAGCTGATCGCAGACGGAGCGCCCATGGGGGACTATGAGAAGCGCTTGAAGGAGAGTGTTATTCACAAAGAAAAGGAGGATGTGATCTATGCGCCGGGAGCGGAGGTTCTGGTGGTGGATGACAATGACATGAATCTGAAGGTTGCAGCGAATCTGCTGAAGCTATGCGGGATAAAGGCGAAGACGATTTCTTCCGGCGAAGAGACGATCATGCATATGAAAAAGGAGCATTATGACATTGTTTTTCTGGATCATATGATGCCTCAGATGGATGGAATCGAAACACTGTATAAGCTTCGCAGAGAGGGACTGATCCCGGAAGATACGGCCATGATCGCCCTTACGGCCAACGCAGTTGTGGGAGCAAAGGAGACTTATTTGGAGGCTGGTTTTGATGATTATCTGTCAAAGCCCATAGAACTGAAGGAATTGGTGAAAAAACTGAAAAGGTATCTGCCGGAGAAGTCATACGGGAATGGTGCTGCCGAAAAATGTAAAAAAGAAAGAGAGCCAGAGGCTTTCAAAGAAACGGAGGAGGTTCTGGAGTTTGCTCCGGAAGAGGATCAGTTGGACGAGTTAAGGGAAGGGCGTGAAAATATGATTCTCAGATTGAATGCCTTCGGGATCAATGCAGATGAGGGACTCAGATACTGCGCAGGAGACAGAGCCTTTTACCGAGAAACCCTAGAGGATTATGTGTCCTCCGGTTTGCAAAAGCTGACAAAGCTGGAGAAGCTTAAACAGAACAGGAATTGGGTGGAATATCGAATTCTGGTGCATGCCATGAAAAGCAATGCCAAGATGATCGGAGCCTCATCACTGGCGGATCTGGCCGCAGGTTTGGAGGAAGCAGCTTCCAAAGGGCAGGAGGAAAAAATCGAGAATCAGCACGGGAAGTTTGTGGAAATGACAAAAAGTATATCGGAGAGAATCCGGCAGGTGCTATAAGTTATGGAAAACATTCCATGAAACAGAGCAGGTAGGGCTTGCAAATCTATAAAAAATCAAGTATGATAATTCCATAGGCTGCGCGACTGGCGGAAAAGCAGGAAGCTGCGGTGGATCAACCACGAGGGAGTGCAGAGTGGAAATATGGCAGGGAGCTTTGGAAAATGCCATGTGACTATTTGGAAAAGCCGACCGCCTGGGCATGCAAAGGACTGAATGAGTACCTGGCAGGCTCAGGCGGTTTTTGCAATTCAAAGGCAAACGCAAAGGAGGAGAGTTATGTTATCACTAAAGCAGGAACTGGAAAACAACAGTTATCCCGGCAGGGGGATCGTCATCGGAAGATCGGCAGATGGTAAGTACGCTGTCACGGCATATTTTATCATGGGCAGAAGCTCCAACAGCCGCAATCGTGTTTTTGTAACAGAGGGAGAGGGAATCCGCACCCAGGCCTTTGACCCTTCTAAGCTGGAGGATCCCAGCCTCATTATCTACGCTCCCGTTCGGGTGCTTGGCAATGACACGATTGTTACAAATGGCGACCAGACGGACACCATCTATGACGGCATGGCAGCGGGAAAGACCTTTGAGCAGTCCCTGCGTAGTCGTGAGTTTGAGCCGGACGGACCGAATTTTACCCCCAGAATCTCCGGTGTGATGCATGTGAAGGACGGAAAATATGTTTTTGCCATGTCCATCTTAAAGAGCAATGACGGAGATCCGGACTGCTGCAACAGATACACCTTCACCTATGACAACCCGAAGGCGGGAGAGGGCAGATTCATTCATACCTATATGCATGACGGGAATCCTCTGCCCAGCTTTGCAGGAGAGCCTAAGAAGGTGGAGATCGCAGGGGACATCGATGCTTTCACGGAGATGGTATGGAAAGGGCTCAATGAGGACAACAAGGTATCCCTGTTTGTGAGATACATCGATATTGAAAAGGGAACCTATGAGACCAGAATTGTAAACAAGAATCAGTAAGCAGCGCAAAAAGAATCAAAAACTATACGGAGAAAACGCATGAGCCGATCACAAAACGGATCAGCGAACATGCAAGGAGAAAAATTTGAAATAAAGGAGACAGAGATGAACGAAATTCAGTTGAAGTACGGTTGTAATCCGAATCAGAAGCCTTCCAGAATCTATATGGAGGATGGCAGCGAGCTGCCGGTTACTGTATTGAACGGTAAGCCCGGATACATTAACTTTTTGGATGCCTTTAACGGCTGGCAGCTGGTGAAGGAGCTGAAGGAGGCCACCGGCCTTCCCGCAGCAACCTCCTTCAAGCATGTTAGCCCTGCGGGTGCGGCAGTAGGACTCCCCCTTAGCGAGACCCTGGCAAAGATTTACTGGGTGGATGATCTGGGAGAGCTTTCTCCTCTGGCCTGCGCTTACGCGAGAGCAAGAGGCGCGGACAGAATGTCCTCCTTCGGTGATTTTATCGCACTGTCCGATGTCTGTGATGTGGATACGGCCAGACTGATCAAGAGAGAGGTTTCCGATGGCGTCATCGCTCCCGGCTATACGGATGAGGCGCTGGAGCTGCTGAAGGCAAAGAAGAAGGGCAATTACAATGTCATTCAGATCGATCCCTCCTATGTGCCCGCACCCATCGAGAGAAAGCAGGTTTATGGAATCACCTTCGAGCAGGGCAGAAATGAGCTGGATGTGAACGGCGATCTGCTCTCCAATATTGTGACCGCAAATAAGGAGATCCCGGAAAGCGCTCTGATCGATATGAAGATCTCTCTGATCACATTGAAATATACCCAGTCAAATTCCGTTTGCTATGTAAAGGACGGTCAGGCCATCGGAATCGGCGCCGGGCAGCAGTCCAGAATCCACTGCACCAGACTGGCAGGACAGAAGGCGGACAACTGGTTCCTTCGTCAGTCTCCGCAGGTGATGGGACTGCAGTTTGTAGATAGCCTTGGCCGTGCAGACCGTGACAATGCCATTGATGTTTATATGGGCGATGAGTACATGGATGTTCTGGCGGATGGCGTATGGGAGAAGACCTTCAAGGTAAAGCCCGCTGTGTTCACCAGAGAGGAGAAGCGTGCATGGCTGGATAAGATGCAGGGCGTAACCTGTGGCAGCGATGCCTTCTTCCCCTTCTCCGATAACATTGAGAGAGCGCACAAGAGCGGCGTGAAGTATATTGCGCAGCCCGGCGGATCCGTTCGTGATGATCTGGTGATCGAGTGTGCTGACAAGTATGACATGGTAATGGCATTCACGGGGATTCGTCTGTTCCACCACTAATATCCGGTGACTTAAATTAATATCGATATCGTAAGAAAGAAGGAATGGATTCATGGCAGACATGGAAACGAAGGCAGCAGGTGCTGTCGAGGAAGAAAAAGAGGAAAAGGTGGTGATTTCCCGCAACTTTATCGAGCAGGCCATTGATAAAGATCTGGCGGAGGGAGTCTATGACACCGTCCACACCCGTTTCCCGCCCGAGCCCAACGGTTACCTGCATATCGGACATGCAAAGTCGATTCTGGTAAACTATGGGCTGGCGCAGGAGTATGGCGGAAAATTCAATATGCGCTTCGATGACACCAATCCCACCAAAGAGGACATTGAGTTTGTGGAGTCCATCAAGGAGGATGTACAGTGGCTTGGCGCAGATTATGAGGACAGACTCTTTTTTGCCTCCAATTATTTTGGACAGATGTATGAGGCAGCTGTTAAGCTGATCAGGAAGGGAAAGGCCTATGTGTCAAATCTGACGGCGGAGGAGATCAAGAACACCAGAGGATCCTTTACGGAGCCGGGGGTAAATGATCCAAATCGCGACAGGAGCATGGAGGAGAACCTGCGCCTTTTTGAGGAGATGAAGGAAGGCAAATATGCGGATGGCGAGCTGGTGCTCCGGGCGAAGATCGACATGGCCTCGCCGAACATTAACATGAGGGATCCCGTCATTTACCGCGTGGCGCATATGACGCATCACAACACGGGGGACACCTGGTGCATTTATCCCATGTATGATTTTGCCCATCCCATCGAGGACGCCATTGAGGGAATCACGCACTCCATCTGTACGCTGGAGTTTGAAGATCACAGACCCCTGTATGACTGGGTGGTAAGGGAGCTGGAGTACCCCCATCCTCCCCGCCAGATCGAGCAGGCAAAGATGTATCTGAAGAATGTGGTGACCGGTAAGCGCTATATCAAGAAGCTTGTTTTGGAAGGCAAGGTGGATGGCTGGGATGATCCCAGACTGGTATCCATCGCGGCCCTTCGCCGCCGCGGATTTACGCCCCAGTCCATTAAGATGTTTGTGGAGATGTGCGGTGTTTCCAAGGCGCAGTCCGTTGCGGATTATGCAGCTCTGGAATATTGCATCAGAGAGGATTTAAAGCCCAAAGCCCCCAGATATATGGCAATCCTGGATCCCGTGAAGCTGGTGATCGACAATTATCCGGAGGGTCAGGTGGAGGAACTCGACGCCGTGAACAATCCGGAGAATGAAGAACTGGGAAGCAGAAAGGTGCCCTTTGGCAAGGAGCTCTATATCGAGAGAGAGGACTTTATGGAGGAGCCGCCCAAGAAGTATTTCAGAATGTTCCCCGGGAATGAGGTGCGCCTGATGAATGCCTATTTTGTCACCTGCACCGGCTGCGTGAAGGATGCGGAGGGGAATGTGACGGAGGTACATTGTACCTATGACCCTGCTTCCAAGGGGGGCAACAGTCCCGATGGCAGAAAGGTAAAGGGAACCATTCACTGGGTGGCAGCAGCGGGCGCAGTTCCTGCGGAGGTTCGTCTCTATGAGAATCTGATCGATGAGGAGAAGGCGGAGGCTGCCGGCAGCGTTTATGACGAGGAGGGGAATGTATATCTCAATCCCAATTCCCTCACAGTGAAGCAGGCTTTTCTGGAGCCCGCCTTTGCAGGAGCCAAGGCCTATGACAGATTCCAGTTTGTGAGACAGGGCTTCTTTAGTGTGGATCCCAAGGATTCCAAGCCCGAGGCACTGGTATTTAACCGCATCGTGTCCTTAAAGAGCTCCTTTGTACTGCCGAAGGCATAAGGAATGTAAGAAAGCCTCCGGAGCTTTAAGCTCCCGGGGGCTTTCTTTCTGTTATGGTTCGGACATGGAACTCATTTCAAGCTTGCCGAAATGAAATCATCGTGATAATGTGTGGCAAAATGGTCGTCTGCTCACTTATAGTTACTCGGTCTTTGCGCCATCCTCACTGTCTTCGTCTGCATCAAAATCCTCGGTATCCTCGGTGGTCTCGTCTGTTTCGGAAGCCTTGGCATTCTCATCTTCCTTGGCGTCTTCGGAAGCCGCGCCTGTCCCGGCATTTTCGGAATCCCCGGCAGCTGCATCGGCCCCGGCATCTTCGGAAGCCTTTGCGTCTCCTTCGGAAGCGGCATTCTCTTCGCTCTCCGCAGCCTCGTCCTCGTCGTCGAAGAATTCTTCCACCTTCTCGATGGTGCGACCGACTACCTTACCGGTGGTCTCGCCGATCTTATTCGCAATATTGGAAATGGTGGCAGCTGCCTTGGATACCATATCCTCGTCGGTAGCCTTGGAGGAATCCGCTTCGTCCTTGGTTCCCTCCATATCCAGCTCTACATAGGAGCGATCCTCATCCTCGTCCTCGCTGAAATCATCGAAATCCTCGTCCATATTGAGGTCGTTTTCTTTCTTTTTCTGTGTGAAGTAGTATGCAGCTACGGCTGCGGTGGTCACTGCTGTTACTGCCAAAATAAACTTTCCAAATTTCTTAGACATAGGGCATGACTCCTTTCAGATTTAGTAATTACTCGGTATTTTATATTGTAATACTATTTTAGCAAAATGAAAAGGGCCACTCTATTATTTTTTTCTAAAATAATCATAAACTTGAAAGAGTGCGATATGTGTGTTAAACTAACTATATCGACATTTCGCAAAGGATGAGGAGCAGTGGGATGAACGGAAAGTTTTTCGACCTGAAGAAGGAGAAGCAGGACAGAATGATCAACGCTGCATTGAAGGTGTTTGCCATCAATGGGTATCGGCATGCCAGTACGGATGATATCGTGAAGGAAGCCGGGATCAGTAAGGGACTGCTGTTTCATTATTTTGTGAATAAGCTGGGCGTCTATCGCTTTGTGTATGACTACAGCGTGCGCTATATGTCGCTGGAGCTCTCTACCAGAGTAAACAGCCGGGAAAAGAATCTGTTCGAGATCATAAAGCAGACCCAGGGGGCAAGACTGAATGCCATGAAGGGATATCCCTACATGCAGCAGTTCCTGGCCAGATCCGCTATTGAGGATGTGAGCGAGGTGCTGGAGATCATCGGGCAGAAGAGAGAGATTCTGGAGAATGCCTATCAGGAGATTTACGACAGGATCCGTTTTAGCGATCTGCCCCGGAGCGTGGATGGGAAAAAGCTGTTTTCGCTTCTCAGTCACGCCGCGGAGGGACTGATCACAGAGCATTTTCAGGAGAATTCCTTCCAGGCCGATATGGTGCTGGAGGAAATCGTGCAATATGTGGATATGGTACAGAAAATGGTGGAGAGAGCCTGATGGCTCCCTCCTATTTTTTCATCTTGTAGGGGCCGTCCGCCGGATAGCCGCCCTTTAGCTTCTGCATGCCACGCTGAATGGCGTCCTTGGAATTCTTCCAATCGGCGCCGGCATTCTGGTAGTCAAACATTTCCACCATCCAGGCCACATCCTCGGAGACCCTCTCCAGATTCTTTTCCATCAGGGGCAGAACCATGTTGTAGAATTCGGTTTTTTCCTTATCCCCAAGCTTTAGCTCCGCCGCATCGCAGAGATCTCCGAAGTGGCTCAGGCAAAAGCCCTTGCTGTTTCGAATCTTTTCCCGAAAGGCGTCATCCTGCTTATAAAGATAGAAGAAGGTATCCATGTAGCGCTCGTAGGTATCCGCAAACTGCTTGCAGACATAGCAGGATTCCTCTTTTTTCTTTACCCAGATTCCAAAGGAGGAGACGGGGGCGTCGCTCTTGGGACGCATGAGCTTATCTTTTAAGGACAGCTTCCCGGGGGTGTGATTCTTGGCCTGTTCCCGGAATTCGTGGATCATCTGACGATAGTGGGTCTTTAGGATCCAGGCGTTCCCCAGCGTATTGCCATAGTCGAACATCTTTTGGAAATGGGCGCGGCAAAATCCGGCCTTGTCCGTCATCTCTCTCACATCAGCCTCCATATACGAGGCGCTGCTTCCCAGCACAAAGTCGATCAGATCCTGTTCCACCGACCGCTCGATAAAGCAAAAAGGGCACTCGTCCTTTGCATCAACGGCATCATTTAAGGGAATGGTGTATAATTGTTCCTTCATAGCTCCTCCTGTGTTTCACTGTGGGTATTAATCCTTCTGCTTTTCTCGCGAAGGCATCTTCCCAATTCGCACTTCGTGCGAATCGGGTTCTACGCTACGCTTCGGTCGTTGCAAAACCGACATCCCCCGGATGTCGTGCAACCTCCTTCTGCTAATTGTACGGGAAGAGCGGAAAAAAAGCAAGGGCCGGGCGCTATTCCGATTCCGGGCGAAGGAGGCTGGAAGCCACCGGGAGAAGAGAGTACAATATGAAAATAAAAGTTTAAGAATTGTTTAAGGTTATTGTGAACCGTCCATAACAATGGTAGGATGAATAAAGGGTGGGACAAATAGAGGGAACCAAGCGCAGGATGCCTGTATATGCGTTCGGGACCTTGAATGGAAGGACAGGGGGAGGGACATGTACCATATATTATTATGCGATGATGAGGTGGATATCATCTATGCACTGAAAATCTATCTTCAGAATCCGGATTATTTGTTTTTGGAGGCACATACGGGACGCGAGGCGCTGGATATTGTGCGGGAAAATATGGTGGATCTGGTACTCATGGATATTATGATGCCGGAGATGGACGGGCTCACAGCCCTGGAGGAGATCCGTAAGATCAGCAATGTTCCGGTGTTGTTTTTGACCGCAAAAGGGGAGGAGATGGATAAGATTGCCGGGCTTGGCTGCGGGGCGGATGACTATATCACGAAGCCCTTTCATGCCCCCGAGGTGGCGGCCAGAGTGAAATCCCATCTGCGCCGCTACACTGCCCTGGGAGGAAGCGTGGCCAAAAATCATATCCTGCGGATCGGCGGCATCGAATTGGATGACGACAGAAAGCAGGTGAGCCTGGACGGGGAGGAGATCAGCCTGACGCCGACGGAGTATCAGATCTTAAAGCTTCTCATGAGTCATCCCGGGAAGGTTTTTTCCCCGGGAGAGATCTATTCCTATGTGTGGAAGGAAGAGATGCTGGGCAGTGAGGGGACGGTGGCAGTGCATATCAGGCATGTGAGGGAGAAAATAGAGATCGATCCTGCGCAGCCCAGATATCTGAAGGTGGTCTGGGGACAGGGGTATCGAATGGAGGAGTAGCGACAGCGTATGAGTGGAGAGAGTAAGGCGCAGGACAGGTCCGGGGATCATCCGGATCAGAATAAAAGCCCGGATAAGGATAAGGGCAAGGTAAAAACAGAAGAAAAGTGGAGTGGAATCAAAGCGGCCGTACTTCTTTTGCTTCTCACAATACTGTTCCCCCTGACTGCAATGCTGGTGGGGTGCAACCTGTTCCTCATCCGGGAAGGGATTCTGTGGATGGATGAGGAAAGCTATCAGGAGTATATGACCCGATATGCTCAGACCACCATCAATGGATTTCTGGATGGCAGTAAGGACGGCTATGGCAATTCCCTTCGGATCTATGCGGATCCACCTAAGGAGGAGGGCGCGGGCAGTGACCAGATCACCGAACAGATGGCCAAGACTGTCGCCAGATTTGTGATCACTCAGTATATGGATGATAACTATAAGGCCATAGACACATTTTTTACAGATAACGGGCTGAAGTATGCTCTGTATCATTATGCGGGGAGACGGCTCTTTGGAACACTTCCGGCGAGCGAGGAAAAATATGCCTGGAAGTGCAGAGGCATGCTCTATGATGGGAAATACTATCAAGAGGCTTATTATGTAAAGCTTGGAGCGGGAGATTATCCGGAGCTGGTGGCTCTGAAATCCACAAAAAGCTTCCGGTTAAAAAGCTTTCTGGCGGAAAACCAAAAAGCAGTCGTGGGAAGCGGGGCAATCTGTGTGATCCTATGTCTGATCCTGTTCTGCTCCTATCTGAGATTGGCAGTGCTGCGGGGGAGGCATTCCATCCCCTTGTTGTCCCGGCTGCAGGCAGAGCTATTGCTCCTTGCCGCACTGGGAACTCTGGCCCTATTGGCAAGGATGCTTTGGGATCGGATCAGAATGGACTGGGCACAGCCAAAGGAGATCGCAGGGATAGGTTTGGCCTTTTCTTTCTTGCTTCTGGTGACGCTGGCACACTTTATCAGTCGCATGCAGGTAAAGCACTGGTATCGGAATACCCTATGCTATCAGGCGATCCTCCTTCTGAAAAAGACAATAGCCGCATGGAAAACAGCAATCGGAAATCTTTCCATGACATGGAAGCTTTTTGGAATCCTATTGGGAATCAGTGCAGTCGAGCTGGTGGTCATGCTTCTCCTCTGGAAACTGGGAAATCAGTTCATCGTCCTTATGATCCTATGGTGCCTGGAAAAGGCCATCCTTCTGCCGGTGATTTTGAATTACGGCGTAGCCATTACAAAGCTTCAGAAAGCTGCCTCCGAGATCGCTGCGGGTAATCTGCAGTATCAGGTGGAGCTGAAGAGTATGCCGCAGATCCTTCAGAGCTTTGGGGAGAATGTCAATTCGGTGTCGGACAGCATCTCTATGGCCGTGGAGGAGCGCCTGAAAAGTGAGAGGATGAAGACGGAGCTTATCACAAATGTATCCCATGATATCAAAACGCCCCTGACCTCCATCATTAATTTCTCAGATCTGATCACCAGGGAGAAGACGGATAATCCGAAGATCACAGAGTATGCGGAGCTTTTGAATAAGCAGTCCTCGCGGCTGAAAAAGCTGATCGAGGATCTGATGGAGGCTTCCAAGGCTTCCACGGGTAATCTGGAGGTTCATCCGGAGCTCTGCGATGTAAAGATCCTGTTGGAGCAATGCGTTGGCGAGTTTGAGCCAAGACTTGAGGAGCGGGAGCTGGAGTTGGTGGTCAGACACCCGGAAGCCTCTATGAACATAATGGCTGACACACGCATGATCTGGAGGGTGTTTGAGAATCTGATGAACAATATCTGTAAATATGCCCAGAAGGATACAAGAGTGTATCTGAGCTCGGAATGCGACCGGGAGAAGGTGCGCATCACCTTTAAGAATGTGTCGAAATATAAGCTGGATATTCAGCCGGAGGAATTGATGGAGCGCTTTGTCCGGGGGGATCTTTCGCGCCATACGGAGGGCTCCGGCCTGGGACTGTCCATTGTGAAAAGTCTTATGGAGCTGCAGGGGGGAACCTTAACACTGGCCACGGACGGGGATCTTTTTAAGGCAATTCTGACATTTCCGGCAGTAAAAACAGAAGAGAAATCCCCGGAAGGCGGAGCGGAAAAGGAAAATTCGCACTAACAATCAAAAAAATGCATATTTTATGCGGAAAATTTACGATTAGGTATGGATTTTCTGAAAGTTTAGTAGTATACTAGGGGCATGAGCCGAGGGGGGATGCGGTTTCTCCCGTACAAAGGATATGTAAGCCGTGCACCTGGTGCTTAAAATAAGGCAAAAAGAAAGGGGATTATTATGAACAAGACAGAACTCGTGGCAGCAGTAGCCGAGAAGGCTGAGATCACCAAGAAGGACGCAGCAGCAGCTGTAGAGGCAGTTTTCGAGGTTATCGGAGATGAGCTTCAGAAGAAGGAGAAGGTTCAGCTGATCGGCTTTGGTACTTTCCAGACCAGCGAGAGAAAGGCTCGTGAGGGCCGCAATCCTCAGACCGGTGAGAAGGTTAAGATCGCAGCAGCTACCCTTCCTGCATTCAAGGCTGGTAAGGCTCTGAAGGAGAAGGTTAACACCAAGCCCGCTAAGAAGGCTGCTAAGAAGAAGAAATAAGTCTTTTTTAGTAAATTTATTTAGGTAATCATACAACCCTCGGCTATGCCGGGGGGTGTTTTTATGGGCGATGCGGCCTTCAGGCCGGGACTTTTCCCTACTCAATGGGGTGAAGGAGTGAATTGATGTCCAACAGACCCGGGGAGATCAGCTTGGTACAGAGCTGGGCGATGTACTGCTCCGAGAGGGGCGCATCGGAGCGAAGCCAGGTCTCAAACACCCCCACATAGCCGGAGACGATAAAGGCAAAGAGATACTCGGAGCCCGGCTCCTTCATCTCCTCCTCAAAGATGTTTTCCAGCTGCGTCTTTACCATACTTTTCAGGCGATTGACAAAGGTGAGATCCCCGTGGGGACCGATCAAAACCTGGGTGATCTCACGGTTTTGGTTCAGGACGGTAAACACATCCAGCAAAATCTGATAGTGGGAGGAAATCTGCCTGGTGTCCTTTAGGTCCTTTTTCAGAACCTCCGCAAACTGATCAAAGAGGTCATCCTCGATCTTATGCAGCATATCATAGACATCACTGTAGTGCAGATAAAAGGTGCCCCGGTTGATATCTACCAGATCGGACAGCTCCTTCACGGAGATATCCTTCACATCCTTTTCTTTCATGAGCTTGATCAATCCCTGGGTCAGGAGATTTCGTGTCTTGCGGACCCGGCGGTCCATTTTTTCTACAGGCATTTCTTTGATTCCCTTCCGGATAGTGAAGTGCTTTTTCCTATTTCATTACCTAAGTGATTCAGCGCGTCGGTGCGTGAAAGTAAAACTAAATTTTTTGTGAATTCATAAACATATTATAGATAAATGTTCATTAAAAAGCAAATGTCAAGTTTTTGGCTATTGTCTTTTTATTATCACTCATTATAATAATTCGATGACAGAAAATCAAGGGCAAAGTATGAAAAAGAGAGGAAAAGGCGGAATGAATCAAGAAAAGACAGAAGAGAATAAGCCGAGTTTTATGATAAAATTGGCCAGCTTTATAGTGGATAAGAGGAATTTGTTTTTTCTGATCTTCGCGCTGGCTATTATTTTTTCGCTGTTTTCTAAGCACTGGGTTTCCGTGGAGAATTCTCTGGCGGCCTTTCTGCCGGACACCTCGGAGACCTCCATCGGACTGGATCGTATGGACGAAAACTTTATCACCTATGGGACGGCGCAGATCATGGTGGCCAATATTTCCTATGGGGATGCAGAGGAGCTGGCGGATCACATTTCGGAGCTTCCCTATGTGGCCATGGTGATGTTTGACAATACAACGGATCATTATAATGACTTTTCCGCACTGCTTACGGTTACCTTTCCCTATGGCGAGAAGGATGACAGATGTCTGGAAGCCCTGGACAAATTAAAGCAGGAGCTTTCAGACTACGATATTTTTGTTTCCACCACGCTGGGAGATCAGGCCAGCGAGACCATCGCCCATGAGATGGTGTTTATCACCATCTATGTGGCCATTGTGGTGCTGGCGGTGCTGCTCTTTACCAGCGATTCCTATGCGGAGGTTCCCGTCATGGTCATTACCTTCCTGACCTCGGCTGCCCTCTCCGACGGAACAAATTTTGCCCTGGGCACCATCTCCTTTGTGTCCGACAGTGTGACCATTGTGCTGCAGCTGGCTCTTTCCGTGGATTATGCGGTCATCCTACTGAATCGCTACAAGAATGAGTTAAAGCGAACGGATCCCAGATCGGCAACCATCCTTGCGCTGAGTAAGGCCATACCGGAGATCACCTCCTCCTCCCTCACTACTATAGGCGGTCTGGTGGCCATGATGTTCATGCAATACGGTCTGGGGCCGGATCTGGCGGTGGTGCTGGTAAAGGCCATTTTGCTCAGTCTTTTGACCGTATTTTTATTGATGCCTGGTCTGATCGTGCTCTTCTCCGGCCTTATGAAAAAAACCACGCACAGAAGCTTTGTGCCCAAGATCCCCTTTGTGGGTAAATTCGCATACGCCACAAGGCATGTCATCCCACTGCTGTTTCTGGGGCTCATTGTGGCGGCCTATTATTATTCTTCGAAATGTCCCTATGTATATGGGTATTCCACCCTGTCAACCAGACTGCAGAGCGAGCAGGATAAGATCGACGAGCTGATCGATGAAACCTTCACTTCTCCCAATATGGTGGCGCTGGTGGTGCCCGGAAATGATTATGAGAAGGAGGCACAGCTCCTGAAGGAATTAGACGCAAGACCGGAGGTGAAGTCCAGCACGGGACTGGCCAACACGGAGGCCATGAAGGGCAGGATGCTGACAGAGAAGTTGAACGCCAGGGAGTTTGCGGAGCTGATCGATGTGGATACGGAGATCGCAGAGCTTCTCTATGCGGCCTACGCCATCGATGACGAGAATTATGCCAAGCTGATCACAGGGATATCCACCTATAAGGTTCCCTTCATCGATATGTTCCTCTTCCTGCACAAGGAGGTGGAGGAGGGATATGTCACCCTGGAGGAGGATCAGCAAAAGACGGTGGATGACGCCTATACCAAGATCACCATCGCAAAAAATCAGCTGCAGGGTGAGAATTTCGACCGTATGCTGCTGTATCTGACACTTCCCCAGGAGGGGGAGGAGACCTTCTCCTTCCTGCAGGAGCTTCATGACATAGCCAGAAAATATTACGGGGAGGAAGCAGATATCCTGGTGGTGGGAGAGTCCACCAGCCAATTGGATCTCAAGACGACCTTTGCGAGGGATAACACAGTGGTAAATGTGACCTCGGCACTGATCGTGCTGGTGGTGCTCCTCTTTACCTTCAATTCGGCGGGAATGCCTGTGCTTCTGATCCTGGTGATCGAGGGCTGTATCTGGATCAACTTCTCCTACCCGACCATCACACAGAATAATCTGTTTTTTCTGGGCTATCTGATCGTCAGCTCCATCCAGATGGGCGCCAATATCGACTATGCCATTGTGGTGTCCAGCAGATATCAGGAGGTAAAGCGCAAGATGCCCGCAAGGGACGCCATCATCGACACCATGAATTTTGCCTTTCCCACTATTGTGACCTCGGGAAGTATGATGGTGCTGGCGGGCTTCCTCATCGGAAATATGACCAGTGAGCCCTGCATCAGCGGCATCGGTATGTGCCTTGGGCGGGGAACCATCATCTCTATTGTGGCGGTATTGTTTGCACTGCCGCAGATCCTGCTCTTGGGGGATAAGATCATAGAGAAAACAAGCTTTGATGTGAACCTGAGCCTTCCGGTATCTACCCAGAGCGCCAGCGGGCTGGTGCATGTGGATGGTCTGGTGCAGGGGCGGATCGAAGGCACTGTGGTGGGAGTGATGCATGCCACCATCCGCGGAAATGTTAGCCTGCTCATGCAGGCGGGTAATATAGCGCCCGCCGGGGAGGAGGATGAGCTGCTGCTCTCTGAGTTTGCCGGGCTGAAGAAGATGGGGCAGACGGAAGAAGCAAAGCAGGGTCAGGAGGCCGGGGAGACCGGGGAAGCAAAGCAGGGGCAGGAGGCCGGAGAGACCCGGGAAACCAAGAAAGATCAGAAGACCGGGGAAATCGGGGAAGAAAAACAGAGTCAGGACGCCGGGCAGATCTGAGAAAACGAAAAGTCGATCATCAGTCAGATAGAAGTCAGAAAAAAGGAAGTAGCAATCATATGGGACGGAAAGTAAGCGCTAAAAAAAGAATCTGGTGGAAGGGAATTTGCGGAGCATTGATCCTGGGGCTGTTGCTTCAGGAGCTACCGATCACTGCCTTGGCCGCCGGAGAAGAAACATCCGAGAAAAAGACAGCCATATACATCAAGACGGCGGAGGAGTTTTACGCCTTTGCCCAGGCCTGCCGGGATGCGGATTACAGTGTGGGGAGAGAGGTTTTGCTCCAGGCGGATATCGATCTCGGTGACCTGGCACCGGAGCATAGCTTTGAGGGGATCACCAGCTTTTCCGGCAGCTTTCGCGGATATTTCCATACCATTTCCGGCATGTATATCACCAAAGGCTCTGAGGCGAAGGGGCTCTTTTGCTATCTGGAGCAGGGAGCCAGGGTGCAGGATCTGACGGTGAAGGGAACCATTGATTGCAGCGAGAGCAGGGTCGTGGTGGGAGGCATCGCTGGAATCAATGAGGGCACCATTCAGGGCTGCTATTTCAAGGGGACGGTCAGCAGTCTGGGGGAGACCGGGGGAATTGCCGGGAAGAACGGCAGCACCGGCAGCGTGGTGCGCTGCAATACCTCAGGAGCCATGGACGGACTTCATAAGGTGGGAGGCGTTGTGGGGGAAAACTGGGGTGTGATCACCGACTGTAACAATGCTGCCACAGTGAATGCGGACACCAGATGGCTGGATTTTGAGGGGGAGGAGGAAATGTCCCTCACAGCCGCCGGGATCTGGAGCGGGCTGCAGGAGAAGATAGAAGAGGGAACTGACTTTGGCGGCATTGCGGGCTGGAGCGGAGGTATCATAGCGGGCTGTACCAATAAGGCCGTCGTGGGCTATCAGCATGCGGGGAAGAATGTGGGCGGGATAGCCGGGAGGCAGAGCGGACAGATCATCCGCAGCAGCAACAGCGGCAGGATTTATGGGAAACAGGATGTGGGCGGTATCGTCGGACAGATGGAGCCCAGAACGGTCAACGAAGATGCACTGGAGCTGGGGGATAAGGTGACGGAGCTCCATGATCTGATGGATGCGATGATCAGCGACATGGACAAAATGGGGGATGACCTTCACGGAGATTTTCAGGCCATCAATGGTCAGGCCAGAGAGGCGGGTAATACCGCCGATGCGCTTCTTTCCGAGATGCGGGATGTGGTGGAGAAGAATGTGGAGGTGGTCAACGAATTAGCCAGGCGGATCGATTATTGCATGAATCATTTCGGGAATGTGATGAAATATCTGAACCAGGCGCTGCAAACAGGGGACACACTGCTTAAGGATATGGATCAGCTGAAGGAGCATCTGGATATCGATGAGCAGATGGAGGAGGATGAGTACGATGCTGCCAAGAAAAAGCGCCTGGTGCTTCAGGCCGGAGTGGGGGGCGTCCTTACTGCGGACAATTTAAATCCGGCGGAGGGCAGTGATGTGACCATCACTGCGTCGGAGCAGAGTGGATATCAGCTCGCTAAGCTGACCATGACTCCTTATGGCGGAGAGGAAGTGGATATCACCTCACAGGTTAAAAATGACAATAGCGTCACCTTTACCATGCCCTCGGAAAATGTGACTGTAAACGCGATATTTACATTTGTGGGCTCCTATGTGCTGGCGAGTAATGCGGGAGGAAAAGCTGTGCTGGACGAAGATCAGACCACGCTCCGGCTTGAGCCCCTGCCCGGCTATACTGTGGAGTCCGTAACCATAGACGGCGGGGAGAACCTATATCTCGGAGACAAAGAAATGACACTTCCGTCACCTGCCGGATCGGGAAGGCAACAGAAGGTTTTTGTACAATTTGCCCAAGAGAGCAGCGCCCATCCGGTACATATCACCTCCGGCACCGGCGGAACCATTACGGCCGACCCTGCGGTGGCGAGTGCGGGGGAGACAGTCACCGTAAGCTTTACGGCAATCTCGGGATATGAGCCCGATCCGGACAGCTTTGTCGTGCGGGATGGCAGCGGCAATCCGATTCCTTTTCAGACGGGGCTCTCCTACACCTTTATCATGCCGGAGGGGGATGCCTATGTGGAGGGAACCTTCCGCTATACACCCTCCGATAGCACAAGAGTATATGCCGTATCCAATCCCGGGGGCAGGGTGACTGCTTTTACCAATCCGGCCACCAGTAACACGCAGGTCACCATCAGCTGCGATAACGGCTATGATGTGGCTTCGCTGCAGGTGACGGACAGTGCGCAGCCTACGGCCCATTCCTACCAGATCCCTGTATCGGAGCTGACTAAGAACGAATCCACCGGGATTTATACCTATGAGCTTTCCACAAGCACTCTGACGGATCCCACCAGGGTGGAGGTGAGCTTTGCCAGGATGGGCGGGGATTATTATACGGTCAAGACCGTATCCGGCGTGGGAGGGTCCCTTTATACCGATAAGGTTAGCGCTGCAGCGGGAGATACCATCCGGATCTATGTGCCAAATGACCCGACCTATGTCCTTTCATCACTGAAGATCTGCGGAGGGGAAAACCTGGCGGATCAGGTGGAGGAGCATGTCTGGGAATATGTAGTACCGGATACTGTAAATGGAGATGTGGAGATTGAGGCATGCTTTAGCCCGGTGCGTCTGGTGATCCAAAGCGACAATGTGGGCGGAACGGCCGCCTATGCAGTATCGGGCAGCGATGTGGAGTTCACTGTCCTGCCGGATGCGGGGTTCTTTCTAAAGGCTTATTCGCTGAAGGGAGAAGACGGCAATACCATTTCCGCAACGAAGCAATATGCGGATTCGGAGGTCTATCGCTTCCCGGCGTCAGCCCTTTCGGGTCAGGAGGGAAGGCTGGATATCACCTTTGGCAGACAGAGTAATCAGGAAACGGTGCGGGAGGCCAAGGAGAATCTGGAAAACCAGACGGATCATATTGTGGATGGGGTGAACAATATTTCCTCTACATCGGATCGGATCCGTGAGCTTTTGACCGATGAATACGGGGAAACCAAGAATCCGGAGGACCTGACGCAGGAGGAGCTGAGGGAGCTTGGCGATCTATTGGCGGAGCTGGCCGGATATGTGGCGGACACGGGGGTGGCCGCAGGAGCTGTGGTGGGAGATGTGGGTACCATTGCCAAGATCACCGGACCATATGCGGAGGAGGCAGTGGATAATGCCCGTGAGGATCTGGATCAGATCTCCAAGGATGCTCATGCCATGAGCGGATTCCTCCAGTCCGCCGGCAAGGAGCTTCAGGGAATCGTGGATTATCTGAACGCCCTGGAAAAGCTTCGGGCGGTGAATCTGAGCAGTAATTTTGACAACAATTCCCAAAAGCTGAAAACAGATCTGGACAAGGTGGCGGATCTGCTGGGGCGCCTGGATGATCATACATATCTTCATTCTGAAAAGCTGGAAGGGGATATGCGGGCGGTCAGCGATAAAATGAACGAGGTGCTCACCCTCATGGTGGAAAAAATGGATCACATGGAATCCATGGCAAACGGGGAGGATGTGATAGAGGATCATTCTGCCGAGGATCCGGACAGTCTGAATGCCTCCAGAATCTCCGACTGTACCAATAAGGGCTGCATAAACGGGGATCAGAATGTGGGGGGCATAGCGGGAACCATGGGCATCGAGCAGGCGGACACGGAGAAGGATGCTCATGTTTCCATAGGGAGTAGGTATGATGCCAGAGGAATCCTGCTGGGCAGTGAAAATACCGGCTTTATCACAGTGAAGAATGAGAACGGCGGCGGTATCGTGGGGAAGCTGGAAATAGGCTATGTCGCAGGCTGTCTGGGCAGCGGACGCGTGCAGGGGGAGGAGGCCAATTACCTGGGCGGCGTCGTCGGAAGAAGCGATGGAACCATAGGTTCCTGCAGCAGTCTTGCGGTTTTGGACGGCAACAGCTATATCGGGGGGATTGCCGGTCAGGCGAAAACCATACAGAACTGCTATTCCATGGCCACAGTGCTGGGGGCAAAGGAATGGGTGGGAGCCATCGCGGGAAAAGAATACTATGACGGGGAAGAGAAGGATATCTCCATCCTGCGGAGCCTTACCAGAGAAAAGATGAGCGGAAATTATTACTGCAGCTCTTCGCTCTATGGCATCAACGGCGTCAGCTATGCGGGAGTGGCACAGGGGGTGACCTACGGGGAGCTCCTGGCCATGGAGAATGTGCCGGAGGCCTTCTCGGAGCTTTCCGTAACCTTTCTTGACGCAGATCAGAATCTCATCAGCAGAAAGAGCTTGCCCTATGGTACGGAGCTGTCCAAGCTGGAGTATCCCGATGTCAAGACTCCCAGCGGGGAATACATGGAATGGAAGGGCCTGGTGGGAACAAGACTGGAGGGCAATCTGGTCCTGCAGGCCACCGAGGTGACGAATGTGACCATACTCTCCGGCCTTCAGCAGGGCAAGGAAAAGCCGGTCGCTCTGGCGGAGGGCACCTTTACCGAGGAGGCAAAGATCCTGATCGAGGATTACAGCGGCGCAGCGCCGGAGGAGGCCCCGGTGGGCAGTGTATGTCATTTTTACAAGGTCACCCTGCAAAATACCAATCTCGGGGAGGAGGCGGTCACCAGAGTGAGACTTCTTCGGGAGGAAGAAGGGAAAGCGAGCGTTTATCGTCTGGAGAACGGAAAATGGGTTAAGCAGAGCTCCAAGTCCCTGGGAAGCTATGAGGAGACTGAAATGCGGGGAACGGAAGGCTGCTTTTGCGTGTGCACGGTCAGAAAGGAGATCAATTGGGGTACCTTGCTGGTGATCGCGGCGCTGACACTGGTGATCCTGATCCTCCTTCTGGTCATTGTCAAGCTTATGAAAAAACAAAAAAAGCAGAAGGAACAGAGAAAACAATTCTGGGAGGATATGGACGAAAAGAACGAAATGGAGTAAAATCCCATCTTTGACAGTTCAAGGACAATAAAAGTGCCATGAGCCCTTGTAGAATAAGGACTCTGGCACTTTTTTGCTTCGTCGTG
>CACXDS010000085.1 GCA_902766425.1 uncultured Lachnospiraceae bacterium
CCAGGATCCCCCCGCACAGCGCCGCTGCGACTTTGCTGCGAAGCTCCATAACCTCTGTCAGAACCATTGCAGTGCAGCCCAGGAAAAAGAGTCCGATAAGGCCTATGATCCAAGGCACTGTATAGTAGGAAGAAAACCCGCAGGCCACCGACAGAAACCAGCGCCCCGAGGTGATCATATTCTGATCAAAATACATACTGGAAAGCCCGTCATGGTTCGGAATGTCCGAGAGCATCGCGGGCAGATGGATCAGCATTCCAAGGATCACCGTGCAGACAAAGGCAGTAAGGTGCAGGCTGCTCCATTTTTTCTTTAATTGTTCAACGGCCTCCCTCGGCTCCCTCATGGATGCTCCTCCAAATAAGCTGCAATGCGATCAGCGATCATCTCCCTCCCCTTTTCGTTGGGGTGAACGCCATCCACTGTCACAAGCTTCCAATCTTCAAATTCCTCATGCTGATAAAGTCCATGATAGAGATCCAGAACCTCTACTCCAAATTCCCCGGCCAGTTCCTTCTCCCTCTCCACATACTCCTCCAGATATCCGCCTCCCCAGTCCCTCTCCTCACAGCTCTGTCCCTGCTTCAGATACCAGGAATAGGTCGGGGTAAGAAGGATCAGGCGAAGCTGCGGATAGGTGCTCCTCAGATCGGTCAGAATGCGCCGGAGCGCTCCCGAAAAGCTGTATTCACTCTCCGGCTCCTCCGGTATCTCCAGAGGAACACCATTCTGATAATCATTCATGCCATAGGCAAGAAGCAATGTCCTTACCTTGGAAAAATCCCAGCCTGCCATTTCTTCAATGGTCCCATCAAAGTATTCCGTGGCGGGCGAGCGGATCCCGGCCTGCCTCTGCACGCTGAAATCCTGCGCCAAAATGGCTTTTGACAAAGCGACCATGGACAGATTATCCACTGTCAGATCCATCCACCTCTCCTGATCCGAACGCGAAAGGCTCGTTCCACCCAGGGAGGCATTTTGAAGCTCCAGCCCCGTCCTCTCCTCCACCATTTCGGTGATGGCCTTGTAGCTCCTCTCCGCATAGATACTGTCGCCCATAAGGACCCCGGAGGGAGTATATCCCGCCACAGGGTCAGACAAAAGCACCCACAGGAACATCCCTCCGCCAAAGACAGCTGCCGCCAGGCACCACAAAAGCGCCTTCGCTTTTTTCTCTTTTTTCCTGCCGCCGTCCTCCATCCCGGTACCTGCCTTATCTCTCCCTCTTTACCTTGCCGTTTTCCACACGATAGACAATATCACATTTTTCAATGGTCTGCAGTCTGTGGGCAATGATCAAAAGCGTCTTTTTCCCCTGGAAATGATTGATGGACTCCATGATGGCGGCCTCCGTATCATTGTCGACAGCGGAGGTAGCCTCATCCAGGATCAAAACCTCCGGATCGTCATACAGAGCTCTTGCTATACTGATCCTCTGTCTCTGACCGCCGGAGAGACGGATGCCCCGTTCACCTATGCCTGTCTCCAGTCCCTCCGGAAGACTCTTTACAAAATCCTCCAGCTGAGCCTCCCGCAGCACCTCCCAGATCCGGTTCTCATCGATCTCCTTCTCGGGCACGCCGAAGGCAATGTTCTTGCGGATCGTATCATCCAGCATGGTGCTCACCTGAGGGACAAAGCCCACATTCTTCAGCCAGCCCCTGTAATTCGTCATGATATCCACGCCGTCCGCCAGAACGCTGCCCTCCTGCTGCTTCAGCAGTCCCAGCATGATATCCACCACCGTGCTTTTTCCGGCGCCGGTTGTCCCCACGATACCCACGGCTTTCCCCACAGGTACCTGAAGGTCTGCATGGTCAAAAATCAGCTTGTCCGTTCCGGGGTAGGAATAGGTCACATTTTTTAATTCGATCATGTGCTTCACGGGCATCTTTTCCACCGGCCGCTCAAACTCTGCGAAATCCACCTTTTCCCCGCTGATCTCATCCTGCAGATTATCCGCAACCCCCATAAAGAAGGGTTCAAAATATGCCATGGAATTGATCTGGTTATTGATGCGGTTCACGGCGGGTAAAAGCACATAGGCCGCCGCAGCCAGAGTGCTGAGCATCTCCATCATATTGTCCGTCTGCACACCGGATAAAATCTGCCAGATCATAAAAAGCATCATGGTGGCAACACATACCGTCTCCATCAGAAGCTTGGGAATATTGTTATACAGGCTGTATTTCTGCACCGCATCCACATAGCCCTTACCGCATTTGCGGTATTCCTCCACAAAATAGCTCTCCTTGCCGGTGATCTTAATATCCTTGATCCCCTGCACCGCCTGAGAGATCTGCTTGAAGAGCCCGCTGTAATAATCCTGATTGTCCTTTCCCGCCTTATACATGATGGGCTTTAAGACCTTCTTTACCACCACCATCAGAAGGATCATCACCACCGCCAGGATCACCGTCATGACACCATTTTTGAGGAAACAATATGCCACCACAAAGAAGGACACCACACCGTCGGACATGAGCTGCAGTAAGCATAGGATCAGGGCGTACATATTATTCACATCGGAGGTGATACTTCGCTGCACCACCGCTGTATCCGCATTCAGATAAAACTCATAATGCCTGCGCAGATAATTGCGCATCATCCGTTCAGAGGTGCGGAACTGATTGGTATAGACAAAGGAGAACATAGCCTTCAGCTGAAGAAACATAAAAAGATTCTTTACCACAAAGGTGGCGATGAGAAGGAGCATCACCGTGACGGAAAAGCTCCGGAAGTCCGGGCTGCCCGCCATCCGGTAAATGGTTCCCACCAGTCTGCTGCCCGCCACTGCCTCCGGATCGATGACAACATTCACCACCTCCACCAAAAGGCCCACTCCGGCAGTCTGCAAAAACGCGCCCACCACCATCATCAGCATGAGAAGAAACATGGTTCTCTTCTGTTTTTTATCCAGCAATAAATTTAATTTGTGAAGAATTGGTTTCATTCGCCCGCTCCGTTTCCGAATCGTATCTTTTAATTCTACACTATTTGTGGTAAAATGTCCATGAGATTCCGGAAAGACTTTCCAAAATTGCTGCGAGGTATCACATGGATAAAACTATAGCTGCAAAAAGAAAACAACGCTTTTTGATCTCCTGTCTTTTGATTTTGCTGCTTTTTGCTCTAATAATGCTGTTTCTCTTTGCTCTTCCCGCAATGAGAAGAAAGCAAGAGAAAAAAGCTGCTCTGCTGCAGATTCAGGAGGGCGCATCCACTCACAATGCCTTTTTTCTCTCCATGTATCCCATAGGGGGCTTTTCTGAGGAGGCCTTTCACACTTACGAGGGACTTGATCTGATGAAGCTTTCCTTCACCATACCGGATTATGACATGTTTCTTCTCTGTCTTGAGGAGCTTCAGCGCAGTTGTCCGAATCCCCAAAAGCTCTACCTGGGCCTGGATCCTCTCCTTCTCACCAAAGAACAGGTGAGCTCCATCCCGGCTATGTTTCCGAATACCGATCTCAGCATCCTTCTGGCCCCTCGCTCTCTGGAGGAATGGTGTGGGATAAAAGAGATCGATGCCTCTCTGGCCGCCTATCGCAGCATTACGGATGCACTCACCTCGCAGCCCCGGGTAAAGGTTTATCCTTTTTTTGCCCAGGAATGGGTCATCGCAAATCCGGAAAACTATATAAATAGTATGGAGCTCCGGGAGGACATTTCCCTGAGACTCTTTTTGTACGGATTATTTGAGGAGGAGACGCGGGACTGCCGCATCAGACCGGAGGAAACAGAAGAATTATTCGTACAGCTCCGGCAGCTGATCTCCGATACAGCTTCCGGCACATATGCCTTCCCCGATCTGTCTTCCTGGAAAATTGTCTTTATCGGGGACAGTGTCATCGGGAATTTTATCGACCGGAGATCCATTCCCGCTTATCTGCACGACCTTGCAGGCGCAACCACCTACAATTGCGGCTGGGGCGGCGCCACAGCCGCTTCCGTCGGAACGCAAAGCCTGGAGATCCTATTGAATGGTTTGATCGAAGGAGCTACGGAGTCCCTGCCCGAAGAGTCCCAGGCTTATATCGGTCTCTCAGAGGTGCGATCCCGGGAATCACAGGAATCCCTGGATGACCCCCATACCCTTTTTGTACTTCACTTTGGGATCAACGATTATTATAAGGGACTTCCTTTGGATGCCGCAGATCCTCTGGATACGGGCAGCTGCAGCGGAGCCATGAGAAACGGCATTGAACGCTTGAGGGCAGCCTATCCCCATGCCAGGCTCCTCATGATCCTCCCCAATCATGTTTTTCTCTTTGGGGAAGGTACGGAGCCCATGGGGGAAGAGGGACATGTTTATGAGGATTATATCAATGCCCTGACGGAGATAGCAAAGGCTTATCAATTGCCCGTCCTGGACGATTATCATCAGATCATCAACAGTGAAAAAAGCTATGTCCATGTGGATGACGGCACTCATCCCAATGACTACGGCAGATTTCAGATTGCCTACGCTCTTATGCGTCTGATCGCTGATCAGATGGAGGAGACATATTGATCTGCTCCCTGATCACATACTGGGGCGAATTGTTCAGGCTGATATAAATCCTGCCGACATACTCGCCGATCATGCCCAGCATTACCATGATCATGCCCCCGAAAAACACAACCGCTGCCATCATGGAGCTGAAGCCCATGGGAACATCGGGATTGATAAGCTTTTTGATCACGGTATAGATCCCATAGATAAATCCCAGAGCGGCACTGATACTGCCCAGGGTAGTGGCGATACGCAGAGGCTTCACGGAAAAGGCGGTAAATCCATTGAACCAGAGACCCAAAAGCTTTTTCAGCGTATATCCGGAGCTCCCCTCCTCCCGGTCCCTGTGGGTCACCACCACATTGGTGATATTCTTTGTCGCTCTCAGCACAAGCCCGATCACATAGGGATAGGAATTCTCGTAGCGGATCATATCCTCCACCACAAAACGCCTCACCCCAAAATAACTGGAAATAAAAAGCTCCTTGGGCTTCTCCAGCATCACTCTGGTCATGAGCTCGTTCACCTTACTGCCCATATTGCGAAAGGTGGAGTGATGCTTCGTCTCATACTTTGCATACACCGCATCATATCCCTCCTCCAGCTTGGCAATGAGCTTATCCACCTCATTTGCAGGCGTCTGACCGTCATCGTCCAGACAGACCACATAATCCCCCGTGGTCGCACGAAGCCCCGCCATAAGAGCTGCGTGCTGCCCGAAATTCTTGGCAAAGCTGATGCCCCTTCTCATGCCGTTCCCGGCGGCTTTCTCGCGGCAAAGCTCCCTCACCGTCTCCAGTGTTCCATCCGGGGAGCAGTCATTTACCAAAATAATCTCGTATTCATATTCCCGCATTTCTCCCAGCTTACCGTCGATCTCCGCCACAACCTTGCCGAGTGTGGCCTGGGAACGATAGCAGGGGATCACAAAGCTGATCTTTTTCATCTCCGGTTTTCCTGTTCCTATTGTTTTCCTGTTCTAAACATATCCTAAAAATTCCCGATCCAAAATCCCCATGAGGATCACATCCCGGTACTCCCCCTCCAGACAGACATCCTCCCGCAGATAAGCCTCCCGGCGAAAGCCTGCCCTCTCGTAGCTGCCGATGGCGGGCGCATTGTCCGAGAGCACTCGGAGGAAAATCCTGTGAAGTTCCTCCTCCTCAAAGCAGTACTTCAGCATCAGCCTGCAGGCCGC
>CACXDS010000086.1 GCA_902766425.1 uncultured Lachnospiraceae bacterium
CCAGTTGATCAGCCTGATCCAAGCGTTCAGATGCTCCTCCAGGCGATCCTGAAACTGCAGATAATAGGCATGCTCCCAAATGTCCAGATTTAAGAGCGGAATGGATGCTTTCAGATTGGGGTAATCCCGATTGGCTGTAACCTCAAGCTTCATCCTGCCATCCATCCCCAGCAAAAGCCATACAAACCCGGAACCCACATGATTAAGCGCCGCCTTTTTGATTCTCTCCTTCATATCCCTTGCAGTCCCAAAGTCCCGGATCACCGCCTCCAGAAAAGCCCCCCTCGGATCCTGCTCATAGACAAGGGGCAGCATGGAATCGAAATACAATTCATGACAGTAGGCGCCGCCTCCAAACTCCTTAATGGGTTTCTTAAGGAGCTCCGGAAGGTTTTCCGGCTCCTGTAACAGCTCCTTTAAGCTTTTTTTCTGGAGATTCGGATAATCCGCCAGTGCCTGATTGAGCTGATCCACATACTTTTTATAAATTCTGTCATGATGATAGAGTAGTGTCTCAGCTGAAATGCAGGGCGCCAGCGCATAATAATCATAGGGCAGTTGCCTCATCACAAAGGGATAAGTCTCTTCTTCCATAATGCCTCCGTTCCGGACGATCCACTGATCATCACCGCATTTTCCTTTATTCCCCATGTATAGTATGGCCTGATTTATGAAATATACTCACCTATTTATTCCTGCGAGCAATGAGCCAAGGTGACATGCCTGCATGTCAATCTGACGAATGCTGCGGGGTATTTGACTTATGAAAATTTGAGAACAATACTATAGAAGAAGATAAAATCGAAGCGGCGCCACATTGGCACCGCTTCTAAATGAATTACTTCTTATATTTTTTACAGCTTTGCGATATCCACCAGCTCCAGCTCCTCGCTCTGGGCTTTATTCTCCAGACTGGAAACCAATGCTCTGGCGGTATCCATGGCGGTGATCACATTCACGCCCGTCTCAATGGCAGTTCGCCGGATGAGAAAACCGTCCCGATGCTTATCCCGTCCCTGGGTGGGGGTGTCGATGACCACATCGATCTTGTGTCCCAGGATCAGGTCCATCACTGTGGGGCTCTCCTGAGAAATCTTATTTACCTTTCTGGCCTTCACCCCGGCCTCGTTCAGCGCCGCAGCGGTGCTTCGCGTCGCATAAATGGTATAGCCCAGCTTTTCAAAGCGGCGCCCGATCTCAATGGCCTCCCCCTTATCCGCATCCTTCACTGTCATGATCATGTTGCGATATTTGGGAAGATTTACGCCGCTGCCCAGAAATGCCTTATACAATGCTTCGTTAAAGGTCCTGGCAATCCCCAGGCACTCGCCAGTTGACTTCATCTCCGGACCAAGGCTGATCTCCGCTCCCCGGATCTTCTCGAAGGAGAACACAGGCATCTTAATGGCATAGTATTTTGCCTCAGGCTGCAGTCCGGGCTCATACCCCAGCTCCCGAATGGTCTTGCCAATGATCACCTCCGTAGCCAGATCCACAATGGGGATCCCTGTCACCTTGCTGATATAGGGCACGGTACGGGAGGATCTGGGATTGACCTCGATGACATAGACATCCTCTCCAATGGCAATGAACTGGATATTGATCAGCCCCTTGACATGAAGGGCCTTTGCCAGTTTCTCCGTATAGTCCGTAATTTTATCCTTGACCAGTTTTCCGATGGTGTGGGCGGGATATACGGAGATACTGTCTCCGGAATGAACTCCCGTGCGCTCAATGTGCTCCATGATGCCGGGGATCAGGATGTCAGTGCCATCGCAGACGGCATCCACCTCGATCTCCTTACCCATGAGGTATTTGTCCACCAGAATGGGATGATCCTGTGCAATGCGGTTGATCACCGCCATGAATTCCTCGATCTCGCTGTCGGAGATAGCGATCTGCATCCCCTGTCCTCCCAATACATAGGAGGGTCTCACCAGCACAGGATACCCCAGGCGGTTGGCGACAGCCTTTGCCTCCTCCGCTGTATAGACTGTTCCGCCTGCTGCTCTCGGAATATGGGTCTGCTCCAGGATCTCATCAAAGAGCTCCCTGTCCTCCGCAGCGTCCACATCCTTTGCCTGCGTTCCCAGAATGGGAACCCCCATCTCCATTAGGCCCTGCGCCAGTTTGATGGCGGTCTGGCCGCCAAACTGCACCACTGCTCCATCGGGCTTCTCGATATCCACGATGGAACGCACATCCTCTACGGTCAGGGGCTCAAAATACAGCTTATCAGCGATATCAAAATCCGTACTGACTGTCTCCGGATTATTGTTGATGATAATGGTCTCATAACCCGCCTTGGCGAATGCCCAGGTAGCATGAACGGAGCAATAGTCAAACTCGATTCCCTGACCGATCCGGATGGGGCCGGAGCCAAGGACAAGAACCTTCTTTCTGCCGGAGGTGCGCTCAGCTTCGCACTCTCCACCATAAACGGAATAATAATAGGGCGTTGCCGCCGCAAATTCCGCCGCACAGGTATCCACCATCTTATAGACGGCACGGATTCCATTGGCATATCGCAGCTCCTGGATTTCCTTCTCCTTCCTGCCGGACAGTCTTGCAATGACATTGTCCGGGAATTCCATTCTCTTTGCCTCTTTCAAAAGCTCTGCCGTAAGCTCCTGCGTCTCCAGGGCATGCTCCATCTCTGTCAGGATCGCAAGCTTATCAATAAACCAAAGGTCAATCTTTGTGATCTCATGAATCTCTTCCTGGGAGAGTCCCTTTCGTAGTGCCTCCGCGATGACCCAGATCCTCTGATCATCCACCACTGCAAGTCTCTCCCGCAGCTCTTCCGCCGTCAGATGGGAGAAATCATAGCTTCTGAGGCAATCCACATGCTGTTCCAGCGAACGGATCGCCTTCATCAGCGCACCTTCAAAATTGTCACAGATGCTCATTACCTCACCCGTGGCCTTCATCTGAGTGGTGAGGGTTCTCTTGGCTGTGATGAACTTATCGAAGGGAAGCCTCGGAATCTTCACCACGCAGTAATCCAGAGCAGGCTCAAAGCTGGCATAAGTCTTTTTGGTGATGGCATTTTTGATCTCATCCAGATGATAGCCCAGAGCGATCTTAGCCGCCACCTTGGCAATGGGATATCCGGTCGCTTTGCTGGCCAGCGCCGAGGACCGGCTCACTCTGGGGTTGACCTCGATCACACAGTATTCAAAGCTGGTGGGGTGCAGGGCAAACTGCACATTGCAGCCCCCGGTGATCTTCAGCTCGCTGATGATCTTAAGGGCCGAGGTACGGAGCATCTGATATTCCTTATCGCTCAAGGTCTGGGAGGGTGCTACCACGATACTGTCCCCGGTGTGCACTCCCACGGGATCGATATTCTCCATATTGCAGACGGTGATGCAATTGCCCGCGCTGTCCCGCATCACCTCATATTCAATTTCCTTCCAGCCGGCGATGCATCGCTCCACCAGGACCTGGCCCACTCTGGACAGACGCAGACCGTTCTCCAGGATCTCCTCCAGCTCCGTCTGGTTATGCGCGATGCCGCCACCGCTTCCGCCCAGGGTATAGGCAGGGCGAAGCACCACGGGATAGCCGATGGTCTCTGTGAATGCAACGCCGTCCTCCACCGTCTCCACTACCTTGGAAGCGGCGCAGGGCTCCCCGATGCGCTCCATCAGATCTTTAAATTCCTGGCGTCCCTCCGCATTTCGAATGGTGGCGGCGGTGGTGCCAAGAAGGGTCACATTGTGCTTTGTCAGAAAGCCGGACTCCTCCAGTTCCATACCGAGATTGAGCCCCGCCTGGCCGCCCAGAGTGGGCAGGATGCTGTCCGGCTTTTCCTTCTCGATGATCTGCTCCAATACCTTTACCGTTAAGGGTTCGATATATACCTTATCGGCAATGTCCCTGTCCGTCATGATGGTGGCAGGATTGGAGTTCACCAAAATAACCTCCACTCCCTCCTCCTTCAGGGAACGGCAGGCCTGTGTTCCCGCATAGTCAAATTCGGCAGCCTGTCCGATGACAATAGGACCGGAGCCGATCACCATGACACGCTTCACATTTGGATTCTTAGGCATTTCAACGCACCTCCCCTTCTGTGATCTGAGCTGCCCCCGCCCCGGTCGCCGGTTGGGTCACCGGGGACGGCTTAGTTTGACTCATTCTCTCATTCCTTGCCCCATATACGGCGGCCGCATCCACCTGATCCCCCGCCTTGGCCCGGCGCATCATGTCGATGAAGCGGTCGAAAAGATAACCGGAATCCTGGGGCCCGGGGCATGCCTCCGGGTGAAACTGCACTGTAAATACATTCTTTCCGGAATAGGCCAGTCCCTCATTAGTCCCATCATTCACATTGCAAAAGGAAGGAACCGCCACCCTGGGGTCCAGCTTTTCCGTATCCACCACATATCCATGGTTCTGGGAGGAGATATAGACCCGCCCCGTTGCCAGATCCTTTACCGGATGGTTGCCGCCGCGATGTCCGTATTTTAATTTATAGGTATCGGCTCCCGTTGCCAACGCCATGAGCTGATGCCCCAGGCAGATGGCAAAAATGGGGATGTCCGTCCGATACAGCTTTTTGATCTCCTGAATGATGCTGACGCATTCCTTGGGATCCCCCGGGCCATTGGACAGCATGATTCCATCCGGAGCATCCTTTAGAATCTCCTCCGCCGAAGTAAGAGCGGGATAAACCGTAACTCTGCAGCCTCTGGCTGCCAGAGATTTTGCTATATTTGCCTTTGCGCCAAAATCCATCAGAGCCACATGAAGTCCCTTGCCGTTTAGCTCTCTCACCAGGGATGGGCGCTGCTCCCTTTTCCCTGCCAGCCACTTTTCCTTATCAAATCTGGCGGCTCCGGCAAGAGGCCTATTTTCTGACAGATCTGTCACTTCTTCCACCACATATTTTTCTCTGCAGGTCACCTTCTCTACCACCTTTCCTGTGGTATAGGCCTTCAGGCGGGGAAGAACCTCCTGCAGATCAGAATACTCTCTGGTGGTGATCATGCCATTCATGGTTCCCTTTTCCCGAAGCAGCTTTGTCAGAGCGCGGGTATCGATCCCGGCAATACCGGGGATATCATGTTCGAACAAAAAGTCTTGGATGGAAATGTCACAGCGGAAATTGCTGGGTTTCCGGGAGAGCTCCCGAACGATAAAGCCGTCAAGCCAGGGCTTTGTGGATTCCATATCCTCCCTGCAGATACCATAATTGCCGATCAAGGGATAGGTCATGGTGACAGCCTGTCCCGCATAGGATGGATCTGTCAGAACCTCCAGATAACCGGCCATGGATGTGTTAAACACAATCTCACTGATGATCTCTTTGTCCGCACCGATGTGCGTTCCCTCGAATACCGTACCGTCTTCCAGGATCAAAAACGCTTTCATGAGAATATCCTCCAATCACGAAGTGCTGTTTTTTATCTGCGCTATTATAGCACAAGCCACTTGGCAATTTCAATGTCAAATTCCCGATTAATATGTCGAACTTTTGGCACACATTTATAGAATTTTCTAACTCTTTTCCTCGCGCCTACATCGGGTAGGACAGGTCACCCTACCCGATGACGCGGCGTTCGTCGAATGGTTGCTCATGCAAGCATGGCAACCGCTCTCCTCACTGCACGCGCAAAACAAGAGGCCGCCCCCTTGGGGTGACCTCTTTGTCACATACATTTCTTTACTTAAAGTACTCCACGCCGGACTCGAAGATCTTCAGATCCTGCTCGCCGTAGATATTGATCGCCACGGAGTCGCCCCTTCTCTCGGAATGGGCCATCTTGCCAAGGCATCTTCCGTCAGGAGAGGTGATACCCTCGATTGCCATGTAGGAGCCGTTGATATTGTACTCTTCATCCATACTTACATTGCCGTCCGGATCTGCATACTGGGTGCATACCTGACCATTGGCAAAGAGACGATCCAGCCACTCCTTGGGAGCGACAAAGCGACCCTCGCCATGGGAGGCAGGGTTGCAATAGGTTTTGCCCAGCTCTGCCTTTTGCATCCAGGGGGACTTATTGGACACCACCTTGGTGTACGCCATCTTGGAGATATGTCTGTTAATGGTGTTAAAGGTCAGGGTCGGAGAATCCTCCTTCTGCCCCACAATCTCACCATAGGGCACCAGTCCCAGCTTGATCAACGCCTGGAAACCATTACAGATACCGAGCGCAAGGCCATCCCTCTCCTGCAAAAGCTTCATGACGGCTTCCTTCAGCTTCTCGTTCTGGAAGGCGGTTGCAAAGAACTTTTCACTGCCATCCGGCTCATCGCCCGCCGAGAAGCCGCCGGGGAACATAATGATCTGAGCCTGGGAGATTGCCTTCTCAAAGGCATCCACAGATTCCCGGATGTCGCTGGCGCTCAGATTCTTGAACACCAGGGTCTTAACCTTTGCTCCGGCCCTCTCAAAGGCCTTTGTGGAATCATATTCACAGTTGGTGCCGGGGAATACCGGTATGAATACCTGGGGCTTAGCCACCTTATTTTTGCACACATAAATCTCTTTTGCACGATATACATTGCTTGCCACGGGTGTAGTATCTGCGACTGCCTTTGTGGGGAATACCTTCTCCAGCGTGCTCTTCCAAGCAGTGAGTGCTTCCGACATGGGGATCACCACATCGCCAAAACGGAACTCAGGCGCATCGGTCACAGTTCCCACCAAGGTATAATCCATCTCCATCTCATCCAGAAGCGCCAGACTTTCTGCGGAAACCTCGGCGATGATATTGCCAAGCTCATTGTCAAAGAGCTCCTCCGCCATTAAGCTGTCATTGATGGTTACACCCTTGCAATTACCAAAGGCCATCTTGGATACTGCGGCTGCAATTCCTCTTGCGTCCAGAGCATAGGCGGAAACGATCACCTTTTTCTCCGTCAGCTCATGGATCTTTCCATAGACCTGAGCCACCTCCTCATACATGGGGATGTCGTAATCGTCCTTTTCGATCTCAAATACAACCAGTTTATTGCCGGTCTTCTTCAGCTCCGGTGTAATAATGTCCCCGCTCTTTGCGATATCCACTGCAAAGGATACCAAGGTGGGCGGCACATCAATGTCATTAAAGGTACCGGACATACTGTCCTTACCGCCGATGGAGGGCAGGCCAAATCCGATCTGGGCGTCATAAGCACCAAGGAGAGCCGCAAAGGGCTGGCTCCAACGGGAAGGATCGCTGGTCATTCTCCGGAAATACTCCTGGAAGGTAAAGCGGATCTTGGAGAAGTCACCGCCGTTTGCCACAATCTTAGCCATGGATTCCACCACTGCATAAACTGCGCCATGATAAGGACTCCAGCTGGACAGATAGGGATCAAAGCCGTATGCCATCATGGTGACCGTATCGGTCTTACCCTCCAAAACGGGGAGCTTCGCCACCATAGCCTGGGTCTCGGTGAGCTGAGTCTTTCCGCCATAGGGCATTAACACACTGCCTGCTCCGATGGAGGAGTCAAACATCTCTACCAAGCCCTTCTGGGAGCAGACATTCAGATCCTTCAGCAGGGTCAGCCATGCTGCCTTGACATCCCCAGCCTGAAGCTTTTCTTCCACAGCGGGTACTGCATATTTCTCAAAATAATTATCTTCCTCGGAAGGGATATCCACCTTAACGGCGGTCTCCTGATGTGCACCATTGGTATCCAGGAAGGCTCTCTTCAGGTTTACAATGGTCTTTCCGCGCCAGTTCAGCACCAGTCTGGGATCCTCGGTGACAACCGCCACGGGAACAGCCTCCAGATTTTCCTCTGCGGAATAAGCCAGGAACTGATCCACATTCTTGGGGTCCACCACGACTGCCATTCGCTCCTGGGACTCGGAGATTGCAAGCTCCGTTCCGTCCAGACCGGCGTATTTCTTGGGCACCTTATCAAGATCCACGGTCAGACCATCCGCCAGCTCTCCGATGGCAACGGACACACCGCCGGCACCAAAGTCATTACACTTCTTGATCAGGCGGCTTACCTCTTCCCGCCTGAACAGTCTCTGGATCTTTCTCTCAGTGGGAGCATTTCCCTTTTGCACCTCAGCGCCACAGGTCTCGATGGAGCTCTCCGTATGTACCTTGGAGGAACCGGTAGCTCCGCCGCAGCCGTCACGCCCTGTACGGCCGCCAAGCAAAATAATGATATCTCCGGGATCGGAGGTCTCTCTAATGACATTTTTTCTGGGAGCAGCACCCATTACGGCACCGATCTCCATTCTCTTCGCCACATAGTTGGGATGATAAATCTCCTTGACAAATCCGGTGGCCAGACCGATCTGATTACCATAGGAGGAATAACCGCTTGCGGCTCCCCGAACCAGCTTCTTCTGGGAAAGCTTACCCTTTAAGGTCTCGGATACGGGTACCGTAGGGTCCGCCGCACCGGTGACACGCATTGCCTGATATACATAGCCTCTTCCGGAAAGGGGATCGCGGATCGCTCCGCCAAGGCAGGTCGCCGCGCCTCCGAAGGGCTCGATCTCCGTGGGATGATTGTGGGTCTCATTCTTAAAGAATACCAGCCACTCCTCCGTCTCCATGCGATCGCCGTAATCCATCTCCACGGGAACCACAACGGAGCAGGCATTGATCTCGTCGGACTGCTCCATATCCTCCAGCTTACCATCAGCCTTCAGCTTCCTCATGGCCATCAGTGCAAGATCCATGAGGCAGACAAATTTATCCTTCCGGCCGGCATAGATCTCCTCCCTGGTGTCCAGATAGCTCTGGTAGGTGGTCTCAATGGGAGTGCGATAATAACCCTCGCCAAACTCCACTTCTGTGAGCTCTGTGGAGAATGTGGTGTGACGACAGTGGTCGGACCAATAGGTGTCCAAAACCCGGATCTCCGTCATGGAGGGATCTCTCTTCTCGTCATCTCTGAAATAATTCTGAATATGCTGGAAATCCTTAAAGGTCATGGCAAGTCCAAGAGAATCGTAGAGCTCCTTCAATTCCTTCTCCGCCATATTCCGGAAGCCGTCAAAAATGGATACATCCGCCGGCTCGTCGAACACAGTGATCAATGTGTCGGGCTTAACCTCGTCCGTCTCTCTGGAATCCACCGGATTGATACAATATGCCTTGATCTTGGCAAATTCCTCATCCGTGATATCCCCGCAGATCATATAGGTAACTGCGGTACGGATGACGGGATTCTCATTCTCATCCAAAAACTGTACACACTGCACTGCGGAATCCGCTCTCTGATCGAACTGTCCCGGCAGGAATTCCACGGAGAAAACCCTGGCATTCCCGGGCACCTCCAGCTTCTCCCGATACAGATCATCCACCGGAGGCTCAGAAAAAACTGTCTTGCAGGCCTTTTCAAACACCTGATCCGAGAGATTCTCCACATCATACCGAATGAACTCCCGCACCTCCGCAACGGAGATCCCCAGATAATTCTTCAGTTCGTCGTGCAGCTCCTTCGCCTTTACTGCATAAGGCTTTTTCTTTTCCACATAGATCCGTTTTACGCTTCCCATCCTACTCTTTCGCCCTTCCTTTATTCCTCTATTCATCATCAAATTTCATTCTTTGATGTGCTTGCTTCCTGTTTTCTTCTGCACTTGTCTTTCTTTCCCCTCAGGAATCGTTTCAGCTTTCTGCCCTCTGCGATCACCTAAGTCCTTGCCTGCGACAAAATGCTTTGAGTTTCTATTCCCCCTCCGCGCTCAGATTCTTAACAATATAATAAATCTCCCTGTTTACCGCTTCCTCTGACACCCCTATGGTCTGAGCACAGATCTTCAGGCCTTCCAGAACATACATAATATTTCTGGCACAGCCTGCGCAGTCGTCACAATAAAACTCCCCGTTGGCCACACCGCTCTCGATCAGCTTTTCCATGATCTTCACAGCAGAGTCAAACTGTCTCTTTAATCTGTTCTCTTTTTTGGGTAATTGATTTTCAAAATAGAATTCATAAATTGCCTGGGTCAGAGTATCCTGCTTGCGCAGCAGCTCCTTCTTTTGCTCCATCAAAAAAAGAAGAAGAATATCACCGGCCGTGGCATCTTCCTTAATACTGTCCGAGAAAAGGTCATCGTCCGCCTGCGTCTCCATCTTCATCACTTCCTGAAAGATCTGACTTGTACTCTCAAAATAGAGGTACAGGCCTCCCCGGCTGATGTCACAGGCCTCCACGATATCCTTCATGGTAACACGCTTGAAGCCTTTTTCCACAAAGACCTTTCGTGCTGTTTCCAGAATATATTTTCTCTTTTGTATTGACTTCTCACCCATCTTAGCTATGCCCTTCCCTTTTGGACAGGCGGCCCCTTCTGCTTTCGCCGTCCTCTGCCTTCCTCAATCGGCTTGACAAAATGATGCTTCTCTATTCCTTTGCTTCAGCCCCCTGAAGCTCCGGAAGCTTTTCCCACTGGCTCACAATGTTCTGCATGCGGGAAAGCACAAGATAAAAGATGTCCTCCTTCACAGCCTCGCTCCACAGGGTTGCCTTTACCCGGCCCCCCATGACATACTGTGAAAAAATTCCCTTTAGGATCCCCCAATCCTTGTAGGTAGCCCTTTGGATGATCGCCCGCTCGGCGTCATGCCCTTTGATCTGATTCCGGGTATAGACATAGCGGTAATTGCGATCCATCAGGGAGGTTTTTTCTGCCTGCTTGATAAATCTCATCAATGTAGCATCGTAGACCGGAAAGCTGAGCGAATGCTCTTTGATCCCTTCACTGCCATATACCGAGAAGCTCTCACGCCCGGAATGCTGTTCCAGCCAAGGCAGATAAACCATCAAAGGCTCAACAGCGTCATGATATTCCTGTGATATTTTCTGTCGGATCGATCCTTCCAATTCCATGCCAGTCCCCCAATTGGTGCCACAAAATTAAATCATAGCTGTCATTTTTCCTATTTTTGAGCGCAAAAATGACACAAATGTATTTTTATATTATCATATTTTTTTCAAAAGTACAGTAGATTTTTCATTTTTTCTTAATCATTTTGTCATTTTTAGTATTTATCCGCGAAATCTGTCCCCGTCTCCCCCTGCATTTTTGCCACATAGGGAGCAGGATCCTGTTCCATTTTCAGCATGACATCCAGTGACTCCAGAAAAAGCCTTTCGGTTCGATATCGATTCATCTCCTCATGCCTGTCCATATAGGCCTTGAAATGATCCACCTGCCATACCAGGATATCCGTCAAGGAGTACCCCGCCACCTGATATTTTCCGTAAAAGCTGCCATAGTCATGAAAATACGCCAGCTCCCGAAGAACTCCGTTGGAGCTTCGGATCCTCTCCCAGAGCTCCTCCCCGTATTCCGGCGTCTTCCCTGCCTTTTTCGAAAGCTCCAGCACAAAGCTGCGAAGCGTTTCCATTGCTTTTTCCAATAATTCCCGATCTTCCATCACTTTTTCCCTCTCTCAGGCTTATGATTTGTCCGTCTCTCTCCTTTAGCCGGACTGCCTGCCTTTCAGAACAGGCTCTGCCGAAAAATAATTTCCACAGACTCTGCGAAAAAAGACTCTGCAGAAAAAATAATTTCCACTTGCCAAATAATAAAAGGTATGCTATAATTTCTTTCGTTGGTGACAACATCCATTTAGGGGAATAGTACAGCGGTAGTGCGGCGGTCTCCAAAACCGTTAACGGGGGTTCGATCCCCTCTTCCCCTGCTCTAAAGACTAGATAGCCGAGAATGCTTATAAAATAAGGATTCTCGGCTATTTACTTTTCTAAAAATTCTTGATATAACATTCCAAAAACAAACACTTATTCTATTGTTTTTGCGGTTTAGTACGGTTTAATACGATACAAACTGGTCTTCAAAGTGGTCTTGAATTGGTCTTGAATTGGTCTTCCACAAAAAGGCCAAAACCTCAATAGAAATATACAATGGAGGGTAATGTTATGTCAAGAAAAGTGGTCAAAAGAACCATTGAATTTACTACTTCTGCAAATAATATCGTCTGCCCCTACCATTTCCTTCTGCTTTAACAACATTCTTTTCAACCAACA
>CACXDS010000087.1 GCA_902766425.1 uncultured Lachnospiraceae bacterium
CTTTTTTGATTATTTTCCTACAAAACGGCAGGAAATTTTGGTAAAATAGTTTAGGAATTCCCGAAAGTTTCCGAAATATATTTACGGTATTATGAATCGTTCGATGAAAATAATGTCAGAGAGGAGATTTACTTTGAAAAGTTCATCTACAAAGACCACTGCGACAAGTGCCGCAGCAAAGAAGAACAAGTTTGCCTTCGACAAGGAGCTGTTCAAGAGGAGTGTACTTTACAATGTAAAGACACTTTACCGCAAGGAGCTGGAGGAGGCTACTCCTCAGCAGATCTTTCAGGCTGTGTCCTATGCGGTCAAGGATCAGATCGTGGAGCATTGGATGGAGACACAGAAGGCCTATGACAAGGAAGACCCCAAGATGGTCTATTATATGTCCATGGAGTTCCTGATGGGGCGCGCGCTGGGCAATAATATGATCAACCTGAAGGGCTACAAGGATGTGAAGGAGGCTCTGGAGGAGCTGGGACTGGATCTGAATGTCATTGAGGACCAGGAGCCGGATGCGGCATTGGGCAATGGCGGTCTGGGGCGTCTGGCTGCCTGCTTTATGGATTCCCTGGCTACCCTGGGATATGCGGCGTATGGCTGCGGCATCCGTTATCGCTACGGTATGTTTAAACAGAAGATCAAGGACGGCTATCAGCGCGAGGTCCCGGATGACTGGCTGAAGGATGGCAATCCCTTCGAGCTGCGCCGCCCCGAATATGCGAAGGAAGTAAAATTCGGCGGTCATGTAAATGTCCGTGTTGACGAGAATGGCAGAAATATTTTCTTCCAGGAGGACTACCAGTCCGTTCGTGCCATTCCCTATGATCTGCCCATCGTGGGTTATGGCAACGGCATTGTGAATACCTTGAGAATCTGGGATGCAGAGCCTGTGGAATGCTTCTCTCTGGATTCCTTTGACAAGGGTGATTATCAGAAGGCTGTGGAACAGGCTAACCTGGCCAAAAATATCGTGGAGGTGCTTTATCCCAACGATAACCACTACGCAGGTAAGGAGCTGCGCTTAAAGCAGCAGTACTTCTTCATCTCCGCATCCGTGCAGGAGGCCATTGAGAAGTACATGAGAAAACATGATGATATCCGCAAGTTCTATGAGAAGGTTACCTTCCAGCTCAACGATACCCATCCCACCGTGGCTGTGGCAGAGCTGATGAGGATCCTTATGGATGAGTATTATCTGACCTGGGATGAGGCGTGGGAGGTGACCACCAAGACCTGTGCCTACACCAACCACACAATCATGGCCGAGGCACTGGAAAAATGGCCCATTGAGCTCTTCTCCAGACTGCTTCCCCGTGTATATCAGATCGTGGAGGAGATCAACCGTCGTTTCATCATTGAGATCGAGAACAGATACAGCAATGTGCCCGGCGTGAATGTACAGGATAAGATCCGCAAGATGGCCATTATCTATGACGGTCAGGTGAAGATGGCTCACATGGCTATTGTGGCGGGCTATTCCGTAAACGGCGTGGCAAGGCTCCATACCGAAATCCTGAAGCACCAGGAGCTGAAGGACTTCTACGAGATGTTCCCGGAGCGCTTCAACAATAAGACCAACGGCATCACCCAGAGAAGATTTTTGCTTCACGGCAATCCTCTTTTGGCTGATTGGGTGACGGATCACTGCGGCAGCGAGTGGATCACGGATCTGCCCCAGATTTCCCGCCTGAAGGTCTATGCGGACGACGATAAGGCTCAGCAGGAGTTCATGAATATCAAGTATCACAACAAGGTGCGCCTTGCCCAGTATATCCTGGAGCACAACAATATCGAAGTGGATCCCAGATCCATCTTTGATGTACAGGTGAAGCGTCTCCACGAGTACAAGAGGCAGCTTCTGAATATCCTTCATGTAATGTATCTGTATAATGAACTGAAGGAGCATCCGGAGATGAAGTTCTATCCCAGAACCTTTATCTTTGGGGCTAAGGCAGCAGCAGGCTATCGCATTGCGAAGCTGACCATCAAGCTGATCAACTCCGTAGCGGATGTGATCAACAGCGATGCCTCCATCGGCGGCAAGCTGAAGGTGGTGTTTATCGAGAATTACAATGTCTCCAATGCGGAGCTGATCTTTGCGGCGGCGGATGTATCCGAGCAGATCTCCACTGCAAGTAAGGAGGCTTCCGGTACCGGTAACATGAAGTTCATGCTCAACGGCGCCATCACCCTGGGTACCATGGATGGCGCAAATGTGGAGATCGTGGAGGAGGTAGGCGCTGAAAATGCTGTGATCTTCGGTCTTTCCTCCGATGAGGTCATCCATTACGAGCAGTTTGGCGGCTATAATCCCATGGAGATCTTCAACAATGATCCGGACATCCGCAAGGTGTTGATGCAGCTCATCAACGGTACCTATGCGCCCCAGGATCCCGAGCTCTTCCGTCCTCTGTATAACTCATTGCTCAACACGCAGAACACGGCGAAGGCGGATACCTACTTCATCCTCAAGGACTTCAAGTCCTATGCGAATGCGCAGAAGAGAGTGGAGATGAAGTATCTGGACGAGGCAGGCTGGGCAAAGAGCGCCATCCTCAATGTGGCATGCTCCGGCAAGTTCACCTCCGATCGTACCATCCAGGAGTATGTGGATGAGATCTGGCACTTGGACAAGGTTGTTTTGAAGTAGTATTTGAAATGTTACTACTGAAGAAACGAACATTTGTTTATTAGAGGGAATATTATAGGACATAAAATATGATACCTTCTTATCAGAACAAGGAAACAATTGATTCTGATAAGGAGGTATTTTTATGAAGGGATATGCGACAGCCAGCGGTTACATGGGATTTGTGGATGGAGAATATTTGCTCTTTGCTTCGGAGGCAGATTATATCGAGTACCTGGAGGATTGATCCTCGCAACGGATTTTGTATTGATTTTGGTCGATTTTTCAAAAAGCAGCCTAAAGTTTCTCGGGACCAGGCCGATAAAGATTGTGTAAGCGTTGAAGAAGACGGAAACGATGAGCCGGACAGGAGAGAGCCGGCCGGACAGAAAGGAGGAACAGGCAATGCGTATAGAGTCTTTGAGCCAGATTCCCAAGCTTTATCAGACACAGGCCATCAGCCGTCCCCAGAAGACGGGCAGTGTGAAGGCAGCGGACATGGTGCAGATCAGCAGCATTGGAAAGGATTTCCAGACGGCAAAGGCGGCAGTTGCGGCCAGCCCTGACATTCGCACGGATGTGACAGCTCCCATTAAGGCCAAATTGGAGAGCGGCAGCTATCAGGTGGATGCCGAGAGCTTTGCGGAAAAGCTGATGCAGAAATATTCAGAAATGAGGTAATCCGGTGGCAAGTTTAATGGAGAATCTGATCGATGTTCTTGAAAAAGAATGTGTCGAATATGAAGGACTGCTGGAATTATCTCAAAAGAAGACGCCGGTCATTGTGGGCGGCGATCTGGAAGCATTACAAAAGATCACGGATGAGGAACAGGACTATGCCAGCAGGATCACAAATCTGGAAAAAAAGCGGACTGTGGTATATGCTGACATAGCAAATGTCATTAACAAGGATGTTAATACACTGAAGCTGGATTACCTGATCGCCATGCTGGAGAGCCGTCCTGCAGAAAGGGATGCCCTTGCGGGATTGCATGACAGGCTGAAGACGGCAGTGAGGGGATTACAGAGAGTAAATGAACAGAATCGAGAGCTTTTGACCAATGCACTGGAGATGGTGGAGTTTGAAATGAACCTTCTTCAGGCTATGAAGGCCGCTCCTGAAACTGCGAATTACAACAGAGGCGCATACAATACGGGGAACACTATGGGTGTTACTCCCGGGGGATTTGATGCGAAACAATAAGCGGATCGGTCAGCGGCCGGTCGCGCCGATTCGGAGGTGTGTTTTATGTCCTTGTGGGGAGCATTATATGTTGGAACATCCGGTTTGAGAACAAGTCAAAACGCACTGAATACAGTTGCTCATAATTTGGCGAATGCTGATACCAAGGGTTATACCCGGCAGCAGATCCTGCAGTCGGATAAAAGGTATCACACGCTGTCTGAAACTGATTCCGCCATATCTGCGCAGCAGATTGGTCTCGGAACCGTTTATTCCCGTTCAAAACAAGTCAGAGATGTCTTTTTGGATCAGTCCTTCCGCCGTGAATCCGGCCGCAGCGAATTTTATAAGGTCTCCTCGGAGGTTATGGACGAAGTGGAGGCGCAGCTGGGCGAATTAAACGGGGAGGCATTTGAGTCGAATATTACGGACCTTTGGACTTCCGTGCAGGAGCTGGTGAAGGATCCTGCCAGCACGGTAACTCAGGGGTTTTTTGTACAGAGGGCGTCCGAGCTCATGACCAGGGCGCAGGGGATCTATGAGGGACTGGCCTCTTATCAGGATAATCTGAATGTTCAGATCCGGCAGCAGGTAGAGAAGATCAACGCCTACGGCAAGCAGATTCTGGATCTGAATAACACGATCCATACCATCGAGGTTGGCGGTGTGGAGGAGGCGAATGATTACAGAGATATGCGAAACAATATCCTGGATGAACTTGGCAAGATGGTCGATATCACCTGGGATGAGGATACTCTGGGTAATATATCTGTCCGCATCGAAAATGTGGATTTTGTAAAGGATGGTATCAGCTTTGACATCGGCCTGAAGGAAGACGAGAGCACCGGCTTTTACACTGTTTTCTGGCCGCAGAATGCACATTATACATTGGACGGCGAAGGGCAGAAAAATTATCAGGTGGAAAGCGCACAGGTCTTTAATCTGGACAGAGAGATCTCATCGGATAAGCAGACGGACATTGGCGGACTGAAGGCCATGGTTCTGGCCAGGGGAGATCACAGAGCAAATTATACGGATATTGAAAATGATTATGACTCTGTGGCACAGTCCGTTGTGATGAATATTCAGGCTGAGTTTGATCAGATGATGCATCATCTCACCTCTGAGATCAACGCTGTGCTGGAGAATGCGGCAGGAGGGCAGGTGGGAAACCTGACTCTCTCGGACGGGAGGATGCTTGAAAATGTCAGATATGCTCCCGCGGATGGCGATTACATGAGGGATCAGAATGGTATGCCGCTTCAGATGTTCACAAAGAATTCCAGCCCGGGCTATGAAAAGGTCACAGCCACGGATGCGAACGGCAATACCGGAGAGTATTGGGTCTACATGGAGGAGAAGCCTGCAGTTTCCGAGACGGTTTATTCTGTGATGAATACCCGGATCAATCAGGAGCTGATGCAAAAGCCCTCCATGCTGGGACTGAGGCTGAAGGATGGCAGCGAGGACATTGCAACAGCTACTGCGTTGCGGGATCTCTTCTCCCAGGAGCAATATACCTTGAATCCCTATGTGCAGAAGCGCACCAGTATTGTGGGATACTATTCGGACCTTGTGTCACAGGTGGCAAGCTCCGGATATGTCTATAAATCCATCTACCAGAATCAGCAAAGCACTGTGGAATATACGGAGAGTGCCCGGGATCAGGTATCCGCAGTATCCCAGGACGAGGAGCTTACGCAGATGATCAAGCTCCAGAACGCCTATAATGCATCCAGCCGTTACATCAATGCGGTGAACGAGATGCTGGAACACATGATCTCATCCCTGTTCGGATAAACAATGGGAGGATGAGTTTACATTATCCCTTTCAAGCATGCTCGCACCATTGGTCTAGCGGACACATACCTGTGAGGGACAGCACAAACAGCCTATGTGATCCATGAAGATTAGAAAAGGAGAGGAGGTAAGGTATGCCATCTCAATTTTTTGGATTGAATATAGCATATAAGGGCCTGCTTGCCAGCAATGCTGCGCTGAATACCACGGCCAACAATATCTCCAATGTACAGACGGAGGGCTACAGCCGGCAGGAGGTACCTCAGCAGGCCAGCACTCCCATCCGTGTATTTCAGACCTACGGCTGTGCCGGGGCGGGTGTTGAGACATTGTCCGTGGAGCGGATCCGGGATGAGTACTATGACGGTAAGTATTGGAAGAGCAATACCATCACCGGTGAGTACGACATGAAGAATTACTACATGGAGCAGGTGGAGACCTACTTCGATGATGACGGTAAGAACGCAGGCTTCAAGACTATTTTTGATCAGTTTAACATTACCGGTCTGGAAGAACTCTTAAAGGATCCGGGCAGCGATAAGACCAAGGCACAGTATATCGGTACGGCGGGAAACCTGACGGAGTATTTTAACGGGTTGGCAGGCAATCTGGAGAATCTTCAGAAGGATCTCAATCTGGAGATCAAGTCCAAGGTGGATGAGATATCCTCTCTGGCAGGAGAGATCGCTACCCTGAATACACAGATCAATATTATCGAGATTGGCAAGGAGCAGGTGGCAAACGAGCTCCGGGACAGAAGATCCCTTCTCATCGATCAGCTCTCCGCTATTGTGGATGTGTCCATATCGGAGACGCCAATGGTGGATACCAATTATCCCGACCGCGAGACGGGAGGACATCGCTTTATTGTCAGAATCGCCGGGGGACAGATGCTTGTTGATGGTAATGACTTCCGGGGGTTGGAATGTAAAGCCAGGGAGAGCTATGAAAAGGTGAATCAGACGGATATCGACGGTCTGTATGAGTGCTATTGGTCCGATGGGCAGGAATTTAATCTGTACAATACTTCTCTGGGTGGGCAGCTCAAGGGCCTTGTGGATATGCGCGATGGAAATAACGGCGAGGAATTCTACGGAACGATCACCGGCGTCTCTACAGGCGAGAGCGGACAGAAGGATACCGTTACGGTGGAGGTCAGCGAGCATTACCTCAAGGATCTGAATAAGTGTAATCTTTCGGATCAGGGAGGACGGATCATCCTTGGCAATCAGGAGTTCTACTACGATTCCTGGGCTTGTACCATCTCCTATGATGCAAAGGGCGAGGCACAGTATCGCTATACCTTTGATCTCTCCGAGAGTCCCTTGAATGACAGGCATATTACCAATGACCGCGTTGGCATGACTGCTTCCGTAGGGCATAATATGGACTATCAGGGAATCCCCTATTACATGAGCCAGATGAACGAGTGGGTACGTACCTATTCCGAAAAATATAATGCCATCTTGAAATCGGGATATGACAGCTATGGTCAGCAGGGTTGTATTCTATTTACCGGTGACGATAAAGTTACCGGGAAACAGTTTGGGTTCCCCGAGGATGGCAGTTACGATACATTTTCCTATGAGGATTTTCAAGAGAAGGGTTCCTTGACTGTAAAATCCACGGATGACAGCTACTATCGCATGACTGCAAAGAATTATAAGGTATTGCAGGCGATGCAGAATGATTCCAATCTGTTGGCAAACAAGTTCCAGCAGGGGGACGGCGTGGAGCAAAGGGACTTGTTAAAAGAGCTGCAAAGTCTGGGAACGGATCGCGGCAAGATGGAATTCCGCGGTGCCACCGCATCGGAATTTCTGCAGTGTGTGCTCTCGGATGTGGCACTGAATGCGGCGGGTGCGAGAAGGTTCTATGCCAGTAATGCGGAGATCCGGGATTCCATTGATACCCAGCGTATCGCCATCTCGGGAGTAGATGAGGATGAAGAGGCTCTGAATCTGGTGAAGTACCAGAATGCCTATAATCTGTCGGCGAAGATGATCCAGGTTTTCAAGGAAATTTATGATCGCCTGATCAGGGAGACGGGAGTATAGGCTCTGAGGCTTGCGGACTGAAGGACAATAAGTGTAATCGACAGAAATGGAGTGACATGTATGAGAATAACAAATAAAATCATGCAGCGGAATAATCTGGCTAATATCAATACCAATAAGATTTATCAGGATCAGCTCAGCACGCAGATGTCCACCCAGAAGAAGATTGCCAGGGCATCGGATGATCCCGTGGTTGCAATCCGTGCACTGCGCCTTCGAAGCAATGTGACGGAGGTGACCCAGTATTATTCCAAAAATATACCGGATGCCAAGAGCTGGCTGGAGATCACGGAGGATGCGCTGAAAAATCAGTCCCAGGTGATGACGGACATGATCTCACAGGCCACCAAGGGTGCCAATGGGGATTTGACCAGTAAGGATAGGGGAATCATTCTGGAGCAGCTTCAGGCTCTGGGAGATGAGGTATATAGCACAGCAAATGCCGACTATGCGGGCAGATATGTGTTTACCGGCTTTAGGACGGATACTCCGTTAAGCTTTCTGTCAGCCTCGGAGCAGACCTATGAGATCAAGGAACAGCTGGATCGCAATGCTATCAGTACCTTAACCAAGGTTGAGAGCGGCAATGTGCTGGATTGGACTGCCGAGAATTATAATACACTGAAAGATGCCGGCGAACAGTCGGTGGAGGCGCTGGAGGTATATCGCCTCCAACTGGC
>CACXDS010000088.1 GCA_902766425.1 uncultured Lachnospiraceae bacterium
AAATTGCTGAAGTCTTGAACGCCAATTGCTATTTCCCTTGCCATAAAAAACCCTCCTTGGCTAACCCTATTTCATATTACCATAACTTCGGAAAAATCGCAATGCAGCACAAACCCAATATTTCCAGATCCTACAAGTATGTCTCTTGTCATCTTCCTCCGTATCTCTTGCATCCTTAACATAAGTCACGCAGACAGGAAGCAATCTTCAGATCTGCATTTCCGGCGCTACTCCAAAGGGCATTTCAGGCTTTCCGTAACATCGAGATACTCCGCATCCGCAAAGAAGAACTCACAGAAACTTCTCGATGCCATGATTCTTTAAATATGCGATGCCTGCACCGACGGTCTCCACAGGGAGATTATGATGTCCATAATCCTTTTTCGTGGGGCTGAGCGTCAGCACGCTGATCCCAAATTTCTTTTGCGCCCACTTCACTGCAGACCGCGCCAAGAAGTCCTCACAGTCATCCCCGATCATTGCGATCAATGCGCTCTTTGCGCCTTCCACGGGCCAGTAGCACCCATAAAATCCTTTTTCCGTTTCCTTAATCTTCTTCATGTTCTACTCCTCCAAGCTTTCTCATTTTTCAAAAATTTGATTCAGGAAAAACGATCAAAGAGCGCCTCACATATAAGCAGTGCGTTGCTTGAAAATCCATTATTATTTAACCATGCAAAAAGGCTAAGGATCACAACATCCATGATCCTTTCACCCATCCGTTCGGCATATCGCAGGCCTGTTAGTTACCACTAACACATTATCATAACACCCCCTTGCTCCATTGTCCATAACAAAAAGCACAAAAAAACAGGTAGCCACGCCAAATGCGCAGCTACCCGCGATCATAACTTAAGCTTTTCTTCTTTATGAGGCAGCCTGTAGCTTCTTCGCCTTAGAACTGCGAATCCCTCTGCCTATCACGAAGAACAAAATACCTATTGCCAGCACCACACTTCCGAGGATCAATACATTCTTGACCAGAGGTGAGCAGAACAGATAAAGCACATTGCTCTTTCTGCCCCCAAGCCAGAATAGCCCGGCAACAGCCGCGATGTCCAGTACAGCGCCCGCCAGCATTAAGGTGATGCCATCCGCCGCAAAACCGCTATAGACCGTCTTTTTCTGTGCCACCAAAACCAGGCACACAAGCAATACGCAGGCGATCCCCAGCCCGATCAATGCAGCAACGGAAAGCGCCCCGGAAACCAATCCCAGATTGAAGCCGATCTGCTCAGAAAGCCAATCCACGGTAATCTTCTCCGTCCCCAGATCCTTGAAGGCATTGTCGATATCCACCGTATAGACCTTTTTTTTGCCGTTTTCCGGATCCTGATAGGTGAAACGGAACTGCAGGATGCGGAAGAAATCGTCATCATGCTCCGTCACAAAGTCCACCACATCATCCCTTGTGAGCGCCTTCGGCTTATCTCCGGTAAAAAAGTAGTTCACATACCCGGCTGAAAGCTCCGTAACAGTGTCCATTACGAAATCCTCACCAAAGAATTCTTCCACCTTGCTCTTGGAGAATCCGGCAGTTTTCTCAAAATCAAAACCGCTGACCTCCTCCACATAATCCACTATGGACACATCCTGCCCGCTCTTATTGCGAATAGTGTTACTGCCCACATCCAGCGTTCTTATAAGCTTGGCGAAGCCATCCCCCGCATAGCTCATCCGAAGCGCCCCACTAACGCAGGCAAATGTCCCGGTCAGGAAAATCAACAGACAAAGGAAAAAGGTAAGGATTCCCACGCCGACGGAGGGCTTCGGAAGAACCGCCTTGGTCTTCTCTGCCTGAGGTTCAGGTGTTTCCTCTGCCGCCTTCTGCTCAGGCTCAGACGCCGGTTGAACCGTCTGGCGTTCTTCAGTGCTCTGAGCTGCCGGGCCAGCTTCCCCCGCCTGACCTTCCAAGGGTTCCTCCGCCGCCTTCTGTTCCGGCTCTGCCCCTGCCTGGGCTACAGGACTCTCCTCTGCTACCTTCTGCTCCGGCTCTGCCTCTGCCTGGGCTGCAGGACCCTCCGCCGCCTTCTGCTCCGGCTCTGCCGCTGCCTGGGCTGCAGGACTCTCCACTGCCGCCTTCTGTTCCGGCTCTGCCTCTGCCTGGGCGGCAGGACTCTCCTCTGCTACCTTCTGCTCCGGCTCAGACGCTTCCTGGGCTACAGGTGGTTCCTCCGCCGCCTCCTTCGCTACCTTCATACCGCAATTTGGGCAAAATAACATTTCATCGTCCAGCTTCATGCCACAGTTCGTACAAAACATATCGTTCACCCCCATCATTCCTGGCCAAGCTTCGCCCCGCAATGCGCGCAGAAAGCCGAATCCGCAGAATTTTCCGCTCCGCAGCTCGGGCACACGCAAAGTCCCTTTATCTTCTGAAGCTGCTCCCGATATTCAGCGATACGCCCCATGGACTCCGTAATAGCGCTGATCCACTCTGCCATCTCCGCCTCCGGTTCCTCCTTATGTGCCTGATAATAGGCCTCACCGATCCTTGTATAGTTCGCCTTGATCTGTTTTTCCTCCTCCGCAATAGAAGAGTTCAGTTTAACCGTTCCGGCCATATTCTTAGTGGATTGTGCCACACCCTGACCCGCCTTGGTGATCTTCTCCGTTACTCCTTCCAAAAATGCCATTGCTTTATCCTCCTCATTATCTGTCTTCAAAATCATCTTCTCAATGATAGGGAAAAGAGGCCGCCAAAGCCGCCTCTTTCCTCACAACCGGCTCCCCTGCCTTAGTTGATCTGTATAATAGCAGTCACTTCATCATCCAGCTTTACAGGCTTGCCGCTGCCCTTGTACAGATAAAGCTCACCCTTATAGGATTTGGTGCTGTAATCGTAGAGATACAACACATAGCCATTGGACGCTACAGCATACTGAGAAGCATCATCTGCGATCTTCTTGGGTTTTGCACTCTTGGAATCCGCGATTTTCAAAGTACCCATTCTCTTATCGGAATCATAATCCACATAGTAGACCAGATCCTTAGAGGACTTGCAGTAAGTAACCAGAGAACCATATACATCGGAGTCCAGCTTCTTCTTTTCGCAATAGAGATCACCCTTATTTCTGGAAAAATCCTTAAAGTAAACGATCTGACCATCCTCTGTCAGGCCGCACTGTCCATTCAGGGAAACATCCGTGTTATATCTCTCGGGTTTATTTACCTTACTGCCGGAAATCGCCGCGCGGTACAGATCTCCCGCATCCTTATCGCTGTTCAGATCAGCAATGAAATACAGGAATTTCCCCTTAGGATCTACGTATGCTCTGGCAACATCGGTCTGCTCCAGCTCTGTCACTTCTTTTTTCAGCGCAACATAGAAGAGAACATCCTTGGTGTCATCACTATCCTTGGCAGAATATACCAACACCGCTGTCTCCGCATCTGTTGCTGTTGCATAAAAGCCTTGATAATTCTCGGAGATCTTCTCGGCATTCTTCCCATCAAAATAGTAGAGCATCTTGCTTCCGGAGTCTTCCTTTGTGTAGTAGATCTCGCCGCTGTCAAATACCTTGATCACACGATCCACATCTGCAGAGATCTTTTCCTTATCCTTAGTTCCATCCTTCTTGTAAAGAGCGCCGTCCTTGAGGTAATATACGGACTTAAAATCCTTGGTCACATAGACAATTCGCTTAATATCGCTGTCCAGCTTTTCGCTGTTCTTCTTAGCCCAGAGATACAGCTCACCGGAATTCTTGCAATAATATACCTTGCTTCCATCCTCAGAAACCTTATAACTTGCGACCTCGCTGGAAATCTTTTCCTTCTCACCCTTTTTCAGATTATACTGATACAGGTCATCGGAGGACTTCGCATAGGTGACAAGGCTGCCTGCCTTATTTAACTCATAACTGTCCACGGAGGAGTCAATCTTTTCCGGCTCTTTCTTCTGGTTGTTCACATACCGATAATACAGTGTCAGCTCCTCATCAGTCGCTGCCATTTTATCCGGGAAGATCAAAAGCTTGCCATCCTCGCTCAATTTACAAATGTTTGAAGATGCATTAGCCTGGGCCAGTAAGCTGTTATCTATATTTCCTTCCTTGATCATCTTAGTGGTAACCTGCCAGTTGGACTTGGCACTCATGCCGGTATACATGATCTCCTTATCCTTGAAATACATGGCATAGTGCTTTCCGCCGCTGCCGCCACCACTCAAAAGGCTTCCAAGAAGAATCAACACTAAAATTGCTGCCAGGCCAATACAGGCAAACTTCACGGTATTATTTGCAAATAATCCTGACTTCTTCTCCTCATCCTTCTTTGTTTCTTCTTTCTTGGACTCGGTCTGAGGTGCCGCCGCCTGCTGCGCGGGTGCCTTCTGCTCCGTCGCCTGCTGAGGCACTGCCTGACTTGCAGGTGACGCCTGGCTTGCGGGTGCCTGCTCTACGGGGGTCTTCTGCTCTGCTGCCTGCTGGGGCGCTGCCTGACTTGCAGGTGCAGTCTGCTCTACGGACACTTTCTGCTCCGCTGCCTGACCTGCAGGTGACGCCTGCTCTGCGGATGCCTTCTGCTCCGCTGCCTGACCTGCAGGTGACGCCTGCTCTGCGGATGCCTTCTGCTCCGCTGCCTGCCCCCCCGCATTACTCAGCGGTGTTCCGCAGCTCACACAGAACTTCATCCCTGCCTTAACCTGCTTCCCGCACTTCGGGCAGGTAACCATGGCCTCTGCCGTCTCCGCTGCAGCCGGAGCTGCCTTAATGGCCTCGCCGCACTTGCTGCAGAATTTTGTTCCGTCCGCCAATTCCTTTCCACACTTCGGACAAACTATCATTTGTTTTCCCTCCATCACTCACTGATATGATATATTAATATGCTGCCACCCTTTTCAACGCTGGATGACAGTTCCATCCAAACCCATACCTCGAATCAGCCGGGTAAGAAAGCTTTCTCCCTACTTAGCCTCCAGGAACTTATAGGTAACTGCTGCCAGAGCCGCGCCAACCAAAGGTCCAACAATGAATACCCAGACACATGCGATTGCGGCAGTATTGCCTGTGATAGCAGCCACGATAGCGGGTCCAAGGCTTCTTGCGGGATTCACGGAAGTACCGGTGAGTCCAATTCCAAGAATATGTACCAATACCAGCGTAAGTCCGATCACCAGGCCGCCAAAGGAACCATGGTTTGCCTTCTTGGAGGTAACACCCAAAATAGCGATCACAAAGATAAAGGTAAGTACGATCTCCACCAGAAGTCCTGCCACTGCGCTGCCGCCGACATTGTCAAGACCGTTGGTTCCAAAACCGCCGGTCTGATCCTGAACCTTGCCCAGCCCAAAGATCAAAGCAAGGATCCCGCTTCCGGCAAGGGCACCCAGACACTGTGCTACCACATACTGTACAAACTCACTTACCGTCATTCCCCCGGTCATAAGTACGCCCAGAGAAACTGCCGGATTGATATGGCACCCGGAGATATTTCCAATGCTGTATGCCATGGCTACAATGACAAGACCAAAGGCAAGCGCCGTAAGAATATAGCCGCCGCCCGCCGCGGCGTCACACCCCACCAGCATTGCAGTGCCACAGCCACATGTGACCAGAACACAAGTTCCGATAAATTCTGCTACCAACTTTTTCATAAATCTCCCCTTTCCGCCGCTCATGCGACCATAACAAAAAAGTCCCGGGCTCTTTTCCAAAGCCCGAGACAATTCTATCACATTTTTCATCCTATCACAAGCGCCCTTTGCCAAAATGGCTGTACAAATTCGGCGGCATTATCTCTTTTAGGGGTATAGTTAATCCAATGTCAGCTGCAATGTTTCCATGAATGGAACTTTGACCGTCAAAAATGAAAAGGGAGGCGACAGAGTCCCCTCCCAGAAATTAGCTATACCTCCGTGCGATCTCCACCAAGAGCTGCGCCGTCTTCTCCATCCCCTGAACATGGGCATATTCAAAGCGACTGTGATAATTGGCTCCTCCCGTACAGAGATTCGGGCAGGGCAGTCCCATAAAGGAAAGCCTTGCACCGTCCGTACCGCCCCGGATGGGCGATACCTTAGGCTCGATCCCCAGCTCTTCCATGGCTGCCTTTGCATTCTCGATCAGGTGCATGTGCTCCTCCATGATCTCGCGCATGTTATAATAGGAGTCCTTCATCTCCACACAGACCGTTCCCACCCCGTACTTTCGGTTCAGGAAATCCCTGCACTCCAGAAAGAATGCCTTCTTCTCCTCAAAAAGCTTCCTGTCGTGATCCCGGATAATATATTCACAGACCACCTTATCCACATTTCCGTTTATGGCATCCAAGTGATAAAAGCCCTCATGGCCCTCCGTATAGATTGGATTTTCAAAGGTGGGCAGAAGACCTTGAAATTCCTGTGCGATCAAAATGGAATTCTTCATCTTCCCCTTGGCGCTGCCCGGGTGAGTGTTCCTGCCGTTAATGATCAGCTTCGCCCCCGCCGCATTAAAATTCTCGTATTCCAGCTCTCCCAGGGCGCCGCCATCCACCGTATAGGCGTAATCCGCCCCAAAGAGCGCGATGTCAAAGTGATCCGCGCCCTCGCCGATCTCCTCATCCGGCGTAAAGCCGACCCGGATCTTCCCGTGCTTTTCCTCCGGATGGCTTAAGAAATATGCCGCCATGGTCATGATCTCCGAGACGCCGGCCTTGTCGTCCGCTCCCAAAAGCGTCGTTCCGTCCGTCACGATCAGATCCTCCCCTGCCAGTTCTTTCAGTTCAGGAAAATCCTCCACCCGCATGATGACATTTTCTGTCGCATTCAAGATAATGTCCTTCCCGTCATAATTCTCCAC
>CACXDS010000089.1 GCA_902766425.1 uncultured Lachnospiraceae bacterium
CCCCACCGTGCAGACCGTTACAGCCCAAAGGGGTGATCTTCAGGAGGAGATCAGTGTGGCAGGTACTGTGGCAGGAGCCGAGTCATTAACCGTTTATGCGCCCGCATCCGGCACCATCCGGGAAGTATTCGGACGGGTGGGAGACGAGGTGAAGGCGGGAACGCTCTTTGTCACCTATGATCTGGACAAATTGGAAAAGGAGCTCTATCAGGCAGGTCTTCAGAATGAGAGGACGAAGATCGCGTATGAGAATACCCTGGACAATAATACCAAGGGCAATGGGAAGGTGAAGGAAGCAAATGTCAATCTTCCCGTTTTGGAGCAGCAGATCAGTGATCATCAGGAGTATTTGAAAAGGCTGCAAAAGGAATTGACGGATTATCAGGCCAGAATCAGTGACGAAGCAGTGCTACAGAATTACAATCTCAAAAAGGCCCAGGCCGGACTGCAGGAGGAGCTTTCAAAGCTCACCCCGGGGACGGAGGAATATGACCAAAAGGCCAAGGAATTGCAAAATGTCCTGGAGCAGTTGGAAAAGCTCACACTTACCCAATCCCTGTCCGGTCAGTCCGACTATGTGAAGGAGCTGCAAAAGAAGATCGAGGAAGAGCAGGGAACCATTGCGGATCTTCAGGAATATAAGCTGAAAATGGAGAGTCAAAAGACAGCGGGGGAGGCGACCACCTTAGATCAGTACAGCCGCAGACAGCTGGAGATCGATATGGAGCTGACGGAGCTTTCCTATCAGCAGCTGCTGGAGGAGGCGGAGCTGGTGAGAGAAGGGGTTTCCACCGGGGCGCAGGGAGTCTGGACAAGCATTTCGGCCGTACCGGGGAGCCAGGTTTCGGCAGGCATGCCTCTGGGCATCATGGAGCGGACGGATCAATTGAAAATTAATGCCAGCGCCACCAAATATGCCCTGACCCGGATAAAAGTGGGGCAGAAGGTGGAGGCTGTCATCGGCGATAAGACCTATCCGGCGACCATATCCCATATTGACAGATTTGCCACAGCCGGTGCCATGAATTCTTCGGCGGTGGCCTTTGAGGCAGAGCTTTTAGAGCAGGATGAGCAGATTTATCTGGGGATGGAGGCCAAAATGACCATCTTTACAAACAAGGCGGAAAATGCGCTGATCCTGCCCACCGAGGCTGTTAACGCCAATAAGGACGGGGACTTTGTCTATGTTGTGCAAAACGGCGTCATTGGCATCAAGCCGGTGAAGGTGGGTATCATTTCCAAGGGCTCTGCAGAGATCAGCGATGGCATTACGGAGAGTGATGTGGTGGTTTTGAAATATACCGGAAGCCTGGAGGAAGGAATGGCAGTAGTGGCCACTCCGGCAGAGCAGAATCGGTAAGGCTGGAGCGTGAAATGGGACAGATTTTGGAGTATTTTAAGATTGCCCTGATGAATATCAGGAGCAATAAGGGTCGATCCTTTTTAACTATGCTGGGCATTATCATTGGTATTTCCTCCGTCATTCTTATCATCACCGTGGGAAACGGAGTGAAAAACAGTGTAAACAGTGGATTGGATGACCTGGTGGGGAACCAGATCATATTATATTCCGATGCACAGACAGATCAGGGAGAATGGCTGGAGCTTACCATGGAGGATTTCGATGAGATCAAACGAACCATTCCCAATGTGAGCGAGATTTACTCCCAGGCTAATTACAACAGTATTATTTCCAACCGTCGGGGGGATTTTAACGCCAATCTCATTGTCGGAACGCCGGGCATGAGTATCATCTATAAGGATCAGCCCATCATCCGCGGACGGTATTTTAACGAGAGCGAATTCTATACGGCAGCCAAGGTATGTGTCATCCATGAGGATTCCGCGAAGGCGCTCTTTGGCAATACGGATGTGCTGGGAATGACAGTGGAGTTCAATTTTTACGGAATGCCCATAGAGCTGGAGATCATCGGAGTCCGCCAGGAGGAGGCCTTGACGGGGGTGTTTGCCTATATTGCGGAGATCGCCTCCCTTGACGAAGGGGTTAAGACATTGTATCTGGAGCTGCCCGAAACGGTTCTCATGTCCCGCTTTGGGATTGAGAACCCTGCCTATAGCTATTTTACTGTTTTGAGCACCACTGCCGAGTCCAGGCATCAGGTGGCGCAGGATGTGATGGAATACTGGGAAAACAAATTTGACTGTAAGGGGAAAAACCTGATCAGAGTGGAGAGCTTTGGGGACTATATGGATCAGATGAATCAGGTATTGGATTATATCACTCTGTTTGTGGGACTGGTGGCGGCCATTTCACTTTTGGTGGGTGGCATTGGTGTGATGAATATCATGCTGGTATCCGTGACAGAGCGCACTAGGGAGATCGGTATTCGAAAGGCTCTGGGAGCCAGAACCTCTTCCATCATGCTGCAATTCCTGTCGGAATCTGCCATTATAACGCTTCTCGGCGGTCTGATCGGCATCGTGCTGGGGGTGGGAGGAGCGTATCTGATCTGCCATCTGATCGGCTTTACGGCCAAGGTCAATGTGGCCTCCGTTGTCATTGCCACTGTGTTTTCCGCGGCTGTGGGAATTTTCTTTGGGCTTTATCCGGCCAGGAAGGCTGCCAGACTAAGTCCTATAGAAGCACTGAGACATGAATAGACGGATCATAAGGGAGTTTGAGAACGCTGATGATAGGGGGATTTACTATGAGCGGCGAACATGTAAGATTTGAGATATTGATCAATCCGAGCGCTTCCTCCGGACGGGGGATGAAGGTCTGGCGAGAGGTAAAAAGGATTCTGGATTCCAGAAAGGTTTCTTATCGCAAACATATCCTCAAGGCGCCGGGAGCGGCTACGGAGCTGGTAAAGCAGCTGACCTGCGATCTGAAGGAGGACTGCCACCTTCTGGTGCTGGGAGGGGATGGCACACTGAATGAGGTGCTAAACGGAATCCGGGATTTTAAGCACACCGTTTTATCCTGTCTTCAGACGGGCTCCGGTAATGATTTTGCCCAAAATGTAGGAGTGGAGAAAAAGGCGGAGAGGGCCTTGGAGAGCCTTTTGGATCATCCCATGGAGGCGGCGCTGGATTATGGCATTGTCTATGCGGACGACCATGCCCCCAGAAGATTTCTCATCAGCTGCGGCGCAGGATATGATGCGGATATCTGTGAGGAGGTATCCAGAAGCAGATTAAAAAAGCTCTTGAATAGGTTTGGGCTGGGGAAGCTGGTATATGTTGTCGTCGGGATCAAGCAGATTTTTACCCGCAATGACACCTCCGCCACTCTTTATCTGGATGATAAGCCGCCCATCCAGATGAAAAGGCTCTTTTTTGTGGTGGGAATGGAGCATATGTGTGAAGGGGGCGGCGTGCCCTTCTGCCCGGATGCGGATCCGGCGGACGGCAAGCTGGATGTCTGCCTTGTGCATACCATGTCAAAGCTTCAGCTTCTGATGGGGGTAGCGCTGGTTTATTTCAAAAAGCATCAGCTCCTACGCAACATCAATTGCTATCGCTGCAAGACCATGCGCCTTGTGACAACAAAGCCCCAGCAATTGCATCTTGACGGGGAGACACCCTATCAGGCCAGCGAGATCCTCTGGTCCAGCAAGGGGAGGCTGCGGTTCCAAAAGTAGGTATGTTTGCATTCCGTGTCCTTTTATGGTAGGATGGGAAAAAGACGCACGAATGACAGGAATATACGAGCGCTTCCGATCGAAGCGGACTCTATCAGCGAAGCATTCGTCCGCGAAGCGGACTCTAATAGGATTCTAATAGGATATAGAAATGAAGACAAAAGATGCATTTCCCTGGAGGGATTTTCTGGGCAAGGTGGCGGTGATCGCAATCCCGGTAGCCCTTCAGAATTTACTTACAACGACCGGCTCCATGGTGGATACCATGATGATCTCCTCCCTGGGACAGACAGAGGTTGGGGCTGTGGGACTGTGTGCCCAGTTTTCCTCCCTGATGTTCAGCGGGTATTGGGGCTTTGTGGGAGGCGGTATGCTTTTCATCTCCCAATACTGGGGGGCAAGGGATGAAAAGGGGATCAACAGATCCTACGGTCTCACCCTTACCTGTATGATGACTGTGGCGATCCTGTTTGGCCTTTTTGCAACGCTTTTTCCGGAACAGGTCATGCGGCTCTATACGGATAAGAAAGGCATTCAGGAGATAGGTGTTTCCTATCTGCGGATCGTGGGCTTTTCCTACCCGCTGATGGTGTTTTCCATGGCCATGGCGGTGATGCTGCGCTGCACGGAGCGGGTGAGGATTCCCTTGTACGGATCCGTTGCAACAGTGCTGGTCAATGTGGTGCTGAACTGGATCCTGATCTTTGGGCATCTGGGACTGCCGGCCATGGGAGTGCGCGGAGCGGCTCTCGCCACGGTACTGGCGCAGCTCTGCGGCATTTCGGTGATTCTTCTTCTGGCAAAAAGAAATCATCATCCCTATCTCTTCGCAGTGGGGGAGCATTTCAAATGGAATGGGGCTCTGATCGGGGAATATTTCAAAAAGTGTTATCCCATTATCTTGAACGAGGTGCTGATCGGGATCGGCAATATGATGATCAATGTGGTGCTGGGCAGGCAGCCCGAGGAGGCCATCGCCGCACTGGCAGTTTTCCGCACTCTGGAGGGTTTGGTCATCGGATTCTTTGCGGGCTTTTCAAACGCCGCCTCCATCCTGGTGGGCAAGGAGGTGGGAGCGGGCAATCTGAAGCTGGCCTTTGCAAGAGCCTGGAGATTGGTCTATCTCTGTCAGGGTGCCATTGGATCTGTCTGTGTGCTTTTGATCGCACTGCACAGTCCCATCCTGGGAATGATGGGGATGAAGGGGGAGAGCTTTCGGATCGCTTTCGGTCTGATCTGTATCTATGCGGTGGCCGCCTTTGTCCGTATGGGGAATTGGACCCAGAATGATACCTTCCGCGCCGCGGGAGATGCGGTGTATGGAACAGTGTTGGAAATCTTATTTATGTGGATCATGGTGATTCCCTTTGTCTGGATGACGGGCATGGTGTGGAAGGCCTCCACGCTGGTGGTCTTTGCCTGCTGCTATATGGATGAACCCATCCGCTATGTGCTGATGCAGATCCACCTGTTTCGGGGGACATGGATCCGTCCGGTGACGCCGGAGGGCAGGGCGGCTTTGGAGCAGTTTAAGGCCGGCAAATGATCGGCAGGGCGGCAGGAACATCGCTGCGGGATCTCAAGAGGGTTTGCGGATGCTTTGTCTTCGGAGGAATAGCCGGAGCACATGAGATAATTGGCAGGAGGGGGCAAATGAAGAGTTCTGAAGCTGTGATTCTGTTTTTGATTCTTTTTATAGTGGCGGGAGTGTTATCCTATGTGGTCGAGACCATCATTTTCCGCAATACCGGAAGGATCGGTAGATATGAGGATCTCTGGGCTTATTATAAAAAGATCGACCAGAAAAACGGGAATATAGCGGTCATCGTCTGGGCAGGCCTGTGGGTTCTGATCATGGCGCTGGGAGCTTTATTATTCTACCTTCTGTCATAGGCCGGACCGCGCAGCTTTGATACATGCACAAGAATTAACTGTTGCCCGGAAGTCAAATACCCGCAGCAAGCTACGGGGTATTTGACTCTCGCGGCATTCGCCAAATTGACATGCAAGCATGTCACCTTGGCTCATTGCTCGCGGAAGTAAAAGCCGGACAGGGAAATGCCGTAATTCATAGTCATGATCCCGGAAAGCGGAGAGAGGGTGATATCCCATGCGGAATATAGTATTGATCGGCATGCCGGGGGCGGGGAAAAGCACAGTCGGTGTGGTGTTGGCCAAGCGCCTCGGATTTCGTTTTTTAGACAGTGATCTGGTGATACAGGAGCGCTACGGGAAACTCCTGGAGGAATTGATCCGGGCCCATGGCGTGGAGGGCTTCTGGAAAATTGAGGAAGAAGTCAATGCTTCTCTGGACTGTGATCGCACTGTGATCGCCACCGGTGGAAGCGCAGTCTATGGGGAAAGGGCCATGGAGCTTCTCTCGGAACAGGGAACGATCCTCTATTTAAAGCTTCCCTATGAGGAGATCGCCTCCAGAGTGGGAGATCTGAACGCCAGAGGAGTTACGGTTCGGCAGGGACAGACACTGAAGGAGCTCTATGAGGAGAGAGTTCCCCTGTACGAAAAATATGCAGACATTACCATTGACTGTGAGGGAAAGGAGCTTCGGGAGATTGTTTTGGAGATGGAGCAGCTCATTTCCCGCCTGGAGCAGGAGGAAAAGGAAAAAAGAAGAGAAAAAAGAAAGGATGTCCTGAAGGATAAGGATATCCGGGAGCCTCTTTTTTCTTTTCTGGAGGACACTTATGGTAAGACCAGGATCATTGAGGAGAAGACCATGGGAAGATCCCGGGCGGATATTGTGATGGTTCTGCCGAGCGCCCTTTATGGGATCGAGATCAAGAGCGACGCGGATACCTATGCCAGACTGCGTGATCAGGTCAGGGATTATGACAAATACTTTGATGCCAATATAGTGGTGGTGGGTAGTACTCACGGGGAGCATATCCGGGAGCATGTGCCGGACTATTGGGGGATCATCACTGTGGAGATCGTGGATGGGGCGTTTGATTTTTATTATATGCGGCGTCCCCTGCCTAACACTAAGATGAAGTGGAAGCGGAAGCTGGAGCTACTCTGGCGCCCGGAGCTGGCGCAGCTCCAGGAGTGGAATGAGATGCCCAAATACAAGGGGATTGCCAAGGCCAAGGTGGCCGATAAGATCCTGGAGAGGGTTCCGGATCGGATCTCGGAGGAGACATTGCGGCGCCAGGTGAGTGATATCCTTTTTGAACGGGATTATTCCAGGGTAAAGGAGCTTTTGGCAGAGTATCGCCGCGGAGAGCTTGATAAGCAATTGGAGCAGGAGACGGACCCGGAGAAACGAAAGGCCCTCCAGAAGAAAAAAGAGCGTGCTGCCCAAAATGCGCCGATCAAACCTAAGAGACGATATCACAGACGGAGGTCCGGTTAATGGAATTCATTTTTATCTTGATCATCATAGGGATTTTTATCAGTGTGGTGACCGGTAATCTGGGGTATATCCTCTATGGAGTTTCAGGGTTTCTGCTCATTCTGTCCGGGCTTTTGGTTGTTATCTTTGCCATCTGTTCCGTTTTGCTTCTCACCTCGAAATGGAAGAATGGTAGATTTACAAGGATCGATCTGCCGGATGAAAAGTCAAAATTTAAGGTGGCCTTTTATGAGGTGGAGGGGAAGGAAATTCCCTGTCTCTTTCCCGAGGAGGGGGTTTTTCGGAAAGCCTTTTACCGGACGGATCGCACCTATCGCGTTCTGTTTCATCCAAAGCTTGGAAGAATCTTTGACCGCTTTGCCATTGCCACCTGTATTCTGGGCCTGGTCTGTGGAAGCGGACTGGGAGCCGTACTGATTGCCATGTATTATTAGCACCTGTCAGATGCAAAAAATTTTTATCACATTATTCGCACGCGAATTTGGCCATATGGGAAAAAGGATAAAGCGTAATAAGGAAGGATAAGGAATCTATGAAGAAGCAGGAGAGAAGAATTTCGTTGATCATGTCTGTTGTAATGTCCGTAGTGATGGGGATCATAGCTTCGGTGGTGATTTCCCGCAGCCCCAATGTTCAGCTCCCTCCCTTTCCGCTGTTTTGTCTGATCAATATTGTGGAATCCGTGGTGGTGGGCGTGCTGGTCGCATGGCTCATTCCCCTGGGAAAGCTTGGACAGGCCTTCTGCAAAAAGGCAGGAGCAGTGCCCCCTTCCCTGAAGTTTAATCTATTGAATTCCATTCCTCTCTCCCTGGGGAATTCCGTGATCGTCAGCGCGGTGGTGAACTTTGTGAATGTCGCGCAGGCACATTCCAAGATCCCTGCGCCTCAGGCGCCGCCCCTGATGGCCATGTGGATGGGGGGCTGGTGGCCCCTTCTGATCCCCTCCATACTGATCAGCTATGTTCTGGCTGTGGTGATCTCACCCCTTGTGGTGAAGGCTGTCATGGGGGGAGCCGGTAAAGGACCGAAATAATTTCGTGAGAGTGAGAAAAAATGGAAGAAGCAAAGAGCTCCAAGGAAGTGTTGATCGTTGAGGATGACAGGGAGATCCGTAAGCTCCTGGTCAATTTCTTGAAAGAAAAGGATATGAGCATTACGGAGGCGGGGGATGGCGACACCGCTTACGCCTATATGCAGAAGCAATGCTTTGATGTGATTTTGCTGGACATGATGCTGCCGTTTAAGTCCGGAGATGAGCTGATCAGGCTTCTCCGCTCCAATAAGAGCAAGGAAGGAAATACCTATACCCCCGTGATCGTGATCTCGGCCAAGACGGATCTGGATACGAGGCTACATGCGCTTCAGGCAGGCGCGGACGATTATCTGACCAAGCCCTTTGACCTAAAAGAAGTCTATGTTAGAATCGAGGCGGTGCTGCGAAGGAGCGCAGGGGGAGCCTATGTGAAGGCGCAGGAGAGCGAGGTGCTCTCGGCTGCGGGGATCACCTATCATTTGACGGATCAGCAGGTGAGCTATCAGGGAAAACCAATTAAACTGACGGCAAAGGAAATGAAGCTACTCCTTCTTTTTATGGAAAACCCGCAGAAGACCTTTACCAAGGCGAATCTGTATAAGTCGGTCTGGGAGGAGGATTATATCTACGAGGATAATACCATCAATGTACATATGAGCAATCTCAGAAAGAAGCTGGCGGAGGCCACGGGCCAAGAGATCATAGAGACTGTCTGGGGCATCGGCTATAAACTGAAGGTGTAGCTGAGTCCTTATTTCAAGAGTGGGCTTAAGCAGGTGAGTAAGCATGTTAAATTATGTTTTGGTTGGGGCATTAGGCCTTTTCGCACTGATCACAGTATTTCTGGTGATGCGTCTGCTTCTGCTCAAAAAGGATCTGAAGCAGATACGGGAAGAGCTGATCAAGACGAGGGAGGATGATTACAACAGGAGTATAAGAGTTTCGCTTACGGATGGCGACATGGAAATGCTGGCGTCCGAGATCAATCGGAATCTGGATCATCAAAAAGATTTAAAGCTGGAGGCACAGCGGAGCCGGAAGCAATTGCAGCAGTCCATATCGGATATTGCCCATGACCTTCGTACACCTCTTACAGTGGTCAAGGGGAATCTGCAGATGCTGGAAAAGGAGGCCCTTTCCGAAGAGGGGAGGGAGAGGCTTCGGATCAGCGAGAGGAAAGCAGAGACCCTGAAGGGAATGGTGGATGAGTTCTTTGAACTCTCCGTGCTGGAAAGCGACAGTAAGCCGGTGGAATTATCCAAGCTGGATCTGATGGAGTTCCTTCCGGAATTTATTGTGGAAAATGAAACTTTGATCAGGCAGCACGGATTGACACCAAATATTTCCCTGCCGGAGCAATCCCTTTCTGTACTGGCGAACAGAGAAATGCTTGTACGGGTATTCAGTAATCTGATGGGGAATATTTTTAAGTATGCGAAGGAGGAGTTTGAATTACAGGCTGCGGAGGAAGGAGAAAATTGTCTGATCCGTGTCGGAAACCGTTTGGAGAATCCGGAGGCGATCGATCCGGAGCATATCTTTGACAGAACCTATCGCGCGGACAAAGCCAGAACGGACGGCAGCGCCGGGCTTGGCTTATATATTGCAAGGCTTCTTATGACCAAGCAAAGAGGAAGTATAACCGCGACCATCGAGGATGGAAAACTATTTTTTGATATAAGGCTGAACAGGTGGAGACCCATGGCGTGAGCATGGGTCTCCGGTTTTTTAAAAAAATAAAAGTATTTAAGAAATTCTTTAAATTTTGGTCTTATTCTATTCTCTGGAAGGGAAAACGAGAAAGCTTTCCAATTCACACGATATGGATATCAAAGAGAGGAAATCAAAAATGTCAGACATCATCGTAGATGTGAGAAATCTAACAAAGCAATATGGCAGACAGCTGGCGCTGGAGGATGTATCCTTCCGGATCAAACAGGGAAGTATCGTCGGACTCATCGGCCCCAACGGTGCAGGCAAAACGACGATCATGAAGATCATGGGAGGGCTGGCGTTCCCCACGGACGGAGCGCTCACCATGTATGGCGCCTCGGATGAGAAGGGCTTAAACCATGCCAGAACGCGAATGAGCTTCATGATCGAGACTCCTTACGAAAAGGAGAGGATGACGGCAAAAGAGAATCTGGAAAAGCAAAGGCTGCAGAAGGGAATCCCGGATAAGAGCCGGGTAGATGAGGTCTTAAAGCTGGTTAATCTTGAGAATACGGGGAAAAAGATCGTAAAGAATTTTTCTCTTGGTATGAGACAAAGGCTGGGACTGGCCAATGCCCTGATGGGGAAGCCGGAGTTCATGGTCCTGGATGAGCCCATCAATGGTCTGGATCCCGAGGGCATTGTAGAGATCAGAGAGCTCCTTCGGAAGCTCAACCGGGAAGAAAATGTCACAATGGTGATCTCATCCCATATTTTAAGTGAGCTATCCCTGCTCTGTACGGACTATATTTTTATCAATCATGGGAGGATCAAGGGCGTGTTTACCGCAGAGGAGCTAAAGCAAGCCTGCAGTGAGTTTTATCATATCGATACGGACAATAACGAAAAGGCCGGCGCTATTCTGCTGCGGGAATGCTCGGTTCAGAGGCTGGAGACCATGGAGGACGGAAGTCTTCGGATCTACGACGGATTGGATCGGATCCATGATATTTCAAAGACATTATACGAAAACGGGATCATTCCCGTGGAGCTTTCCAGGAACGAGGTTAACCTGGAGGATTACTACATGAGAATGGTTCGCGAGTGAGGTGAAGGGGATGATCAATATTATAAAGTCATTGAATTATAGCGCCAGGCGTGAGGCGTCTAACTGGATCACCATTGCATCCATCCTTGTCATCCCTTTGGTTGGCATGTATCTGATGGGAATGATCCGGGGAGATTCTCTGCAGAAGGTGACTCCCAGCTTTTATTTTGCCACGCAGATGATGGGGATCATTTTCATGATCACCTGTCTGGGGATCATTATCCTGGCCTGCAATCTCGTGGCCGGGGACGGCGGCGACAAGACCATGAATTACGAAATTCTATCCGGTCATTCCAGAAATAGGATCTTTGCGGCGAGAATGCTGGCAGGGTTTCTCTGGGGAGGAGTGTCGGTGTTTTTGTTAACACTTCTGCCGCTTGGTTACTTAACGCTTGCCTATGGCTGGGGGCTCGAGACAAATCCGCGGGAAGTGCTGCTTCGGAGTCTTTTGGCATTCTTCCCGATCCTGCGATTATGCATTTTTCATATGATGATCGCCAGTATTATGAGGAGTGCAGGGAAGGGAATTGCTGTCGGTTATGTGGCTTACATGGTGATCACTCTGGGAACCTCAGCTCTGGAGGAGTTGTTTGGAATGGATATCATCTATCAGACCGGCATGACCAACGCAGCATTTCTTTTAACCTCAGGAAACTCCAGAAATGTGGTGATGGACGGAAGAACTGTGGCACTCTATGACACCCGGGTGACATCCGACATGATCAAAAATACGATCGGTGTTTCGCTTGCATTTTCCGCACTTTACCTGATCATTGCGTATATCAATTTCAAAAAGAAGGACAGGGACTGATGAAAAATATAATAAAATCCATTTGGTATGAAATCGTTCACAGAAAAACTCTTCTGATCATATTCGGTGCGTTTGTGTTGATCATGGTGGGTTCCGGATTCTCTGCTACAGCGGATGCGACATACGGCTTTCAAATGGGCGGCGTTTCGGATATGCTGGCGGCGCATCCCTGGATGCCCTATGAGCTCTCTCTTATTTTTCTGGCGATCTTTGTGGGGAATGTCTGCTGCGAGGATTATAAGGATAAAGTGATCAATTACGAAATTCTCTGCGGTCATTCCAGAAGGAGTATCTTTCTCGCCAGGAGCCTGATGGCTATAGGGATTGGGACGCTGCTCACATTGCTCCTCAGTTTTCTGCCTTTGATCACCGGGTATGCGCTGGCGGGCTGGGGGGACAGACTGAGCCTTGGGGATATTTTGCTCCGCTATTTCCTTTTGGGCTTGCCCTATCTTAGGCTGGCAGCGTTTTTGGCAGTGCTTTCCTTTCTTTGCAAATCTCCCTACGCAATGATCGCAGTTGGGATTGTCCTATCCCTGTCCGTCGAGATATTTGCCGATATGTTTCAGCATTCCCGAAGTGTATTTGTCAGTCTTTTTAATCTGCTCCTGCTGACGGAGTATGAGGGCTGGAGCAGCTATAATCTGGATCCCGCCATCGGTGTGATCAGATACTATGCCTACGACAGCAGCATACCGCAGGGGGTGGTGAGCGGGACGATCATCGCCTCGCTTCTCATGACAGGTTTTTATCTCTTTATGGGGTATGCGCTCTTTCGGCGGGATGAATTGAATTAGATTTTTAGTGTGGAAAGGAAGAGTGTCATGGATAAGGTATTTGTATTATTGGAATTTGCACTGATGATCCTTCTGGTATGGATCGCCGAATATGCCGTAAAAAAACCATCAAACAAATGGAGGCTTTTCTATAGCGCACCGATTTTTGTGGCTTTGGCTTTGGCCATTGCGGAGGGCTTTGACATCTATCTCAGCGGTATCTATGTGGCAAGTGCTCTCCCCCTGCTTTGCCTTTTTGTGGAGGAAGGCAAGGTCCGTAAAAAGCAGAGGATCGCTGCCTTTGGCGCCTTGATCATCGCAGCGGAGTTTGCTTTGATCCTGACGGCGCCCGGCTACAACAGAATCGCTTTTTTGGATGACTTCGAGCAAGGGTTTGCGACCATGAGAGAGCATTATGTGCTGACCGAAGAAAAGGGAATCGACTGGGACGGACTTTATGAGAAATACCGCCCGATGTTCGAAGCTGTGGAGGAGAGTCAGGATGCTGTGGAGAATTATAAAGCCTGGCAGCGCTTTACCACAGAGTTCTTTGACGGACATGTTCAATATCTGATGAACAGCGAAGCAAAGGGTCTGGATGCCATTTGCAGCTCCTACGGGAATGACTATGGCCTGTCCCTGGCCAGAACGGCTGCGGGCGAGTTTGTGGCCATCAATGTGGAGGGCTGTGAAAACTCCTATTCCGTAAACGGGACGGAGGAAGACGAGCTTGGCCTCTATGCCGTGAAGAAAAAATACATGCCAAGGCTTACAGAGACGGAGCGCCTTACGCTGAAAAATGCCGGGATCAAAAACGGTACGGTGATCACGAAATGGAACGGAAAATCAATTGATTCCTATTATGACCGGGTGGATTATTATTTTAATCAGAATCCTGTCCGGGAGAACGAGGAGTTTTATCTTCCCATGTATGTAGCAGGGATCGGCAGGGATATGGGTTATGGAGAGACCTATGTGCCGAAAAAAAAGCAGGGAGCTTTCGATAAAGAGGCGCCTGTGGCGACCATCAGTTTTCTGGATGAGAACGGGACGGAGCAGACCGTAAATGCCCCGAATCTCGGAAGCTATGCCCCGAGAATGTTTGATACCTTCGGTAAGCTGGAGGACGGCATCAAGCTTACCAATCTGAACTGGCAGGAGATAGATGAGGAGACCTATTGTATCCGGATCAGTGAAATGTCCTATGATCAGGAGACCTATGGCGGCACGGTTTATCGGGAAATGACGGATCAGCTGAGGCAGGAGGTGCTGGCGCTGAAGGCTGCGGGAGTGAAGAATATCATTTTTGATCTCAGATCCAACAGTGGCGGAAGTCCCTATTTTGTGAATGCGATCGCTCAGCTCTTTGCACCAAAGGGAGAGCATACGGCCTTCTACAGTGCTGTGATCAACGAAAAGACAGCTTCCTTTGACAGGGGGGAGGATGGAAGGTATAAGCTGGGCGTCCCTTCCGGCTATGTGGGGGAGGATCTATGGCACGACGGACAGATCATCCTTTTGGTCAGCTCCATGACGGTGAGCGCGGGGGATGACATGGTCTATGTCATGGGAGAATTCCCGAATGTTAAGGTCATGGGCTTTACCGAGAGCAATCATTCCTGTCAGGCCGTCAGCGCTTTGGAATTGACAGTGGGAAGGCTGGCTTTCTCGGCGGTTCCAAACCTTCAGCCGGACGGCGAGGTGGCCATCGATACTCTTGCGGATCACAAGAGCAGAATGCCCTTTGACGAGTATGTTCCCTTTGATCAGGCGGCCATCCGGTCAGTCTTCGAGGAAGGGGAGGATTACCTGCTGCAGTATATCGCAGAAAAATTTTAAATACTTATTGACAAACAATATTATACGATGTATAGTATGTTCAACGGACAATACTATACATCGTATAATATTATTTTTTTGTAACAAAGGGGTGAGAGAATGGTATTTAACACAGGAGCGGCACTGCTGGATGCGATTGTACTGGCGGTGGTGAGTAGGGATCCGGATGGCACCTATGGTTATAAGATCACGCAGGAGGTAAGACAGGTGATCGAATTGTCGGAATCCACCTTATATCCGGTGCTTAGAAGACTGCAAAAGGATGAATGCCTGGAGGTCTATGATGTGGAGTGCTCCGGCAGAAATCGCCGATACTATAAGGTGACCAGCCGGGGATGGGCACAGCTGAAGCTCTACGAGAGCGAGTGGCGAGCCTATGCGGATAAGATCACGAGCCTTTTTGAAGGAAGATCGGTGGCCATCTAGGCGGAAGAAAAGTAGAGAAATCATAATTTCGGAAAAGTCCGGTAGGAAAGAAATCAGATTGGAGAGCGATATGAACAAAGAGGGGTTTATGAGTTGCCTGGAAGGGCTCTTGGCAGACATTCCTGAGGCTGAAAGGAAGGAAGCCTTACAGTATTACAATGACTATTTTGAAGACGCAGGCTGGGAAAATGAGGAGTCCGTGATCCGCTCCCTGGGTTCTCCAGCTAAGATCGCAGAGAATATTAAGGCGGAGCTGAAGGGGGAGGAGATACCTGCCAGGGCGAAGGCCGGGGATCATGCGGTGACTGCATATGGTCAGATCGTACCGACAGGCGCAGCCTTTCATCAGACCTATCAGCAGAAAGCTGCGGAGCCGTCCTCCGATTATACTTATATGGCAGACAGCGAACAGAAGTCGGGAAATAAGCTGGGAAATATGCCTGTGTGGGCGCTCCTGCTGATCATATTCCTGGCAATCATCGTATTGCCCGGAGCTGCGGGAATTCTTATGGGTGTGCTGGGTGTTCTGTTTGGCATTATAGCGACCTGGTTTGGTCTGATCCTTTGCGGGGGAGCTCTGAGCGTCGGCTTACTGGCAGGTGCCATCGGTCTGGTGGTGATAGCCGGACTTTGTCTGGCAGTCAGCCCTGCAGTCTTTGCGGTAGTGTTAGGGGTCGGACTTCTCTGCGCCGGAGGCGGACTGCTCTCCATGGCTGTGACAACCTGGATGGCCGGTCATGCCACTCCTGCACTGTTCAAGTGGACATGGCGCGTAGTGTGCTGGATCGGCAGGGGGATCAAAAAGCTCTGGAAGCGTTTTTTCTGAAGGGTGAACAAATATAGAGTGATAAAAGGAGTGAACAGCTATGAAGGGATTTATAAAGGTATGTCTGATGGCCGCATTGATCCTGGTGGGGGCGGGATTGGCTCTTACGATTTCGGGAGTGATCCTGACGGATGCGGATCAGGTGGCAAGGAGCGTGGATTCTGTTACGGGGGGAAAAGTGAATTTTGATATAGATCCATCCGATGGAAGGTTTGAGATAGCCTTCGGAGATTATTCCACAACAGATCTTCGAAACGCCGTCGGCAAGATCCTGGACCATAGGATTTACGATGTGGCAGATGATGGTGCCATCTATGATGAGGCACAGGAGCTTCTTTCCGGCGATGTGGAGAGCCAATGCTTTCCCGGCGCAGATGTGCAAAGGCTTGATCTGGATGCGGGGGGCTGCAGTATTCAGGTGTTGCTCTCTGAGGATGCCAATTACTATGTGGCGGCGAAAAGCATTGAGAAGCTCCAGGCCTATGTAAGTGGGGAGACCCTTTATGTGAAGTCCACTCGAAGCGGCAAGCTTTCCGGTGGGGAGATCAAAAATGCAGTGATCCTTCTTTATGTTCCGGAGGAGACCTACCTGAAGGAAGCGGATATTCAAGTGGGCGCCGGATTGCTTGAGCTGGAGGAATTGAATGCCAAGAAGCTCCATATCGAGCTTGGCGCCGGAGAGATCGTCTATCATAACTGCGTGGGAGATGAATTGGAGATCAATGTGGGGGCAGGGGATCTGAACATTGAGAATATGAGTGTGAGTGGGCTAGAGTGTAAAGCAGGGATGGGTAATATCACCCTGGCCGGAGAATTAACCGGCAACGCCAAGGTGGAGTGCTCCATGGGCAATATCACCATGAATCTTGCGGGTGAGGAAGCCGATTTTAATTATAAGCTGGAGAGTTCCCTGGGAAATATCAGGCTGAATGGCGAAGAACTAAAAGGGCTCGCCGCCGAGCGCAAGATCGACAACGAGGCCCCTTATACCATTAAGCTTGAGTGCTCCATGGGGAATATCAATTTGAATTTTGACTAAAGTAATAGATGACTATGCCTGCTTCATTTTTGGCTGGGTCTCTGAATCTGGCGTGAGCCGGAGGAAGAGACCCGATTTTTTTAGAGCGGGGCGAAGGGCCAGATAAAAGATGGAGGCTGCGATCACTGCCACAATGGCGTTCACAAAGGTGGTCACAGTGCTCCACTTGGCAAAGACGGAGGCAATCTCCTGTGGAATGCCCAAAAGGTAGCGCTTGTAAAGATAGCCCACCAGCGGATCGGCAAACACATTAAAGAGCATACCGCAGCTGCTGGAAAAAAAGGCCACCCCCGTCACATATTTGGGGCTGTGATCTTCGCTTAAATGAAAGAGACGATGCGCCACCAGTCCTGTGATGAGTCCGATCAGGAGCTTAAGGATAAAGGTCTTGGGCGCACTGGTCACATACCCCGTGGTCAGATCCGCAATGGTCATTCCGATGGCGCCGGCAAGCCCGCCCCAGGGGCCGCCCAGGAGCAGTGCTCCCAGAACGCAAAAGACATTACCGAAGTGAAAGGCTGTCTTATCCGCACCAACCGGAATGTCGATCTTAAACAGGGCGAAGCCGATGTAGCACAGGGCGGACATCAGCCCCGTCATGGCAAGGCGTCTGATCAGAAATTCGGAATCATTTGTTTTCGTTTTTGTCTGAATGCTCATATTGTTAACCTCCTTGTGAATGAAATCCGCTTTGCGGACAACTGCTAAGTTTCCTTTAGCTTATGATAACTTCCCACCGATCCTTCGGAGCAGGCCGGGAAGCTCTGCCTCAAAGTTGACAGCGTAATTTACATGATCCGGATCTTCGTAGGTATTTTGAATGCAGGCTCTCACATAATCCGCAGCGATCTGCAGAGCCTCCTGCATGGAGAAGCCTCTTACCAGTGCCCCGGTAAAGGTGCTGGCAAAGATATCCCCGGTGCCGTGGGATTTATAGGGAACCCTTGGCGTGCCATATTCGAAATACTCATTGTTGGCGGTATCAAGGCCCATGAAGCCAAAGCTTCCATCCGCCAGTGTGACGCCGGTGATCACAACAACCCCTGCACC
>CACXDS010000090.1 GCA_902766425.1 uncultured Lachnospiraceae bacterium
GGCTAGGTAGTGATACTTAGCTTTACACTATAAAGAGTAGCCGCCTCTGTGGCTTTCCTCTTTAATTCAATATAACATTTTATGGATATTTATGCAAGAATTTTTATTTTTCATTTTTGCCATTTTTTCGCCAAGTTAAATAAAAAGTGGCAAGATAATATTGCTATAAGCTTTGGGGAATGAAATGAACAATCTGAATGGAAGGAAAAGTAGAAAAGGATGTCTGTGGAAAACGGTGAATGGATTATGCGGGGGCTGGAGTGGGACAACCCCTATCGCATCAGAACCTGGCAGGAATTGGTGAACTGGATTAACGAGATCGGATTTCTGCCCCTGTTTGGAAATGAGGTGGAGGGTTTTTCGGCGGAGGAGCATACTTCTCCGGATTATTGGTGGACGGGAAACCGGCAGGAGGATCCTTGGGAGTGGAGGGAGATCATTGCTGCAAGCGCGCAGGTGGCCTATGGGAAGTTTTTTGGAAATAAGGCCGGATTCATCAGCCTGGAATGGCTGCCGTTTTTTGTGAATTGCCGCAGGGACGGATATGACTTTGACGCCAGGTGGCAGGATGGTCTGGCGAATCGCCGGGAAAAGAAAATCATGGAGCATTATCTAAGTGAGAATGAGGAGGGCAACACGGTATTTCGAAAGGAAAGAATTTTGTCTACGGAGCTTAAGAGAATTGCAGGCTTTGGAAAGGGCGGAGAGAAGAATTACTCCGGCATCGTCACGGGGCTTCAGATGCAGACCTATCTCGTGATCGCTGATTTCCAGAGAAGGAAAAATAAGCTTGGGGAGGGGTATGGCATGGCGGTGTCGATTCTTCTGCCACCGGAGGCTATCTGGGGATATGAGACCGTGACGGCGGGGTACCGGGAAAAGCCACGGGAATCATGGGAACGAATTTTTCGTCATGTAAAGGAAATGTATCCGAAGGCAAAGGACGATGAGATCCGGAGACTGATTGGGAAGGCACCGTAAAATAGGAAAATCCGGCATGACGACTCAGGTATTTTCGTGGAAAAGCAAAATGGCATGTCCTGGCGTCCAGATTGACCTGCTTGTTCCACTTCTTTTTTATCGCACAGTGGTGCGGAGAGTGTCATGGAAAGGATGAGAGTTCATTAAGATTTGTTTAAGAACGATTAAGAATTGTTTAACATAGTTGAAAGAGAGTGCAGGCCTGTTATACTGATGCCAGAGGCAAAGGCTGCGAAGAGGTGAGGCAACCTGTGGCATTATAGAAAACGATATCCATGACGATCCGAAGGAGGGGTAAACATGAGAAGGCATGGAAGGACGGGGCTTGGGGCTCTCTTTATTTTGGCGATTTTTTTGAGTTTTGCAGCCTGTGGGGAGAAGAAGGGGAGAGGGGAAGAAAGTGGCAGTGAGACTGGTGTTGCTTCCGTAAATTATGAGATGGAGTATGCGGAGGGAGAGGTACAGGGGATGATCACACACTTTCACTTCGGCGGATCCGTTCTTTACCGTTCGGAGGAGGAAGGAAAATTCTCGAAGCTTTACAGGAGAGAACCGGGCACTGAGCAAGATGAGCTTGTGCTGACCACGGAAAAGGGCGAGAGGCTTTTGGATTTTGCAACGCTGTCAGACGGCAGGATCGTGGCGGCAATCTTTACGGAAACGACAGAAGGAATGTCGGAGGAGAACAATAGATCGGACAGCGACGGGAACATGAACGAAGAAAGCAGGGGACGGGAGTCCGAAACGACCTATGAGCTGACGCTGCGGATTTATGACGGGGCTGGAACGCTTCAAAAAGAGGTGGAACTGCCTGAAATGGATGGAATTCAAGCCTTTGCGAGGCTTCGGGTGACGCAGGGCAATGCCATTGTGGTGACGCTTGACAGATATGCCTGCATGTTGCGGGAGGATGGTACGATGCTTTGGCAGGTGAAAAACCTGGATTTTCAGATTATGGGGGTATACGCGCTGGAGGATGAATCAGTCCTTTTGACGGAGCTTTCGGAGCGGGGCACAATCCTGAACAAGGTGTCATCGGATGGTCAGTTGATCGGGCAGACTGGGATCGTGCCAAGCTACATGAAGCTTGTGGACAGCGAGAGTGGGCTTTACGCCTCCGGCAGTGGCTGCCTTTACCGGGTGGAGGAGACGGGAAACCGCATCGAGGTGCTGAGCCTTGCAGTGCAGGGAATTTCCGCAACCACAGTGGAAGCGGTTTCGAAGGAGGGGGATTCCTACGCTCTGTGCCTGTATGACATGAGTGCGGGAAATGCCTTCCAACTGGCAACGCTTCAGGAAAAGGAAGGCGCTGTAGAAAAGAAGGTGCTGACCCTTGCGCTGACGGTGCCGGATGATTTTATTGCAAGTGGACCGGTGGGAGCATTTAACATGCGGAGCAAGACGCATCGCATCGCGGAAAAAAGCTTATCCAATGACATAATGGCGAGAGAAGCCCAGATCGATGCCTCCATGATGTCGGAGGATGCACCGGATCTTTTGTGCATATGGGGACAGGAGAAATATGAAAATTATGCACAGAAGGGGGCGTTATTGAATGTTGCGGATTTGATCCCCAGGGAGAATTATTTGGAACGGACCTTGAAAGATTTTACGGTGAACGGCGGCATTTATGGGCTGCCGAAGAGCTTTGAATTTTGTACGCTTCTTTGTGCCAATGAAGATCTGGAAGGAAAGCTTTCTTGGAATGTGGAGCAGTTCCTGGATTTTATGGAAAAGCACCCGGATGCCTTCATGGACCTTCACGATACTCCGGAAAGCGAAAAAAAGCAGATTTTAAATACTGCACTGAGGAGGGGGATTTACGAGTTTGTCGATTTTGAGGAGGGAGTGGCGACATTTGATTCCAAGGAATTTCGAAGGGCCTTGGAAAGAATCGATGGGCTGAACATCACCGCCGTCACGCAGTCAAAGTATGAGAGGAGCCTTAACGGAGAGGTGGTTTTGTGGGAGACATATTTTAATTCTCCCGGTACTCTGCAGCTTGCAGCGGCGCAGGTCGGACAGGGAAGGGAATTTACGCTGATCGGCTATCCTGACGGCAAGCATGGCAGCGGGGGACTGCTGAATTATTCCATGGCCATGTGCATCAACTGTAAGACAACGGAGGCGGATGCGGCGAGAGAATTTTTTGGCGACTGGATGAAGGCAGGAGATACCTGGTCAAAGTATTATTTTCCGATCACCAAGAGTGGGTTTGAGGAGGTGATCAGTCGGGCAAAGGAAGCAATCTGGCAGAAGGATGGGGATGGAAATCTCATCCTGGATGAAAACGGCAATCCCGTAGAGGAAGGACAAAATTATAGAACGGTCGATTCCTACGCCGGATGGGAGATTTCCTATGTCGTCTATGCGCTCACGGATAAGCAGGAGGGGATGCTTCGAAATGCCGTGGATACTTGTATCAATCATTCGCGTGGTGAGGATATGATTTTAAGGATCATTTCGGAAGAGGCGGATGTCTACTTCGCGGGCCAAATGGGACTGGATGCCACCGTGGAGAAGATCCAAAGCAGGGTGCAATTGTTTTTGGATGAGAGAAAGTGAGAAAAGTCTATCCTGGATAGACTTTTCGTTTGTAGAGGAGACCTTTCAGGGATCGCTTCCGGCCTTCCTGGCCTCCTTTTCCGCCGGGAAAAGGCTCTCCGATGAGGAAGTGGAAGAATTGCAGCGCATGATAGACATCTATAGGGAGAAGAAGGATGAATGATTTTTTCCTGAAGGTTACGGAGCTGGGCTTGCAGGCGAGCATCCTGATCTTGGCGGTCATGATCTTGCGAAGGATCCTGCGAAGGACGCCAAGGTGGATGGTCTGTCTTTTGTGGGGCGTGGTTGCCTTGCGCCTTTTGTGTCCGATTCAAGTGGAGAGTCCCTTGAGCCTGCAGCCGACTTGGACACGGAACATACAGGGCATTATGGTAAGAAGACCAGGCATAGCAGATGATGTTTTCAGCGAAGACATTTATCCCTATCATCAGGGGAAGAAGAGTCTGGACGAGGCCATGGATTCCATTCAGGAAAAGATCAGGGCGTTTTATGGGGAGGATTAGGTCATGATAGGAAAAGGACAACGATTCTTTTTACGCATTCTGCTTTTGAGCGTGCTTTTCTTGCTCGGTGGCTGTAACCGGGGAGAGGGAGGGACGGAAAGCGGGCAGAGTCAGGAGCAGGTCGGAGAAAGCATGCCCCTTGGATATGTCGCATCATTTCAGGAGGTGCCAAGCGATCCGGATTCCGCCATGGGATATTTTCGAAGCGGACTGTATGGGGACACCGTTTACTTTGTTGACAATAAGGGGGAAGGCACCGCTGTCTTCCAAAGGAAATACGGGAAGGCAGAGGCGGAGGTCTTTTGGTCCCAAAAGGGAGGGGAGAAGGAGGTCGTGGCGCTTGCCTTTTCGAAGGATGGAGGCTTTCTTTTATTGGAATCTCCGGGGAGTAAAACGGGAAAGTATGTGGTGGAAGAATATGGCGCTGACAAGGAAAAAGTTCGTTCCGTCACTGTCTCTTGCATTGCTGCAGATACCCCTTTGATGGGGCTTGCCTGGACCACGGACGGGCGGATCTTTGTAAGGGCCTCCGAGGGAGGAACAACGAAGCTCAAAGAAATCGGTGAGGATGGAAGCCTTCAGGATGTGCAGGCTGTCCAGAATGCCTTTTTGAATGGCATCGGCACTTCTGAGGTTGGCGCAGGCATCCTTTATTATGATACGGATGCGCTTTGGTACTATGACGGCAGGGAGGAGAGCAGGGAAATCCTGAAATGGAAGGATGTATCCATATTACCGCAAAATGTGCAGGCCGTGAGGCAGACTGAAAGCGACATAAGGGTTTTGACCACGGACCTTTCCGGAAGAAATGCCGAGCTCGCCCTGATCCGTGAGAGGATGCCAGATGATCCGGTTCAGCCGCAAAAGCTTGTCCTGGCAACGCTTTGGGCGAGTACGGATTTAAGGACGGCCGTGAGCAGGTTTAACCGTTCTAATCAGGAGTACAATATTCAGATCACGGAATATCTGACTTTGAGCGCAAATACATCAAAGCAGGACAGGGAAGACGCCGTGATGAGAATGGGACTTGACATGCTCGGCGAGAAGGCGCCGGACCTGATCGATGTCTCCGGCATCATCAATTATGGGATCTTTGGAGCAGTGACGGTGGAGGAATTGTTGGAGAAGGGATATGTGTTAGACCTAACGCCCTTTGCGGAAAAGAGTGCTTCCGTGAACCTGGGGGATTATGAGGAAAAGCTTCTGGCGCTCTGCTCCCATGAGGGGAAGATTGCCGCAATCCCCTATATGTTTGAATTAAAAACATTGATCGCCGACAAGGACATTCTGGGAGATGGGCAGGGGTGGACGATATCGGAATTTATCGAATGGGACGAAAAGCTGAAGGAGCCTGCCCTTTTGGAGGGGATGGACAGATGGCTTATGCTGGAGCTTTGCTTGGAACCAAATCTTTCAGAGCTGGTGGACGAGAAGACGGGAAAGTGTCATTTTGACGATGAAAATTTCAGGCGGATCATGGAAAGGGCGGCAAAACTTCCGGACAATAAGGGGGACTATCAGGCCCTTTATCAGAAAAAGGGGGCAGTGGTGCAAAGAAATATTCAGAATCTTGATAGTTTGCCACTGTGTATCTTTCGTGCATACGGAGACCGTTCCGGCTTCATCGGTCTGCCAGCCTTTGACGGCAGTTATCAAAACATTATTCTTTTGGCTTTCAATAGCAGTGCGCTGGCGATCAGCAGCACATCGAAGAATCAGGTAGGGGCCTGGGCATTTATTGAGGATTATCTGGGGACCTCGTTTTTTAAGGAGGACGAAGACAGCATGGCATATGTCGGAAGACATTCGGGCATTTACGGCATGCCGGCAAATCGCAAGGTTTTAAGAGAGTATATGGATTATCTGATGAAGGACGGCGGCGGAATGGGGAAGATTCTTACGGAAGAGGAAATGGAAATGCTGGAGAAGTTTTATCCGGGGGAGTATCACATGCAGCCGATCAAGCCGGAGGAAGAAAAAATCTTTTATGATTTGATTCAGAGTGCGAAGATCATCACGACCCGGGATAAGCTCTACATGGCAATCATCGAGGAAGAGGCGGGGGCTTATTTTGCGGGACAAAAGAGCCTGGAGGAAGTGACGGCGATCATTCAGAATCGAATTGAGTTGTATCTGGCGGAGAATATTGCAAAATAAAACGGGAGAGTGGGAAACCGCTCCCCCCGCTTTTGTGCTATACTTTATCTATTCAAAAGCAACATTTCGGGGTAATAATATGACGGTGAAAGAAGAGGAGTTCATTCATGGAGGGGGAAATAACATGTGGGGGAGGAAGAAACAGGGAAAATGGATTGTCATATGTTTGACGGCGTGTTTTTTCGCGTCATTTACATTCGGGGGCTGTGCGAAAGACA
>CACXDS010000091.1 GCA_902766425.1 uncultured Lachnospiraceae bacterium
CCGTTCATGCCCATGCCGTTCATCCCGTTCATGTTCATTCCGTTCATGCCCATGCCGTTCATCCCGTTCATGTTCATCCCGTTCATGTTCATTCCGTTCATGCCCATGCCGTTCATTCCGTTCATGCTCGTGTCATTCATACCACTGAGCCCCAGGAAGCCCATATCTCCGGAATTCATATTAACACCGGAATGATCTACGGTATCTCCCTGCGATGATGCTTGAACCGGCTGAGAAGCGCCGTTTGTTCCGGAATCGTTGTTATCCCCCGTAATGCCAAGCTGTGTATTGATAAAGGTTTCCACCAGCTTCTTGGCAAATTCCACCGGATAGAGCTGCATGATCTTGCTATCTACAAGATCCCCGATCTGCATTCTGAAAGAAATTTTCACAAAGGTTCCATCCAGAAAGGGTGCGATCTCTCCGCCGCTCTTTAACTCCGACAGATTCAAAAGTGAAGAAATTGGCGGGCTGATATCGATGGTGGTCTTCAACATCGTAGATAGGGAAGTAGCCGAGGCCCCCATCATCATGTTCATGGCCTCTGAGATAGCGCTCAAATGGAGCTCCTCCAAAGGTCCGTCTCCCGGAGTACCATCCATGCCCATCATCAGGCTTGTGATCACCTTCACATCCTGTTCCTTCAGCACCAGGATATTACTGCCATCCAGCCCCTTTGTATATTTGATCTGAATAAATACACAGGGTTTTTCGTATTCTTCTATCAATTTATCCCATGTGGTAAGAGATACAACCGGGGTGGAAATATCCACCTTTCGATTCACCAACGAATAGAGGGATGTGGCTGACGAACCCATGCTGATATTGGCCACTTCTCCGATCGCATCTTTTTCTACATCTGTCAGGAGTTCATCCCCACCGGTAATGGGACCTGTTCCGGAAAGATAATCCGCGTTACCCGCAGCCCCCGCTCCCGATGCCGGAAGCAGCTCGCCCAGATTCTCAGGCGGTGTGTCTCCGGAGAGATCCATCCCGCTGAGAAGCGCATTTATTTCATCTTGTGATAGGATTCCGTCCATCCTATTGTTCCTCCTCCCTTAGCACCGACGTGATCCGAACCGCATAACAATCCTTATCTGCGCCGGGCAAAGCGGTGAATTTCTTGATATTTCCTACATAAATCTCCATGTCCTGATCGACCTTCGTATCCAGTCTGATGCAATCGCCAACCTGCAAAGTCATAAAATCGGATACATTAATAACGCTCTTACCCAAAACGGCCTTCACAGGAATATCCGTCCTGCGGATCATGGATTCTATAAACTCCTCATAGCGTTCATCCTTGCTCTCCTGCACCGTTGAGAACCAATACTTGGTATTGAGCTTATCCATGACGCTTTCCAGAGTAAAGAAGGGCAGACAGACATTCATATACCCCTCCACATCTCCAACCTTCATGTTCAGAGTGACAATGGCAATCATATCGTTCGGTGCAATGATCTGTGCAAACTGAGGATTGGTCTCAAGACGGCTGAGTGTGGGATTCAGATCCACCACATTCTTCCAGGGCTCACGCAAAAGCTGAGTCATCATGATCAGAATTTTCTGAATGATCACAAGCTCGATCTCGGAGAAATCCCGGTTTTTGGCTAATGGCACTCCGTCTCCGCCAAGCATACGATCCAGCATGGCATACCCCAGATTCGTCTGAAGATCCAATATAATGGAACCATTAAGGGGTTCAAAATCAATGATTCCCAGAATGACAGGATTGGATAGTGCATTGGTAAACTCGCTGAAGGTTACCGTTTCCGATGTAGCAACGGAGACCTGGACATTCTTGCGAAGATACACCGGAAGATTGGTGGAAACCAGCCGTCCATAGTGTTCAAATATGATTTCCAGGGTTCTTAAATGCTCCTTTGAGAATTTTGTGGGACGCTTAAAGTTATAATCCTTAACAGACTTCTCTTCTTCCCCTTTCATCTGTTCCATATCGAAATCACCGGCTGTCAGAGCAGCCAGAAGATTATCTATCTCGCTTTGGGAAAGAACATCACCCACAAATCCTCACCTCCCATCCTATCGGCATTTAATGTTTACTTATAAATCTCAATTTGATCGATTCTAAATTTTCAGGCTAAAACGGCCTATAATTTAACTGTACTTGACCCCGCTGATTCCGACATTAAAAATGAAATCTGAGCCAAACAGCTTCTGGATTGCCTCCAGAATTTCCTGCTTCAAGCCCTCAAAGTTGCCTCGGCATTCATCCTTCGTATGAGAACCCACCACTGAGGTAATGGCATCCTTGATCAGGCTCTCCCTCTCGCTCATGGTATCTTTATAGGTCTTGTAATCCGGGCTCTTCTTATTCATGGATAAGCTGATGTCAAATACAATATACTCCTGCTTTCCCGTATCATCCGCCTTCAGCGCGATGGTCATGGAGCCTGATATATTATATACATCCGTATCTGCCAGAGACACCTCTGTCTTTTCCGGCGTATCCTCTCCCAGCTCAGTCAGTTCAAAATTCAAAACCGTGGCGATATTATTCACCAGCTTAGCTGTCTTTTTGTTAGTACCCATGACGCTGATCATCATGACACAGGTCAATACCAGATTTACCATAGTCAATGCCAGTATCAAAACTGTCAAAAGATTCTTTTTCATGCTTTCTCCTCTTCCCCAAAAAGCTTTCTCGGACAATGACCAAGGCCATCCTTTCGTCCAAGCAATCAGTTGGCGGAATTGTATATTCTGATCTCCACTCTTCTGTTCCTGCTTCTCCCCTCCGCAGTGGAATTATCCACGATAGGAACTCTGTCGCCCATACCGGAATGCCGGATATTGACAGGATCCAAATAGGAATGATCCACAAGATAATAGAATACCGAAAGTGCTCTTGCGCTGCTAAGCTCCTCATTGTCAGCATATTTGGCACTGCTCATGGGAACATTGTCCGTATGACCTTCGATTTCGATAATTCCCTTTGCATAACGCTCCAGTATTGTAGCCGCCTTATCCAGAACCTTCTTTGACTCCTCCTTCAGCTCTGCACTTCCGGAGTCAAAAAGGAGCGCTCCCTTCATGGTGAGCTGCACATATTGTGCGGTAAACCCGATCTCGATCTGGTCAGCCATATTGCTCTCTTTTACTGCTTCCTCCACCAGCTCAGCCAGCTCCTCGTTGCTCTGAAGATTCTGCTGTTCTATTTTTTCGAGGGCCTGTGCCAGCTGCTGGGCCTCGGAGGTCTCATCCCCCTCATTCTCCTTACTCTTGTCCTGCTCCTTCAGATCTTGTCCGGGCACATCATTGTCAGCGGCCCGTCCCGTGCTGTTGATAAACTGATCCAGCTCATTCAACTGGCTCACTCCGTTACTGATGAGAATCCCCTCACCAATGGAAGTGGAGCCGGCGTTAAAAATGCTAAAGCTGCTGTTCATGGACGCTACCAGTTCATTCCACTTTTCTTCTTCAATGGTGGACATTGAAAACAAAAGCACGAAGAAACAAAGAAGCAGATTCATCAGATCCGAAAATGTAGCCATCCAGGCCGGAGAACCGGCGGGGGGCGCATCTTCTTTACGCTTCGCCATTACTCCTCACCTCCAGGCTCAGAAGAAACCCTATCCCTGGGTGCAAGGAAGGATTTCAGTTTTTCCTCAATAACGCGGGGATTTTCACCCGCTTGAATCGAAAGAAGCCCCTCGATCATGACTTCCTTTTGCATGGTCTCTGCCGCATTATTCGCCTTCAATTTATTTGAGGTGGGCGTACAGATCCAGTTTGCCAGCAGGGAGCCATACAAAGTGGTGATCAACGCCACTGCCATAGCCGGTCCGATTGCACCTGCATCACTCATGTTATTCAACATATTTACCAGACCAACCAGAGTACCGATCATACCCCAGGCAGGTCCCATGGCGCCCAGAGTATCCCAGAAACCGATGAGATTCTTATGTCTGTCTTCTGTGCTGAACAGCTCTGTCTCAAGGATTGCTCTTACCAGCTCAGGATCAGTACCGTCAACGATCAGCAGGATGCCCTTTTTCAAAAAAGGCTCGTCCATATCCGCAGCCGCTTCCTCCAGACTCAGTAAGCCCTCCTTACGAGCCACATTAGAAAGATCAATGATCTTCTTGATCATCTCAGAAGAATTCATGGCAGAGGATTTAAAAATAAGCGTAAAACTCTTTAAGCCTGCCAGGAAATCCTGCAGGCTGTAGGATGCCAGCGTCGCAGCAAACGCACCGCCAAAGGTAATGATGGCGGATGCAGGGTCAAGGTAATTAACCACACCTGTGATACCGGCGTTATCTATGATACCAAAAACGAGCATTCCAAGCCCAAGGATGATTCCAAGTAAAGACGCAATATCCAAGATGAACCACCTGCAATTTGCACTCTATGTACTATGCAAAAATATCCTTTCTAAATAATTTTACTAGATTTTTTAACTCTTGTCTACTTTCTTTTACAATTATTTTTCTCCCCGTAGTCAGTGTGATCACCGTGTCCGGTGTTTCCTCCACTACTTCAAAAAGATCAGGATTTACGAGGATCTTTACGCCATTCAGCTTTGTGACTTCTATCATTCTTTGCCCTTCTCGTCGTCATACAACCGACAATTTCCCATCCTGCATATACCGATTCAAAAATCAAGTTCATGCTTAAGCAAAAAGCTACTTCCACAAAATCAACAGACTTCTCCGAAAAAAACTCTTTTTCATCCGAGCCACACAAAGGGGAACGAAAAAAGCTTTCGTTCCCCTTTATCGCTCTTCCTATAGGATTGTAACACAATTTGTCATTTATGACAAGCTATGGTTAACGTTTCAGATTGGTAAGTTCTTCAAGCATGGTATCGGAAACGGTAATGATACGGCTGTTAGCCTGGAAACCACGCTGGGTAGTGATCATATCCGTAAATTCCTGGGACAGATCCACATTACTCATCTCCAGCTGGCTGGTGGAGATATATCCGCCGCCTGCAGTGACATCCACGCCGATTCCGTCAAAATCTCCGGAGTTTCTGGATGCAGTATAAAGATTGTCCCCTGCTTTTTCCAGACCCGACACATTGGAGAAGGCCGCCGTTGCGATCTGCCCGAGGAGCTTTGTCATACCATTGTCGTAACTGGCATAGATCATACCATTGTTCTGAGTGGAAATACCGATCATTTTGCCAAGACTGCGTCCTGTTCCAAGCCCGTCCACATCGCCGCTGGTCGCACCGATCGTGGAGGTACCGTTATTATCATACATGGTAACACTGGAAAAATCCACTGTGATATCGGAGAACTGACTTCCAAGTCCGGAAAGCTCAAGCGTTGCAGTCTTCTGATTCACGCTGCCCCCCACTCCGGCGAACTTACCTGTTGTGGGATTAAATGCCAGATTCACGCCATTGTAAAAACGGCCCGCCGTCTCAAAGCTGGTATTCCCTTCATCATCAGGAAGCATAGGGAAAGCATTCTCCTCCTCATCAGCTGCCAGATTTGCCAGCAATTCCTTGATGGAGGACTTCGTCTTGACCGTGGCGGAAACCCCTTCCGTGTCCGTTTCCGTCACTCCGCTCTCCACATAGAGATTCAAAAACTCTTTCGTTGCGCCCTCATATCCGTATGCCTTCGCAATATTATCCATGGACTCACCCACCGTCATGGTAGTACCATTTACCGTGATCTCTTCATCCATGCTCTTCATGGTGGTTCCGTCAAACATCTCGGACACCCCTGCCAATACAGTATTTCCGTCTGCAGAGGTTAGTATCTTATTCTCCTGATCCCAGAGATAGGATTCATTATTAAAGGTGACAGTAGCAGGCTTTGACTGCGCATTGCCATCGTTGCCAAATACCAATCCGGTGATGTCCATATCCTTGCCGTCGCTGTCGATGATCTTATCCAC
>CACXDS010000092.1 GCA_902766425.1 uncultured Lachnospiraceae bacterium
CTATGGCTCGGCAGCGCAGGCAGAGTTCCATTATGATGAGTCAAATCTGGCTGTGAACCGGCTGACGGCGGAGCAGAAGGCATATCTGTCCGATAGCGCAAGCTACATGGATTCCAGGGTAAAGGGAAATCACTATGTGGGGTCCAACCTGAATCTGGGAAGTAATCTGTTAATGAGCATGTACTTTAGTGATGTGACTCCGGATATGTACGCTATCGTATCCTTTACGAGCCATACGGGAGCCAAGGTGGAGTATCGGATTGAGGGAAGCGAATTTATACTGCAAAGCGGCAGCACCTACAGAATCCTGATCGATAGGCTTGCGGTGGCAGACGGAAGGCAGCCTGTGACATGCACTGTGTATAAGGCAAGCGGGGAAGTATTCGGAAGCGCTACGGACAGCATGGAGAGCTATATCGCCAGAATGAGTAGTAGCAGTGCATTGTATGAGACCATTATGAAGTTTTCGATTTCAGCATATAATTACTTCCATTGACTTAAAAGTCATGGTCTGATAAAGAAATCAAAGTCGGTTTTAAGAAAGCTCCGGTGCAGACCGGAGCTTTTTGAATTTGGAAAGAGCATTCCCCCCTTCCTATTGACAAAAACTTGTCCCCGATGGTAACTTGTTCTTGTGAAGAAGGATGAGCCATATTTCAGCAGGGGTAATTACCATGTCCAAGCAAGCCAAAATTTCATTCGGAAAAATTGCGCTATTTGTAGTGCTCCTGTTCTTTGGGGGCTTGCTTGATGTGTTCGGAAGGGATAGGGGGCTGCAGACTCTGTCGACCGTCTATTACCTTCTTTTGGCAGTGATTTTTGTGTTTCGGATTTCGGACCGTGTGGTGGATCCCAAGGTGCGCCGTTATCTCACCTTAAGTGCCTGGATGGTGGTGTTTTTCTTTCTGCTCAGAGGTCTGAAATACTATGTGTTCCGGGAGTTGGACACAGTGGCCAGGCATCTTTGGTATTTTTATTATGTGCCAAATCTCATGGTTCCGGAATTGTCGCTTTTAGCCGCACTTGCAGTGGATGAAGAAGCTGGGAAGAGAAAAGCCACAGGAAAATTTTTTCTCCGGATGATCACAGTTCTTTTGATGGGGCTTGTTCTGACCAATGATCTTCATCAGACAGTGTTTCGGTTCCAGCCGGGCTTTAAAGGGTGGGATGAGAATTATCAGTACGGGACAGGATATCTTTTGATCGCTGCATGGATCCTTGTCCTATTCCTGGCAGCGGTGGCTGTAATGGTGCGTAAATGCAGATTGTCCGCGGGGAAAAGGTTTTTTTGGATCCCGCTAGTTCCCATAGCTCTGGGGTGGCTCTATGTGATCCTGTATTTTTATGATATGGAGCCCAAATGGGATGGGATTAATCTGTTGGAATTTCCGGAGGCAGCAAGCTTTGTAGTGGCCTGTTTTTGGGAATGCTGTATCAGTATAGGACTGATTCCTTCCAATAAGGGGTATGAGGAGCTTTTCTCCGGTTCCTCCATCGCTGCGCAGATCGCAGATGCGGATACGGGAATCGTGTATAGTTCCGACAGCGCCAGAGAATTGACCACGGAGCAGAAGGTGGCAAAGGAAAACCTGATGCTGGATGAGAACACATGGTTACATCGTGCGGAAATACAGGGGGGATTTGTCTATTGGCAGAGTGATATCTCTGAGGTGAATCGCTTGAATCGGGAATTGGAGCAGATCGAGGAGAGGCTTTCCGAGGAAACAGAATTGATCCGCCTGCAAAACGAGATGCAGACCCAGAGGACTGAGCTGGAGGAAAAAAATCGGGTTTATGACAGGATAGCAGAGCGCGTCCTTGGACAATCCCAAAGAATCACGCAGCTTACGCAGGAGGCGGAACGGGATCTGTCTCTGTATGAAAAGAAGATAGGATGGATCTGCTTTTATGGCAGCTATATCAAGCGATGCGCGAATCTCATGCTCCTTTCTGAAAACAATGACAGATTGCCCTGCGGAGAATTGCTGCTGGCTGTCAGCGAGAGCCTGCGGGCTCTCTCGGAATGTGGTGTCAGCGTAGCGCTCTCCGGAGGAGGGGAGGGAGTGCTGTCAGCGGATTGTATTCTTAGAATATATGAATGCTTTGAACTTCTTATGGAAAGGGCCGGAAAGGCATTGACAGGTGTATCGGCTACGGTGACGGAGAGAGGCTGCAAGCTTGTGCTGGAGGGGCTGGACGAGAGCTTTGAAGCGGAATTCAGGGAGATACAGATCGGGAGAAGATATGAGGAAGTTGCATGTCAGATAGAAAGGGAGGATGATATTTATTATGTTCGTCTGGAAACCATTCTTTGAATGCAATGTAATATTTCGTGCCGTAGTGGGCTGCACGGGGTTGCTACTCTGCCTTGTGGGGATCTGTAATCTGGTGCTGTCCTGGCGGCAGAAAAAGAAGCATTTTCTTTGCATTGCGATACCGATCATTGGCATGGGGGAAGTAACGATCCAGACCTGCAGGACCATGGGGAAATCGGCGGAGCTGCCGGCAGGGCTGTGGATAATCCTGTTGCTATTCTTTTCCGGTGTGTCTGTCTGGCTGTCCATGGCAAATCTTGGGTGGAGGAGAAATCACATTACGCCTCTTTCCATACAGGAGAGCTTTGAGAAGCTCACGGAGGGGCTGTGCTTTTATCGGGAGGATGGGCAGTGCATTTTGGTAAATGGCAGAATGCATGAGATCTGCAGGGAATTGACGGGGCATATGCTGTTGAATGGAAGAGAATTTGAGGAATTTCTCTTTGGAGAATCAGGGAATAACACGCTTGTCCCCATGCCGGGGGAGAGAACCTTATCCTGCAGACACAGAGAGCTTTGTTATCATGGAGATCGGATACACGAGGTGATCGCCTCCGATGTGACGGAGCAATATGCCAAGACGCTTCAGCTAAAGGCCAGAACGGAGCGGATGAAGGAGTTTAGCCATGAGCTTCGGGAATACAATGTCGGTATTCAGGATACAGTTCGCAGGGAAGAGATCCTGCGGGCCAAAATGAATATTCACGATGAGATGAATCGTCTTTTATTATTTTCGAAAAATGCGATTTCGGAAGGGGAGGAAGAGAAGAGAAAGGCACTCCTGGCATGGAAGAGCAACGCCCTTCTGCTGTGTAAGGAAACAGAAGGCTCCGAGGGGGGAAGCAGTGCGATAAGGGAGGCATTGCGCGATCTGGAGGCGATGGCTAA
>CACXDS010000093.1 GCA_902766425.1 uncultured Lachnospiraceae bacterium
ATTATAATCGTAACCTCTCCGGATTTCAACTCTTCTTTATTTCAGTTCTTCCTTCCGGTAAACATAAGATTCCGATTCGCCCTCATCGTCAAAAAAACATTCCCTGCTCCGGAGCTTTTCATCAAATGACAAATATCTGCTCTCTATGCCTTAGCAGTTCATCACACTTCGTACTTTCTAAGTCTCTCCCGGAGTTCTTTTCCGCAAAGCGCCCTTACCTTCACCCCCTCCGGAAGATATTCCGATGCCAGCACATTTGCCCTGCCCATCACATAAGAGAGCTCGCTCCCCCTGTCATAGGGAAACAGATATTCTCCTTCCTTTACATCCGCATAGAGCAGATCCCTGACCAGCTCTGTCAGCTTTTCCACGCCGATCCCCTTTGCCGCCGCCATCCAGATACGGTTTCCCACAACCTTGGGCACCCCCTCTATTCCCGTCAGGTCCGCCTTATTATAAACGATCACCTGCGGTATGCCGGCCGCCCCGATTTCCTGTAAGGTCTGCTTTGTCACTTCCATATGTCTGGCATGATCCGGATCGGAATAATCCACCACATGGATCAGAAGGTCCGCATATTTCACCTCGTCCAGTGTTGATTGAAATGCCTTTACCAATCCGTGAGGGAGCTTATGAATAAATCCCACCGTATCCGACAGAAGAAAATCTCTGTGATCAGAAAACTCCAGACTGCGCACTGTGGTTTCCAGTGTTGCAAAGAGCATATCCTTTTCCAGAACCGTCTTCTCCTTCCTGGTTCCGTAAAGCTCCACCAGCCGGTTTAAGATTGTAGATTTTCCCGCATTGGTATAGCCCACAAGCGCAACCTGTGGAAGCCGGGACTGCTCCCGTCTTTTCCTCATAGTCTCCCGATTGGCCTGAATTTCCGACAGTTCCTTCCTCAGCTCGCTGATCCGATGCTCGATTCTTCTGCGATCCAGCTCCAGCTTCGTCTCACCGGCGCCCTTATTACTCATGCTGCCGCTGGCTCCCCCCTGGCGTCCCAGCTGCTCCCTGAGTCCCACAAGTCTGGGAAGCATATATTGGAGCTTAGCGGTCTCCACTTGAAGCTTTGCCTCTCCCGTTCTTGCCCTCATGGCAAAAATATCCAGGATCAGATCCGTGCGATCCAGCACCGGCACTCCAATGGCCTTTCCCAGATTTCTCATCTGCGAAGGCGAAAGCGTATCATCAAAGATCACCTCCTGCGCTTCCTGAAACCCTACCAGCTCCCTGATCTCGGCCACCTTTCCGCTGCCCATATAATACGATGGGTTTGGAGCCTCCATATTCTGGGTAATGATTCCCACAGTCTTTTTTCCGCAGGCCTGCGCCAGACTCTGTAGCTCCTTCATGGAATGCTCAAATTCTTCCTGCCTGCTTCCCGGATTCACTCCCGCCAATATCACGGGTATCTCCTGAAGAAGTACTTCGTTTTCCATCTCAATTTCTGTCATATATAAAAAATTACTCCATTCTTTTTCACGGGTCAGTCCGCCCCTTCCAGTTCGAACCAGAACAGAACCCCTCCATCCACATTTTCCACGCCGTAGTCCTGATGAAAAGCTTCCATGATTGCTTTTACAATGGACAAGCCCACACCGCTGCCGCCATACTCTCTTGTCCTGGCTTTATCCACCTTGTAAAACTTCTCCCACACCCTGGGCAGGGACTCCTCCGGTATCGCATCCCCCGTATTGAACACACCGATTCTGACCCTTCCATCCTCCCTCTTTTCCAGAGTGATCCGGATCTCTCCGGGCTCCTTACAGTAATGCACTGCATTGGAATAATAATTCTGCAGCACCTCCTCCGTCATAAAGGGATCCGCCCAGACATGGCAGGGAGCTGTCCGATCCCATTCCACATGGATTCCCTGTTGCTTTGTCAAAAGCGATCCGGTCTCCAGATAATCAGAGATCAGAGCCGTCAGATCGAATCTTTCCATTTCAACGGCATCCTTGCCAAACTCCAGCTGATTCAGGGAAAGGAGCTTTTGCACCAGCTGATTCATTTTGGTCGCCTCATCTACAATGACATTGCAATAATAGTCCCTGTCCTCGGGCGTCTCCCCCATTCCCTCCTGAAGTCCCTCCGCATATCCCTGGATCAGCGCTATGGGAGTCTTCAGCTCATGGGAGACATTGGCCAGAAATTCCCGCCGCATCTCGTCGATCTTATTTTTCTTCTCGATATCTCTGCGCAATTCATTATTGGCCGATTTTAGCTCAGAGATGGAATGCTCCAGGGACTTGGATAGCAGATTCATATTCTCCCCCAGGAGACCGATCTCGTTTTTGGCCTTTCCCTCATACTTGGCATCAAAATCGAGCTTTACCATTCTCTCCGAGATCGTATTTAAGGTGAGGATCGGCTTTACGATCTTCCCCGTAACGATCCAGATGATCACCACCCCAACAACGGTGCAGAGCACACCTGTATATAAATAAAAGGTATTCGCCATGGAGGCGCTCTCACGGATACTGTCTAATGGGGTCCTCATGATAAAGGAGATCCCGGAATCCAAGCGCCCGTACATCTCAAGAAAGCCCCCGTTCTCCATGACGGACCTTTGGATACAATACTCCTCTTCCTTCTGCAGCACCTGCATCTTGTCATTGCCATAGCCTAACAGATACCCATAGAGCAAAAGCTCCAGCCTGTCCCCTCCGTTACTGGATACATATTTCATCTCCGATTCAGAATTGACGACAAAGGCAGAGATATCATTGTTGCGGCATACCTTCTCCAGCTCATTCTGAAATTCCTCGGACTCATAGCTATTGGTATTGGCCGCATTGCGAATTGTGACATATGCGTTATAGATCACCTTCGTCTTACGGCTGATATAGTATTTACCCAAAAACAGCGTATTGGCCAGCCAGCAAAAGAACATGACGCCGCTCATAAGTAAGATAAAGGTTAGTGCGAACTGTTTCTTCAAGGAATGCTTCATGCAGGTCACCCCTCCATTTTATATCCCACATCACGGATCGTTACGATCTGATCCCTGGCCATCCCCAGCTTGCTCCGCAGCTTTTTCACATGGGTGTCTATGGTACGGGAATCTCCCTCATAATCATAATTCCAGACTCTGGAGAGAATGGTCTCCCTGGAAAGGGCCACTCCCTGATTCTCCAAAAGGAACACCAACAGCTGATACTCCTTAAAGCTAAGGTCCACAGGCTCGTCATTCACATAGCATTGATGGGCCAATTTGTCCACACGGATGGCTCCGCAGCTCAAGGACTCCTCCTTGGCCAGCTTATTGACACGGCGCAAGATTGCCTCCACCCTCGCCACCAGAATCTTAGGGCTCACCGGCTTTGTGATATACTCATCCACTCCCACCTGGAATCCCAAAAGCTCATCCCTCTCATCCGATCTGGCTGTCAGCATGATAATGGGAACCATGGAGAACTCCCTGATCTCCCTGCACACCTGCCAGCCGTCCATCTTAGGCATCATCACATCCAGAATCAGTAATCCTATATCCTTTCTCTGAAAGAATATATCCAGAGCCTGCTCTCCGTCCTCCGCCTCCAGCACTTCATATCCCGCATGCTTCAAATAGTCATGCACCAGCTTACGCATTCTGCTCTCATCATCCACCACAAGTATCTTCATCTTTTCCATCCGGTTCTTCCTCCCTTCCGCCTAATCCCCCATCTGCCCATCATTCCCCCTGCTTTCTGATCAGCTCCAGCTCCATTTTTCTCACCGCCTGTTCCCTCTCTGTCAGCTCCTGCTCCCAGGCAGCGTAGCGATCCTTGATGTTCTTTTCGTAATTGAGAATATTGGGCTGCTCCGAGCGAAGCGCGATAAAAAACATAGCAATGAGGCCTAGCACCAGTACAGCATTCACGATCAGACTGAGACGCAGCTGATGCTGCTTCTCCTGCAATTCCTTTTTTCTTCGCTCCTCCCGCTTTGCCTCTGCTGTCCTGGTTTTTGCAGTGGAATTCCACTCCGTCCCATGACCTCCGCTCAGCTTACCATCTTCCGTTCTCCCGGTCTCCCCCTTTTCCCCCTCTGTCATCAAAGCAGGAACAGCGGGCAGGACAGCCTCATATCGCTCATCCTCCCTAACCAGGTAATCGCGGATCCCCTTCAGGTAAAAAAGTCCCACAGCAGTCTGAAACACATTCTCTCGAACTGCTTTTTCATAAATGGCCTGCACCTTTCTGGTGTCCCCATAGTCAATCTTAGTCTCCAAATATTGAATTTTCCGCAATTCCATCGCCGCCTGATCCGCCATTTGCTGCGAGGAGAAGCGGAAGCCGTTTACCTCCAGCTTATCGTCTCTTTCCATATTACGAATCCTGCCGTTCCCCCTTCTTCTTTTCCTTTCTCTCCCGCTCCTTTTCCAGGATCAGGCTCTCCATATAGTTCTCGATATTCAGACCGGCACTGTAAGCCTGATTCTTCAGCATCAGGTTCACATCCTCCGAAAGCTTGATCACTCCCTCATTCCTCTTCAGTTCGGAATAATATTCCACAAAGCCCGCGCTGACCACACCTGTGGGAATGGCCACTGCACATACTCCCAGCAGAGCTATAATGATTGCAATGATCCTCCCTCCGATGGTGACAGGATAAATATCCCCATAGCCAATGGTCAGCACAGTTGACATTGCCCACCATACTCCGGCAAAGGCGTTATTAAATACCTCGGGCTGTGCGTCATGCTCAAAGCCGTACATACAGAGAGAAGACGCCAGGATCAGAATGGAGATCATAAACATGGAGGAAAGAAGCTGACTCTTTTTTTCCTTTACCACATCCGCTACCACATTGAAGGCATCAAAGCTCTTGTTCACCTTAAACAGTCTAAAGATCCGCACCGCACGAATCATGCGCAGTGCCACGACCCCATTGGAATAAAGCACGGAAAAATAGGACAAAATCGTGAGCAGATCCACAATACCGTGAAAAGAGAATACAAACGCCAAAAGAGCCTTCTCCTTGGACAGCTTCGGGAACAAAAGATCACTGGTATAGAGTCGTAACACATATTCCACTATGAAGACCAGAATCGTAAATAATTCCAGATGATTGAGCAATTCCTTATAGGGCTCCATCTGTTCAAAGGTCTGCAGAAAAGTCACCGAGATGCACAACAGGATCATGCATACAATAAAATAATCAAAAATCTTACTGGGCACATCCACCTGCGTCCCGATCTGTATGATATCAAATATTCTTTTCTTGGTCAGATGTCCCATTTTTTTACTTCTTTCACCCTTATTCTTATCGCTCATACTCTTTTTGTCAGCTCCTTTTATGATATATCCAATTTACCGATAGACAGGCAAAAGCTCCGATCAAAAAATAGATCAGCATATGTCTTCTGTATCCCGGTGCATACAAGGCATGAAGATAATAATACGGCGGGAGTACTCCCTGTATTCCCCAGGGTAGTCTGATCTGTAAAAACACAGGGCAGAGCACCACCATGAGAATGACTAAGATTGGGATCAGCAATCCGATCCCCTCAATTTTCGGGATCAGCACTCCCAATAGTACGCAAAAACAGGCTATGCATCCAAGTAAGAGCAACAAGCTTACAAGCTCCTGCCTCCAATTTTCCAGAATTTCCAACGCTCCGCAGGCCATGAGAAAAACGATGCCTCCATTGCCCAATACGACCGCCTGTAACCCGAAGGCATATTTTATCCTCCTGCCGGCAGGCACAAAATCCAAAACCCCCAGATCCTCATCTCTCTTGTAATAAAGCACAGCAGCCATGCCGGAGACCACCAGCCATATGCTGAGAAGGCCCCGCAGCGGGGCGGTCAGATAATGCTCCCCGCTATCTGCAGTGCCCTCCAGATATACGGGCACAAACAGATCGTCCCCCACTTGGACGGACTGATAAAAATCACGGAACATCTCCTCCGTGAGCTCCACATTGCCATCTGCTCCCAGTTTACTATCTACAAAGCCTTCATAAGTGAGATAGGCAAGGCTGGGATAGACCTGACTGCAAAGGACTTCACGGCAAAAGACAAGGGAGATATCGTCTTCCCGCTCCACCACTCTGATCACCGGTGTGATCCTCCCCTTTTCCGCCATTTTTGCAAGCTTTTCCTCCAGCCTCTCCGGAAAGATCCATGCTGCGCTCACACTGCCGTTTTTCACAGCCTGCACAGCCTCCTGCTCCGTATCAAACCTCAGATAACGGAGAATACTCTCCTCTGATATCATTCTTTCCAGAATCTCTTCCGAGAGTCCTCCCTGTTCCTCACAGCACAGACCGATAGTCACCATTCCGGCCTCCTGCCCGGCTTGCCGTCCCATCGCCCAGGCCAAAACAGGCACCATCAAAAGCACCAGAAGATAGCCCGGCTTTTTGAACAATCTCTTTTCCGTCAGATACCACCAGATCAGTCCCCGTCTCATTCTCTTACCCATCAGACCTCCCGCTGTATCTTTCTTGCCCGAGCCAGGATAGAGACCACCAGAAAGGCTGTCAGATAAGCCCCAAGTTTCCATCCCTTTCCGCCACTGCCAAGCATTATGCCCGATAAGTAGTCCAAAGCCACTCCGGTGGGCAGAATCCTTCCCAGAGCAATCAGTCCATCCGGAAAAAAAGCAGCCGGCAGGAAAAAACCTGAGACATACCCCATTCCCATAGTGACGATAAACTGGAACAATAGATTAGCCACCGGGTTATGAAACAACTCGTAAATCATGAAATGCAATGCGGCGATCATCATTGTCAGCGGAAGCAGCCCCCGGATCAGCTCTCCCACTCCCAGCTTCCATCTCAAAAACGCCAGTCCCCCCGTAGCTCTGCCGACCAGAAAAAGCGGCAGAGCGGTACAGAAAAACAAGAAAACAAAATAGGGAATATACTCCCCCAGAACCTGTCCTGCCGCTCCGATCCCTCTGATCCGCATCCACTTTGCAAGCTGCTGATTTCTGCGCAAAAAAACAGGTGCGCTGACAATCCCAAACAAAAAACAAAAGAGCAATAAAATCGTACAAAAATAATACTGCCTGATCAGAAGGCCCTTTGACAGTCCAAGCTCCTCCAATTCGGCCAGCTTTGTCCGGTTTAATACAAAATTAATGAGCTTTAAATTGATCTCATCCGTAATTTCATCCAGTTGCTCTGTTCTCCCCTCAAAGACAAGGGCTCTCTGCATTCCATAGATACTGCTCTGGGAGGAAGTCACCAGTCTGGATACCACCTTGGACAATTCCTGCATAAGAAAGGCTCCCAGCCCTTTTTGTCCCTCAGAAGCCACATAGGTAATTGGAACATCATTTCTTCCATATACCACAGAGTCCAGGAACTCATCAGGTACCATCACATAAGTCGTTAACTCGCCCGCCTGATATTTCTTCCTTGCCTCATCCTCACTCATGGGAATAAAATCCACCATAAATCTGGAGGAATCCAGCGTCTGAACCGCCGAAATGCCAAATCCAAGATAGGTTTCATCTATTTTTCCCACGATTCCGATCCGGAATTTGTTTTGATTCTGCGTAAAAATGCTGCTCTGGAAAAAATAATAACCCGCGATTCCAAGGCTAACAAATAAAAGCATTGCAGTAGGGAACACACCTACTGCAAGCTTAAGCATCCTTTTTAATTGAGCGAACATGTATTTTCCATATCTCATTGGATCAATTTGGCGAGTTTTTGTATGTCGCCGTCATACACATACTTCTCCAGCTGCCCATCCCGCAGGACAAAGCATTTGTCACACAGCTGGATCTCTGCGATGTCATGCGTTGCCCAGAGAATCAGTCCACCCTTTTGCCGGAAATCGGCAAGGTATTCATATATACTGCTTTTGCAGGCAATATCCAAGGCTGCCGTCGGTTCATCCAAGAGCAAAAGCTCCGGATCCCCCGCGATAGCACAGCCGATGGATAACCTTTTTTTCATACCGCCGGACATCCTTCTGACCGGAACCTTCCAGAACTCATGGATCCCTAATTGCCTCAAGACCCCGCTTTCCAGCTCCCGTTTCATGGTTTTTCGGTCATACCAAAGACTTAGATTATCCTTGGCTGACAATTCCTCCATCAACGGTGTCCCCTGTGGAACATAACCGATTCTGGCACTTCGTTCCCCACTAACTGCCTCAAAGCCGCCTCCATCCGCCCTGGAAATACCCGCCAGAATGGAAAGAAGGGTGGATTTACCGCTGCCGTTTCCGCCCAGAATCCCCACACATTCTCCACCGGTGGCCGACAGACTGATGCCATTCAGCACAGTCCTTTTCCCATAATGCTTTTTCAGATCCCTGATCGTAAGCTCCATCCCGGTTCCATCTCACTTATCGGATATTGATACTCTTTCTGGATTTTTCCAGATACTCCAGATATTCCTCAATTTCTTCCTCCAGTCCATTCAGACTGTCATAGTATTCCTCCGGAACATTGGCCTTAGCCAGGGCATCCATCAGCTTTTGCACCTTGATATCCCGAATATAATCCTCCAGCTTCTCATCTACATCCACAGCCTCCGCCGGAAGCTCGATGCTGCTTCCCTCCTGCATTTCACCGGAAACAATGATTCTGACAATATCCAGACCGCCGTCCTGAATTCCCACATCCATCATTTGCTTTTCCGGGGTATATTCCGTCTTAACATCCAGGGAAAGATTCAGTGCGGACAAAAATACCTTTGCGGGCGATTCATCCTTCAGCCCGAAGGTATCGCATAATTTCCCGATCAGGTCAACATCGGCACCGGGCTTAAAGTTAAAATGCCCGATGAGATTCCCCTTCTTGGCTGCCTCCAGGTCAAACTCCTCCACCGTCAGATTCATCAGCTTCTGATCATCAAGCTTCAGTCTGAAATCTCCTTCCAGCTTTCCTTCCTTTACCTTACCGGTCCCGGCAAATACAAGCTTCTTATCATCCGACTTTACGGTCAGAGCGATCCCAAGCTTATCCTCCTTAGGCAGAACCACAAATTCCGTTTCAGCGCTCTTAATCCTTTCTTCCTTGGGATCGATGATGCACTTTCTCCCCAGGATATTACTCTTCTTATCTACATAGGTCGCCCATCTGATCCGGTCAATACCGAGATCCTCTGCTAATTTCTCCTTGGCCTTTTCAATCTCTTCCTGATACTCCTGATAGAACTCCTCCGGATCCTCATCAGCGATTTCGGCCATATTTTTCACCATATTTTCTATCTCGCTGTCCTGTGCCATATCGTCCAGAATCTTATTCAGGAGCTTTTGAATATCCTTTTCCCGAAGAACCACAGTAAGGCAGGTGCATTCCATGGTAACATCATCGGCTTCCAGAGTCTCTGTGGTCTTCTCCACCTCCTCCACCTGCTCCAGATAGAATTCCATGTATTCCTTCACTTTATTCCGCAGATAGGATACATCCGGATAGGACTCGATCAGCTTGGCATATTTCTGGAACATTTCTTTCGTTTCTTCCAGATTATAATTCTCATCCAGATCCAGCTTGGCATACTTTTCCGTCAGCTCCGGGATCTGGAAGGCCATTCTGCCTTCCTTCATATCCATCATGAGAAGCCCCGAGATGATCTGTTCCTCATTCAGGATTGCCTTTCCGGCCATACTGAATTTATCATTTTTTTCTTGAAAATCTATGGTATAATCCACTGCGGCACTGTTGATCCATGTGATATCCACGCCGGTTCCCACAGCCAGCTTCAGGAAATCCTTACCGCGATCCCCCAGCTTAACCTGCACCTTTTGGTGAAAGGCACTGTTAAAGATATCCATCTGCTTTTTCACCAGCTCATCATAGCCCTCGGGGATCAGGTCAGCAGACTTATCAAAATTCTTTTTGGCCACATAGGTGTAGTATTCCTCGGGCTTGTCAAACTTTACATGAATAAAATTCTCAACCTGCTCTCTTGCAAATATGTAGGCCGCTCCGGCTGACGCCCCCAGTAGAAGTACGATTGCCAGTATGATCCCGATGACAAGTCCTGCCTTGCCTTTCTTTTTCGGCTTTCCGGAGGATTGCTCCTGAGTGCCGCTCGCCGCTTTCTCCGCTCCGGGCTCCGATGCCTTTTCCGCTGCGATCCCTGCCACGCCCTGCGCCTTCACCTCTGCACTCTCCGCAGCATTCTGCATATTCTCTGCTGCATTCTCCACAGTGCTTTGCGCCTTGTCAGCCGCGTTCTCCGCAGCATTCTGCGCCTTTTCCGCCGCATTCTGCGTATTCACCTCTGCGGCCTCCGCTGCGTTCTGCACCTTATCTGCTACATTCTCCGCTGCACTTTGCACCTTCTCCGCAGCTCCCTGCACATTTTCCGCCGCATTCTCTGCCTTCTCCGTCACGCCTGCCACAGGCGCTCCGCACTCACTGCAGAAAGCGCTTCCTTCCGGTATGGGTCGTCCACATTTAGAACAAAACATCATTCCCTCCTCTGTCTCCCTTGAGACCTAAGCTCCCTTGAGCTTTCCTTTGCATTTACACTTTTCTTCGATTACAGTTTACTTACAGTTTACAAAATAGCTTCCCGAAAGCTATAAACCTACTCGTACAGTTTATATCAGAAAGTCCTTTTATGTCAAGAGGCAGCCCCTTCCAAGAAGGAACCGCCTCCCGCTTTTGCCCCTTATTTTATTTCATCATTTTAACAATTTTGTGATTGCCTCATTAATCTTGATCACCTAATTAATTATAGTGGTGTCATCCTCCGCTCCACCGATCCCACAGCTGCCCGCGGGAAAGCAATCCTTTTTATAACACTGTTCATTTCCGGGATTTCCCAGATCCAGAGGCTTGATCGCCAGATTTAAGAGATCCCCGGCCACAAAACGCATGCAGTCGGAGTTATCCGGCGTCACAATGCTCCCCTTCGGGATATCGATCTTTCCGGCGCTGTTCACCTTATAGCCCACATAATAGAGGCTCTGTAATACAAGCGTCAGACCCACTGTTGCAGTGCTGTCATCCGTGCTAAAGCCTAACAGCTTCGCATTGGCAAAGAGATTCACGCCCTGTGTGACAGCTGCTGAGTCCACGCCAAAGCCAAGATAATTGATCACAGGTGTGGGCGCATCCCCCGCAGTATCATAGGCAAAGCCATAGGGTGTAAACAGTTCCAGCTCCACAGAGGAGGGATTGGTATCCTCATCATAGGTGGGCGCAGTCACATCCGAAGGCAGATAGACGGCAGTAGGATACAAAGTGTCCAAAAGCCTGCAGCAGCAGTCATAAATGCGGACTGCAAACTGAACGGTGATATTGGACAGCGTGATCAGGGAACAATTCGTTCTGCCGTTTATCGCTTCAATCTGAACATTTCCGGCGCCATACTCATAAGTCATGTCTATCACACTGACAGTCGCATTGGTCGCTGTCGGACAGGTCACCCCGATATCCGTCCCCAGATCAAAGGTAGTACAGAGGTTCACGCCGATCTCATCGTAGATCAGCGGTGCCATAATGCCCAGGAGGCTGGGATCTCCCACAATGGGATTGGTACAGACATCGACGCAGCCGGGACCGGAAGGATTCATGCACTGGCACACATTGCTGACAATTCTTTGCCCGCCGTTACATTTGCATTTTCCCATAAAGCTAATGTTTCCTATCTTTTTTTATACAATATGTGATAATCCCGGGATTGTTACCATAAACTAAAGAGAAATTGACTGAATTAAGAAATCGAGTAGCTACCCTCGATCTCAGAAAGCAAGGGAAAAGACCATGCCTCAGCTTCTCCAAACCGACAACGGCGAATTATTACTTCTCTACCCCCTATCGGGACATCTGTTCTTCCAAAGACACGGCCGGGAGGGATTGACTCGTCCAACCCTCCTTGCAGATGATTACGCCTCTGATTTGAATGCAGTCATAGATCAGGGGGAGCTATATTACTCGTATCTAAGCAATGCCGGCGAGCTGAAGCTCTGTATTCTGGGTCAGAGTGCTCCGCTCTGGGCAACGACCGAATGTGATCCCCACCTCTTTTCGCCGGGATTTTATGCTTTCCGTGATAAACTTCTCTTTCTGTTTGCAACCGGAGAAATCCGTGAGCCGTCAATCCAGCCTGCCGCGCTGCAGCTCATCCTGCCGCACGAAACAGCTTCCTCACCCACGCAGCTCCTTTCCCTGGAAGGAATCTTAAATGTCACTCCGGCGGAGAGCAAAAAGGATCTGTACCTTCTGCTGGTCTCCGATCATGATACCGCCCTCTTTGGGATGGATCAAAGCCTTCAGCTCTCAGAATGCAAAAGCAGAGAGCTTGAGCATCTACAGGAGGAAAACCAAGCTCTTTCCCAAACCATCGAAAGCATCAAAGCCCAATATGAGGAATTAATGGATGTGGCGCTGCAATACAGGCAGGAAGCTCAAAAGTGGTATCAAAAATACATCCGCTCTTAGGAATTCATTCTGATCAGATATGAAGCGAATTCTCCTGCCGGCAGAGGCTTGGAATAGTAATAGCCTTGGATATAATCGCCGCCCAACGCGGAAACCCTTTCCATTTGCTCCTTGGTCTCCACGCCCTCTGCCACAGTCTTTAAGTGAAGCATCTTTGCCAGCTGCATGGAAAACTCCAGAATATTCTTTTCTGATCCCGGAATATCATTCTGTATAATACTCCTATCCAGCTTCAGGATATCCAGATCCATGCTGCTGAGGGCTATGAGGGAGGAATATCCCGTACCAAAATCATCAAGCTCGATCACAAAGCCCTCGTCATGCAAGGTTTTTACCACTCGCTTGATCCTCTCGGGATCATCGGAATAAGCCGACTCCGTCACTTCGATATGAATCATCTCATGGGGCAATTCGTATCGATCCACCAATTCAATGATCTTTTCCGCCAGCTCTGCCACCTCAAAATCCCTGCGGGATACATTGATGGAGACCGGAACCACGGGAACTCCATCCCTCTCCCATTTCTTTAAGGTTCTGCAGACCGTCTCCCACACATAGAAGTCCAGCTTGGAAATAAAGCCATTTTGTTCAAAGAGCGGAATAAACACCGCAGGACTCATAAACCCGATATCCGGATGGATCCACCGGACCAGCCCTTCGGCGCCGCTGGTCCGATCCGTCCTGAAATCGTGCTTAGGTTGGAAATACACCACAAATTCTCCCTTTGCCAATGCCTCGTCCGCACTCCCCAGGATCAACTGCTTGAGCAAAAGATCCTTGCGCAGCTCGTCATCATACTCCGCTACATAGACTCCATATTTGCTTTTGATCTTTTGCAGCGCCAGCATGGCCCTGTCATACATCCCCTGTGGGGTAATATCTATCTTACTCTCGATGCGATAGATCCCGTGCTTCACTACCACATTCGGAACGGGGAAGGGAGTCTCATTGTCATTCCTGCGGATGATCTCCTCAATAACCTCCTGATCCATCCCCCGCATAAGAGCGCCGAATTTATCTCCTTCTATTCTGCCGCCAAAAAGGAATCCGGGGGTATTGCGCACGCCATGCTCCGCCATGGCCCGAAGCACTCCGTCTCCTTTGTCGATCCCGTACTTCTCGTTGATGATCTTAAGTCCCTGCACATCTGACACCCAGAGGAGATAGCTTTGCTTGGGATGCTCGAACAGATACTGCTCCACCTTCTTAAAGAAAAAGGCTTTGGTATACAATCCCGTCAGCGGATCCTTTTCCAGACTGTTCAGCATAGCTGTGGATTCCCGCAGACGGATCAGACTCCTCACACGATTCACCACGATATTGGGAATAAAAGGTCTTTTCACAAAGTCCGTGGCTCCCAGCTCCATGCATTGCTCTTCCACCTCGTCCTCCGACTCCCCCATATTCTTCGACATCACCACGACAATGGGAATATCCCTGTACTTTTTGTTCCGCTTCATCAGCTGGATGAGATCGTAACCATTGACCTCCGGCATCTTCACCTCAGTGAGGACAACTGCCACCTCCTCATAAGAATACTCCAAGATTTCCATCGCTTCGCGGCCATTCTCCGCCTTCAGGATCCCTCCGTGCTGTCCCAGGATCTGCTTTAATTCCTTCATGGCCGTCTCGTCATTCAGACAGAGCAGGATCTTCTTCATAGTCTTGGAATAGCTGATCTTACTCTGCTTCTCCCCCGTCACATCGGCAAAGCCCACCACAGCTCTGTGAAGCTCACCCACCTCATCCACATTGGATATCTTAAAGCGATAACAAAGCTCCTCTCCGTCCCGCACAACATGATATTCATGGGAGTAGGCCTTTTTCCCGTGTAATCTCTCCTTTATGTATTCCGTCTTGGAGATTTCCATCATCTCCTGCAGGTCTCTTTGCACCACTCGGTTCTTCACATAGCAGGTCATTGCCGCCTCGTAGGTAGGATTCTGGCTGAGCAGCTCTGCGAAGCTCTCGGCAACGGGAGATCCCAAGCGGTACGGAATGATGTAATCCTTATCAAAATCCACAAAAATGATTCCCTCATAGTTTTCGCTGAGACTTCGAAGAAGCTCCTCCACATAGGAATTTTCCTGATACATCACGCCGTTCAGATCCATGATGACAACATATACCCTCCGGTTCTCACCGGAAAAATCCCGTGCAGGAAAGATTTCCATCCGACCGGGGTGGTACTCCTCCCCCACCTTTTTCCGATAACGGATCCAATAGTGCTCCTTACCCTGGTATTTTTCAAAAAAATTCTTGATATAGGGCAAGCTGGCATATTTTTCGATTCCCTTTCTGTCCTCTGCAAAGATCAGATCAGGATCAAACTCCTCTGCCAGAAACTCCGAAAAACGCCCATCCCATTCTGTGCTTTCTTCACCGCCCTGCTTTCCGGAAAGCATACGAAAACAATCCGCCTCGATATCTGCTACCAAGAACTTATCAAACCGTTCACATATCTGAAGTAAAGCATCTGTCATCGTTTCACGCATGGAAATCACTCCCATCTTTTCCGCTTTCTACCGAAAGCTCTTCACCCAATTGATCAGGGAACCATGATGGCAATTCTCCCTGACCGTCCTCAGCATCTGATCCGTCACCGGACCGTTCTTTGACATCTTATACAGGATAGCCGCTTGCAGCTCCTCAATGGACATATTCTCGTAGGCTTTTCCTTCCGTAAGAGAGAGATCCACATATCCCAGAGGTTCCTTTTTTTCTTCCTTATCCGCTACAGGAGACTCCTGCACCGGATTCACTGCCGCAGTATTCGTTGCCTGCATGGCCTCTCCTGCCCCGGCGGACTCTCGTTCAGCGTTTTTCTCTGCCTGTGCAGCCTTCACACCTTCTGCATTTCCTTCTGCCTCAGCAGCCCTTCCTGCTTCTGCAGCCTTCTTAGCCTTTGCAGCTTCTCTCTCTTTCTGTATCGTTACCTTCTTCTGCAGCTCCCCCTCATTTCCACTTTGCATGTCAGCAGCCCCGGCGCTGTCATTCTCCTGACATGGCAGGAAAATATCTCCGTCATTGCCCTCCAGCTCAAAGCCGATCCTGCCATCCTGAACCGGAAGCCTTCTGCCCGACAATGCCCCCACATAATAGGGTGCATTCCCCGCCGGCAAAGAGAAGCCCGCCTTGTTGTCATCATTATTCACTGCAATGACAACGGATGTGCCGTTTAAATTTCTTGCAAAAGCATACTGCCTGTTGGTCAGCATCAGCTCCTGATAATCCCCGTAGGACAGAGCAGGCGTGTTTTGACGGATCCTGCCCAACGCAGCGATCAGTCTCGTCCAGGGATTCTCTGTAATTGCCCCCCGATAGTCCTCCAGCTTCAGCGCAGGCCGAAGCGGTGCATCCGTTCCATAGGTCTTCTTCCCTTCGATTCCGAATTCCGACCCGTAATAAATGGACGGAACCCCCGGCAGCGTATAGAGCAGGACATGCACCGGAACAAAATGTGCTTTATTGATCAATTTTGAAGAAATTCGCTCCACATCATGATTATCCACAAAATTATACAGCTTTAATCCGTCGGGACGGTTACCTCCCATGCCATAGAGTCGCCTTACTGTGTGGGCGATCTCAAAATAATTGTGTTCATTATGGCCGGAGTAAAGTGCCTTATGCAGATGATAATTGGTCACGGCGTGCAGCGTTCCCTCGTTCACCCATCTGGTGTAATCCCCGTGGATCACCTCCCCCATGAGCCAGAAATCAGGCTTTACCTGATTGGCGGTCTGACGAAGCGCCTGCATAAAGGAAAAATCCAACACATCCGCCGCATCCAGCCGGATCCCGTCAATATCAAATTCCTTGACCCAGAATCGGATCACATCACAGATATAATCCCGCACTGCAGGGTTTTGCTGATTTAGCTTGGCCATAATATTATAGCCGCCCCAGTTGTCATAGGAAAAGCCGTCGTTAAACTCATTGTTGCCCCAGAAATTCACATTGCGATACCAGTCACGATAAGGTGAGTTCTCTCTGTTTTTGCGAATATCCTTCATTGCAAAGAAATCTCTTCCCGTATGGTTAAATACCCCGTCCAGGATCACCCGGATTCCCTTTTCATGGGCTAATTTCACAAATTCTGTCAGATCCTCGTTTGTCCCCAGCCTGCTGTCCAATTTCTTATAATCCGTAGTCTCGTATCCATGCCCCACGGATTCAAATAAAGGCCCGATATAAACAGCGCTGCATCCGATCTCCTTGATATGATCGATCCAGGGGAATACCTCCCTCAGTCTGTGGACCGGCTCCCCATAGGAATTCTCCGTCGGCGCTCCGGTAAGCCCCAAGGGATAAATGTGATAAAATACAGCTTCATCATACCATGCCATTTCTTAAACACTCCTTTGTTTCTTTCTCCCCGTCCATGTATATAACAATACCCCCAAATCCAAGGATCACTTCACCAAAAAGGCTTTTGCGCCGTGGGCGGGAACCTTTACCGTCATGCTCTGATCCGCCCGGCCCTCTTCGCCGCTCCAAAGCTCCGTCCATGCTCCTCCGTCGTAGAGCTCCAGCTCCGCCAGCTTAAGCTCCAGCGCCTCTTCCTTCTCCCCTGCGTTAAATACAGCGATATAATGACCGCCCTCCGCATTCACACTGATCCAGACAATGAACTCATTCCCCTTCACCTCTCTGCGAAATACCTGATGCGCATGTCTGCTGTTTGCGTGCATCTTAAGCAGTTCTTCATTGGTCAAAAGACTCATGGTGAACTCATCGAAGCCTGTCATCTCTCCTCCGATCATCAGCGGAGAACGGAAAATACTCCAGAGCGTCATCATGGTGATCTGCTCTTCCTTCGTAAAGGCCGTCCGGTTTTCCTTGCCATAGTCCTGTCTGATGGGACCGATGGGCAGCATATCCGCATCCGGCCAATGCCCTGCCCCGGTGTGCACGCACCATTTCTCCGCTCTCTGGAACATGTCATACAACAGCTCCCATTTATCCCAGAAATCATCGGTGATACGCCACATATTGGCCACCCGCTTAAAGAGCTCCGCCTTCTCCAGAGGAGCCGGTCCCGGAGAGATACTCAGAACCATTTCCCTGCCGCAGCCCCTTAATGCCTCACTGAGCATCACCAGCTCTTCCTCCTCATGAGGCATCTCTCTGGCGATATCATCACATTTGATGAAATCCACTCCCCAGGAGGCATAGAGTTCAAATATACTGTCATAATAGGCTCTGGCGCCCTCCTTATGAGGATCCACGCCGTACATATCCGTATTCCAGCAGCAGATGCTGGCGGTCTTAGCCACCTGTCTTGCCGTCTTGTCCGTTCCCTTGATCGGTGTATTTCGGGAAACCGCCTGTCTGGGAATCCCTCTCATGATATGGATGCCAAACTTCAGTCCCAGGGAATGCACATACTCAGCCAGAGGCCCAAAGCCCCTGCCTCCCGCAGAGGACGGGAATCGATTCTCTGCCGGGATCAGTCTGGAATACTCATCCATACACAGCTCTGTAAAGGGATGATACTCATGATTGTCCGCCGAAGGCTCATACCATTGAATATCCACCACCACATATTCCCAACCGTACTGCTTCAGATGCTTCGCCATAAATTCGGCGTTCTGTCTGACAATATCCTCTGTCACGGATGCGCCGTAACAATCCCAACTGTTCCACCCCATGGGTGCTCTCATTGCTTTCACGTCTCTCCTCCTTAAATCCGTCATTTACATAGCGGCTATCATTTTGCCCCGCAGAGCTGCTTTCTTTCCAGCTGCTTCAGCTTGAGATTTGTATTGTAAAAATCCTTGGTGGAGCATCCTGCTCTTCCGCCTCCCGCGCAGGCGCAGGCACAGGCGCAGGCGCAGGAGCTGTGTGCACAGCTGCTCCTGGTTGCCACCGGCCGACTGACCGGAACATGTGTCACATGTACCCGCATATAGGTATTGGGTGATGACACAAAAGGATATAAACCATCGTCGGCGATCTTCCGAAGCTTCTTATCCTCCTTCGGAATATCCTCCTCCTTGATCACTTCCTCACTCTGAATAAAGCTCCTGCCGCAATAGGGACAGTTATTCGCCCCATCCGGTCTGGTACCGCCGCAGCCCGGGCAAGAGGGGTAATAAACCACCTTTGTCCTGGTGATCTTCTTTTCCGTTCCAAGATTGGCTGTGGAGGAATAGGTGCCTGCCCATACCCCGATCACAATAAGAAAAAGCGCACTTCCAAAGATGACTAAGCAAGCGATCAGCACAGCAATCCCATCATCAGATGACTCATCCCTGATCTCCTTATCCACACTGAAGGAATAGGCGTCGTTGGAATAAACCAGCTGAACCGGGAATTTCTCCCCCTTAGAGAGATCCGTCTTCGTCCAGACATAATAACCATTCACCTGATCCGCAGCCGGATCCGTCCGAAGCACCTTGTCCGCTTTCCAACGGATCACCATTTTGTCGATCCTGCAGTCCGGGAACCAGCCGGGGGTTACCTCATAGACCGTCTCCCCTTCCACAAACTTATTCATCTGGTAAGTGTAATCCTGCACCAATTCGAATTCAAAGGTCACGACCTCATCCTTCTTATATTTCCGGTCAAGGTCAATCCTCGCATAGCTCCCCCCATCCGACAGATACCCTATCTTTTTGATATTGTCCGTCAATGCCTTCATGGAAACATACTTATTGTTGGGAATACCGATCTTCACCCACTCCAGCGGTCCCTCACTGGTGGAATCCAACACCTTCCAGTCGAAATGATAAATCATCTTGAGCGTTCCATCCTGATTCACATCGATGGTAATCTCATAATCCAAAATTCTGTCCAGATCGGCCGCCTTAACGGGAATTGCCGGAAGCAGCACACATAAGATCATACAGATCACAATAAACCAACTCTTTATTCTTCTATTCACTTTTTTATCCCCCATCACGCCTTTTTCCCAGCCTGAATCCGCAAAGGACACTCACATCTCATCCAGGAGGAAAACTCCCTTCTCTCCTTGCAGGCAGAACCATTCCAGATCACATCCCAGTTATCCTTCAGCATATTGCCCAGGGACTGACCGGAAAGCCAGCTCTGACAGGGCACCACATTTCCTCCGGGTGTGACCGCCATGTTGCTGAGACAGGCGCCGCAGTTAGGAGTACTGATCCCCAGCTCCTTACAGAACTCATCATCCACCCAACCCGGGGAGGTAAAGCTGATCTCCATCCCGTTGGCAAAGCAATACCGAACGCATTCCTTCAGAATATCACGCACCTGGGCATTGGTGAGCTGCAGACTCTCCGACTGTTCCGTCGTGGCAGCTCCCGTGGTGATCAGGCCGGAGCAGGTCACATAGATCACGCCCTTTTCCTTCAGGAATTTCAGAGTATCCAGATAGTTTCGGTTCAGCGTACACAGGGGTGTATTGATGCTGATATTCAGCCCCGCAGCCAAAGCATTCTCAATTCCCGCCACCGTATCCCGATATCTTGGCGCTCCCACCAACTGATTATGGATCTCCTCATCGGAGGAATAAAAGGTGATCTGCATACTGTCCAGAGACGCTTTCTTTAAGGCCTCACAGTATTCTCTCGTCAGCTTTACCCCATTAGTGTTCAGCCGGGTGATGAACCATTTTGCATGGTCGATCAGCTCGGGCAGATCCTCCCGCATGGTGGGCTCTCCCCCGGTAAAGGTCACCTGCGGTATCCCGGCCTTGCGGCATTTATCAATGATCTCCTTCCACTCCGATGTGGATAGTTCTTTTTCCTCAGCCTGCTTTTGACCGGCAGCGTAGCAGTGAACGCAATTCTGATTACAATGCCATTTGCCATCCTTTGTCATGGCGCTCACCATGAGATCCATACGGTGAGGTGCCCGCATATAGGGAGCATACTCCCCGATATTTAAGTAGCCGATGGCCTGATCCACCTATTCCCCGTAAGCGATCTGCTTAAAGGCTGTCATGATGGTATGGATGTCATTTTGCAGTCTCTTTTTGCTGACCAGAGGATAAACCTTTTTTACAGCCGAGCAGGTGGAATCCACGATCCCCTTCGCCTCTTCGTCCGAGATCTCCCTTCCGCTGTACTGGTTGACCTCCTCGATAAACTCAGCGAGCAAAATACTCCAGGAGCGGTTCACCGGAATCACATCCTGCCCGTTGATGATGGCCACGCTGGGTCCAATTTCCCCATCCTTTATTAAAGGAGGCACCAGATGAATCCTCACTACCCCCGGTCCCTCCGGATTCAGCGTGGTATGGAGCACCTCGTTAAAATGGCTCTCCGCGTACTTTCTCTCTCTTGCCGATGTCTTCATTTCTTCCCCTCTCTATGATATGTTTTCCGGCTGTTTGACAAATCTGCCAAAGTGACTGATTTTGCCATTCTCTCTTAACCTTTGCACTAAAATGCAACATCTCAGTCCTCTCCGAGCTTCCTGATCGCCTTTGCATTCCGTATGCAGTGCCTCAGTCCTCCCCGGTCTCCCTGATCGCCTTTGCATTGGCCGCCTGAATCTCGGGATCATAGGACAATACCGGCTCCACATCCTCTCCCTTGATCTTCCTGCGCACATAATTGTCCGTCATCTTCAGCACCAGCGGACTCATGGATACCACGCCGATCAGGTTGGGGATCATCATCATGCCGTTGAAGGTATCGGAGATATCCCATGCAATGGAGGAGGTCATCAAGGCCCCGGACAGGATCATCAGCACAAAGATCGCCTTATAGATCTTTGTTGCCACAGCAGCATTCTTGCCCGCCAGATACTCCACTGCCTTGGTGCCGTAGTGGGACCAGCCCAGCACAGTGGTAAAGGCAAAAAGCAGAATGGCGATTGCTACAAAATACCGACCATATTCGACATTTCCAATCTTAAAAATGGTGTTGAAGGCTTCCGCCACTAAAGTCGCATCCGAATTGCTGACTGCTTCTCCGGTGTTTAGATCAACCACGCCGGAGGTCAGGATCACAAGTGCTGTCATGGTGCACACCACGATGGTATCCGCAAACACTTCAAAGATTCCCCAGAGTCCCTGCTTCACGGGCTCCTTGACATTGGAATTGGAATGAACCATTACAGAGGAGCCAAGTCCCGCCTCATTGGAGAACACGCCCCTCTTACAGCCCTGAGTAATAATAGTCTTAAATGCCACACCCGTTGCTCCTCCCCAGGCTGCCTGCTTGGAGAAAGCCATGCCGAAAATATGTGAAAAGGCAGCGCCCACATGCTGGATATTGGCAAAGATAATGATCAAACCACCCACCACATATGCCACAACCATAAAGGGAATGATCTTCTCCGCCACCACAGCGATCCTCTGCAGGCCCCCGATCACCACGATCCCGACCAGGATCATCAGAATAATTCCCACGATCAACATATAAAGCGTCACATCCGTTCCGGCTGAGGAATAGAGTACCACGCCGGAAAGTGCCTTGATGTTAAACGCCGCCGTAATATTCATAACGATCTTATTGACCTGTCCCATATTACCGATCCCGAAGGAAGCCAGCACCGCGCAAACAGCAAAAATAACCGCCAGCACTCTGCCCACTGCCTTCATCCCTTTATATCCGCCCAGACCGTCCTGAAGATAATACATGGCTCCTCCGGACCACTCCCCGGTATGATTCTTTCTCCTGTAATAGATGCCCAGAATATTCTCGGAATAATTGGTCATCATCCCAAAAAACGCAGCGACCCACATCCAGAATACCGCGCCGGGACCTCCTGTCAGGATTGCAGCCGAAACGCCCGCGATATTGCCCACGCCAACTGTCGCCGCAAGGGCAGTGCATAGCGCCTGAAACTGGGAGATGGAGGCGTGCTCCCCCGTATGTCCTGTCACCTTTTTATCAAAAAGCGAACCAACTGTCTTTTTCATCCAGTGACCGATATGCGTCACCTGAAAAAACTTTGTCAACACAGTCATTAAAACGCCTGTGGCCAAAAGAAGCCATACCCCTACCGTTGTCCAGACAAAGCCATTGATAGTATCATTTACACTTGCCAGCGAATCCCAGAAATCCATTCCTTTTTACCACACTTTCCTTTTTATCATGGTCCACAAAATGCCTATGATATTTTACCATTTTCAGAGTTCTTTTTCAACAGGAAACTCAATTACGGCAAGACAGTTTCTCTTTTCTTTTTTCCTTGAATCCCTCTCCTAAAAAGCCACAAAAAAAGAGCTGCGAAAATGCCTCCTCATCGAAGCACTTCTCAACAGCTCTTTTCAAAAGCCGGACCCTTTTATGGCAGCTGATAGAAGCCCACCTTCTTATAGACCTTTCGCAAGGTCTTGTTTGCGATATAGGACGCTCTCTCCGCCCCCTGACGATAAACATTATTCAGGTATTCCTTATCCGCGATCAGGCGCTTTGCCTCCTCCCGGATGGGCGTCAGGGCTTCCACAACGGCATCTCCCACCGCAGGCTTAAACACTCCGTAGCCCTGGCCCTCAAATTCCTTTTCGATCTCCTCATAGGATTTGCCAGTAATGGTGGAATAAATAGCCATCAGATTGGATACTCCCGGCTTTGCCTCCTTATCGTAGCGGACACATCTCTCCATATCCGAATCCGTCACTGCCCGCTTAAACTTCCTGCGGATCACATCCGGCTCATCCATTAAGAACACGCAGCCGTCCGGTTCGGATTTGGACATCTTCTGCCCCGGTGTGGTCAAGCCATAGATTCTTGCTCCCACCTTACTGATATAAGGCTCCGGCACCCGGAACACATCCCCATAGATATTGTTAAAGCGAATGGCCAGATCCCTGGTCAGCTCCACATGCTGCTTCTGATCCTCTCCCACGGGAACATAATGGGGCTGATAGAGCAGAATATCCGCAGCCATCAGGGAAGGATAGGTAAAGAGTCCCGCATTGATATTATCCTTATGCTTCTCGGACTTATCCTTGAACTGGGTCATGCGGCTCAGCTCGCCAAACATGGTATAGCAATCCAGAACCCATCCCAGCTGTGCATGAGCAGGCACATGGGACTGCAAAAACAATGTATTCTTCTCCGGATCCAGTCCGCAGGCAATATAAAGGGCCAGCATTTCAATGGAACGGCGGCGCAGCTCCTTCGGATCCTGTCTCACCGTGATCGTATGCAAATCCGCCATAAAATAATAGCATTCAAATTCATTTACCCGGTCCGCCCAGTTCTTGATCGCTCCCAGATAATTTCCCAAATGAAGGTCACCGCTGGGCTGAATGCCCGAAAGCATGATTTTCTTTTCTGTCTCCATGTTTCTTCCTCCTGCACATTTGATCATCCGCATTATTATGACACGAAATCCGTTATTTGTCAAAGACCTTTCCTGCTCCTTGCCTGCAGGACCAGCTCCTGTGCTTCTTCAAAGGCCTTTGGCAGATATTCTGCCTCCCATTCCCTGCCCTGCTTTTCTTCTTTTTTGATCCGGTCCCACATGGCGTGGCGCTCCTCGTCATTGGCAAAGGTCACCCCCTGAAACACATGTGGATGCCTTCTCTCCATCTTATCCGAAATAGCCCTTGCCACATCCTCAAAGGTAAAGAGCCCCTCTTCCTCCGCCAGTACAGCGTGAAACATCACCTGTAGCAGCAGATCTCCCAGCTCCTCTTTCAGATTCTCTGAGCTTCCCGTCTTCTCCAGAATATTGATCCCACATACCACCTCAGCGGCTTCCTCCACCACCTCCGGCTTTAAAGAGGCATGTGTCTGCGCCCTGTCCCAGGGACAACCATTCTCACTTCTGAGCTTTTCCACAATTTCCTTCAGTCTGTCGATCTGTGCCATAGGTACCGCCTTTCCGAATATAGCCTTTTTTAATGCAGCCATTTTTAATATAGCCATTTTTTTATATAGCCGTTCTAAGTATCAGAATTATCATATCTCATTTTTCGGATTTCCACAACTGCCGAAAATCCTTCCCTCAAACTCCTTGCCGAAAATCCTCCTCACAAATTCATTGTGAAGGGCTGCAATTTATGCTAGGATAAAAGTAGATTTAAAGAGGAGGTACCACATGAGATATCCGGAATTTTTAAGAGAAAACGGAAGGCTTGGGTTCATCGCCCCGTCCTTTGGCTGCGGCTCTCTGGAGCCCTACCACACCAGATTTTTATCCGCCCTGGACTATTTTGAAAAACAGGGCTTTCAGACCTCCATCGGTCCCAATGTCTATCTGGAGCTGGGGATTGGAAAGAGTAATACCCCGGACAAATGCGGGGAGGAGATCAATGATTATTTTTGCAATGAGAAATGTGATGTGATTCTCTCCGTCGGCGGCGGAGAAACCATGTGCGAAGATCTGGACTTCGTAGATTTTGAACGGATCGCAGGAAGCAAGCCCCACTGGTTTATGGGCTACTCTGACAATACCAATCTGACCTTTACTCTGCCAACGCTCTGCGACATTGCTGCAGTATACGGCCCCAATGCCTCTTCCTTTGGCATGTCGCCGATCCATGCTTCCCTCGTGGATGCCCTTGCACTTTTGAAGGGACAGAAAATGTCTTTTGCAAATTATCCTGCCTGGGAGATAGAAGGCATGGACAGCCCCGAGAACCCCACCGCCCCCTTAAACTGCACGCAGCCCTGTTCTCTGGCTTTACATATGCCTGCTCAGCAGGAATCCCCACTCCCATCCAATGTTCAGGGGGCCATCACCATGCGGGGCAGACTTTTGGGCGGGTGCCTGGATTGTCTTGTCTGTCTCTGCGGTACCAAATACGACAAAGTCCGTGCATTCAATCAGACCTATCAGAAGGATGGCGTCCTATGGTTTTTAGAATCCTGTGACTTAAATCCCATCAGCATCCTCCGCTCCCTCTGGCAGCTGAAAAATGCCGGATGGTTTGATAATGCCAGGGGCTTTCTCATCGGCAGACCTCTGCACTATACGGAGACCATGATGAGCCTCAACTGCCACCAAGCCTTTCTGCAAGCCCTGGGGGAGCTTCACCTCCCCATCCTTCTGGATGTAGATTTCGGACACCTGCCTCCCCAGCTTCCCCTGATCTCCGGCGCTGTGGGAACCGTGGTGACGGACGGAAAACAAATGCAGATCACTTATGATCTTTCGAATTGATCCTATCTTCCCCTCCTGCCGTATGCATGTACGGCAAGAGGGGCGCTTCTCAAGTGCCCTTCGACTGTCTTAAAAACCGACCCCATAGGCCACAAGCGCCTCATAGGCTTCCTGCGTCTCCTCAGCCGTTGCACCGCTCACATAGTAGGTATGCTCCAAGGTCTGAATCCTGATGTAATTTCCCGCTGCCGGTGCAAGAAATACCCTGCAGTCATGCTCAAAATCCACTGTAAAAATCCCCTTGAGGAGCTGATCTGTTCCCACGCCGTTCACCTTGATCATCCGCAATTCCCTGACATTCTCCCCGAAGGAAACAGCCAGGATATCTCCATACTCAATTACATACTCGTCCCGCAGCTGATGACAGACGATCCTGCCCTCTTCCGTATAAAGCCGGATCGGAGTACTCTCAAGCATACAGATCCACACCACACTGAGAACCGATCCCAACAGGCAGAGCGCCGCAAGCCCACCGAGTACCTTGCCCATGGGATGAGCCAGATTAATGGTTCCGCCAACCCCTACCCGTTTTTCCACATTCAGCCGCTTATCCTTCGGGTTATAATAAAACATCCCCAGGACCCAACTGTCATCATCATCGGATAAAAGCACCATATCCTTATGATAGAGTGCTTCAATCCTTTTATCCCGGCTGACAAAGACTGCGATCCCCACCATGACGAGCCCCAGATACAGGGTCAGAGTGATCAGGCTTAAGGCATCCGAATACCGGAAATAGAATAGTCCGGCGAGTCCTATCATAAAGATCACATTCACCCATAAAAACATGACAAAAAAGTCAGCAAAGTTTTTCTTTTTTGCCCGATTATAATTGGCATTCACAGCGCTGTCCGAAGAAATCACTTCATTTCGAAGGCCATCCATCAGAAAGGCAAGCGCAGAGATTAAGAGTCCCATACCAACGCAGATCCCCATGACCCCTGTCCCCAAAAAGCTCCCGGCTTCCATCCCCGTTCCAAGCCTGATCACTCCCAGATCCTCCAGAAGCACCGGAATCAAAAACAAGCTTCCCACCGCATTGGGCAAAGCCACCTGCCAGCCCTTTAGTGCTCTCACATTTCCGGCGTTACTAAGATCCACAAAGCTGATCCCGGCTCCTTCTTTCAGCCCCAGCCTTCTCTTTAAGTCCTTCAGCTCCCTGTTTCCAACCGCCATAGGAATACTGATCGCCACAAGAGCCAATAGAATAAAGCTCATCCACAGAGTGGTCTGCAGGGCAAAGCCCCTAAGGAGAAGCAAAATTGCAGAAATGATGCAACCCACTATCACAATGCCCAAGGCCTGCCTTCTGCATTTTTGATAGATTTTGTTTACCGCCTCATGTGCCTCTCCTTCCCGGAACTCCTCCCGGTTTTTCACGCCGAGGATCAGCTTTTTTTCCTGCCAATTCTTTGGATACATCTGAAAAAAGCAAATCACTAAAGTAGGCACAATACACAGAAACATGATAAGGCCAAAGTAAAGTGACATCTCTCCCCCTCCTATTTTTCATCCCCGTAATACTCATTCACCAATCTCAACAGCTCCTGCTTAGACACACCGGAGATCCTCGCCTCCGACACGATCCGGCGCAGCTCCGTCTTATTTCCCTCCGGGATATTGGCCTGCATTTTGATCTCCAGCCGGACCCTGGCCCCGTTCTTGCGGTCCGTCATGATATAGCCTTCCGTCTTTAAGAGCTGATAAGCCTTACTCACTGTCATGGTATTGATCCCCATCTCCAGCGCCAGGGCCCGTACCGTGGGGAGTTGCTCCCCCGCCCCCAGCTCTCCGCTGGATATCCCCATTACAATCTGATTCCTGATCTGTAAATAGATGGGAATGTCCGATAATTCATCTATTCTGATCACCATGGATTACTCCTCCATCGGAAATCTGAGACTTGCAGCCTTCTTCCCTTCCCCATAGACCTTCGTATAATTCTTAATCTCCAGGATTGCCTTCATATTCATTCTCCCCTTAGTCTGCTGTACTTCCTGTAGATCCGGTTATAAGAAAACGGAAGCATTGGAATACCGATCCCCATAGCAATAAACAGACAGATTCCCCCCAGCATTCCGCCGCCAAACAAGCCTGCAAATGCAGCAATCCAAAACAGCCCGGAAAACCCAATCCACATGATTCCGTTTTCCTTGTTGTAGGCTTTCACATCCGTAATCTCGTCCTCTTTTACCTCTTGTCCAGTCCAAAAGCCCACCGGTGTTTTCCATCTCCAAAAGCAAATCCCCAAAATTGTAAAAATCATACTCACAAATACCATAATTCCGAAAAAAATCATCTTTTTCCTCCTCCGCTGTTCGGTATCCATGCTTTGCATTTTACCTGCCCCTCTCCTTCAGGCAGATCCAGAGCGCAATCCCTGCCATGGGGATCATGGAGATGATTCCTGTGGGATGTGGTCCGAGAATAATCCGGTCTACATACTCCGGCTTGATCAGATAGATCGTGATGGTCAGGGCATTGAACGCCCCATGCATCAGGGATGGTAGCCAGATACTTCCCGTTTTCTCATAAACCTGATCCATCAGGATCCCGCCAAAGGTCGCAAACAGACAAAAGGCAATCGGTCCAAGCACCGGCGCTCCCAGGTAAACCTTCCCATATTCGTACCCCGCCAGTATCATCACAGGCCAGTGCCAGGCGCCCCAGCAAATCCCTCCGAGGATTCGGCCCTGCGTCCTTCCAAATCTCTCCTTCAAGGCAGGATAGAGTGCTCCCCTCCAGCCGACCTCCTCCCCCAGGGAGGGCAGGATATTGATAAAGGGTGCAATGGTAACGGAAGGGAGCAAGCAAGCATACACATAAGCTTCCACCGTCAGCCCCTGTGCCTCCAGCTGCGCCAAGCCTTCCTCTCCAAGAGTCAGTCTCATGGTTTCAAAACCGGTGTCAAAATGACCCGGAAATACCAGGAAATAGAGCACTGCCCCCAGGATGTTGATTAAAAGCGGAAGCCAAAGTGCAAAGAAAACCCACCTGACCTTCCCCTTCAGATGCAGTCCCCAGCCCATGTCCTTCAGTGGAATTTTTGCGATCAATACTGCCAAAAAGGGAGCCCACATGCACACCATCATCAGGATTTGAAAAATCGACCTGTTATTTATTCCGCCCCTGTTTGCAAAAAAACTTGCCATCACCTGAATCACCCAGGCCACGCCATAAGCTGTGATCATATAAAGAATTAATTGCCGATTTGTAATGGTTCTTTCCTTTTTCTCCATGTCCATTCCCCTTTCACAATATGCACCATTATCTGCATGATAAATCATGAAATCACATTCCGCCATCGCCGGCGCTTTTGTATTCTTTGTATCGTTCTTTGTAATACAAATAATACATTATGTTATTCCTTTTGTCAATACCTTTCTAAAACTCCCTTTCCATAGATGCCGTTTCTCATTTATGTTGCCTTTGAAAGAATCGTGAGTATAAAAAAGCAAGACCGAAAATCTGTTTCACCAGACTGACAGTCTTGCCCCGAATCCCCCAATATAAAAAAGCTTTTCTCAATTCACCTTCTCTTCAAGCCCTTCAGATATGTTTTTTGCTCCGGCGTGATCCGATAGCTCTCCGCAGCCTTTTGAATTGTCTTATTGTGCGTCCATGTCTCCAATTTATTTCCCTCAATATAGGGAATGATCCCATCATACTGCTTTGCCAGAGCCGTGGCAAAGTACCAGGCAATCATCATATTGACATAATATTCCTCCGACTTAATTCCGGCCACCAGCTCCGGATACTCAGGCTCAAAGGCTTCGTCCAGAAAATGCTCCATCAGCATTTTTATGCCAAAACGGATCACATAGGTCTGATCGGAGCCGATCCATTTCCTTACAGCCCCCAGCAGCTCCGTCCTGTGCTTCCGAAATACCCTGGGTGACATCTGGTCGCAGGTCGCCCAGTTATCGACAAAGGGAAGAAATGCCTCCGTCCTTGCCATGCATATATCATAATCCTTTATTTCAGAGATCAGAAAGGCATGCAGCTGGTTTTCATCGAAATACGTATGGGGCAGCTCATCCAGAAACTCCCCGATCCTCTCCTTTTTGCTCCACTCCTTTGCCATCCTCCGAAGCTGCGGCGTCCTCACGCCGATCATGGATTTTGCGTCCACCGTCGGAATGAGCTTGCTCTGAAAATCCCTGTATTTCACATCCTGCAGTTGAAACAATTCTCTTCTGATTTCTTCTCCGATCATGTTCTCCTCTTTCCAATCTTCAGATCTCAGATATCATCACATCAGCCTCTTATAAATATCCAGCATGCTTTCCATCTGATACTGCAACAGCCATGCTGCGTCATTGTACTCCGGTGTTCTTTTTACCACCAATAGCAAACCCGGATAGTATTCTTCCGTCTCCAAAATCATTCGATAAATCTTTTCCCTGCTCAGTCCCCAGGACATGGTTGTCAGATTATTGCACCTGTCGATGCATTTCACCAAGGCGGCCTTAGGATTTTCCGCAATAGCGGCATAATATGTCTTCATGACCTTGTCCCGGTTTTCTGCGCTTGTCTTTCCATGCGTCACCAGCCTGACAATCTCCTTTGTCACTTCATTTACCGGGAGATCCTCCAGCGTCTTGTCACAGTCCTCCACCACATCATGCAAGAGACAGGCAGCAATCGTCTCATCCTCCAGGATTCCCATGGAAAGAGCATGACACGCCAGGTTCAAAGGATGATAAATATAGGGGATATCGCTCCTTTTTCTCTTCTGCCCCTCATGTGCTTCCACAGCAAAATCCACCGCCTTGAGAGTATTATACATCTTATGACTTTTTGCTGTCGCCTTGACATAGGTTTTCATGTGCTCCCAGTTATAAATAGCCTCTTTTGTCTTAAAGGGTTTATGCTTCTCCTCCACAAGCGCGGAAACGGAAACATCTAAAACCTCTGCAAGTCGGATCAATTTGTCCGTGTCAGGCTTGTACTCTTCTCTCTCCCAAGAAGAAACCGCTTGAAAGGAAACCTGCAGTGCCTCCGCAACCTGTTCCTGCGTCAGTCCCCTCTCCTCCCGAATGCTTTTGATATTCTTACCGATCCCCATACTCTTCGCTCCCTCCTTTTCTCTTGCTTACAAGCCTATCCTACAGATTTCGGAATCTTTCTGCCAGCAAGTATCCATAGAGCTTTCTGTTTTTTTCTCAAGTCTCACTTGAAATATTCTTAGCTTTCCTTTTCTCCCTCCCGGCACAGATCAAAGTAGCCAATACATCAAGTCCAAAAATAAACTGAAGGAAGCCCATGATAAACGAAAAGCCCTTCCCAAAAACACCATCCTTCACCCCCCTTAAAAGATATGCGATCATAAAGGGTGCAGTCCCCAGTAGCGAAAGATACCCCAGAGCCGACAATACAGTGATGATCGCCGGGCTGACAAAAACCATAATGACCACCGGAGTAAACATCAGCAGAATGCATAATGCAATGATTACTCCACCCGCAATATAATATGGGATCAATGCATACTTGATCAGCCTGGACAGATTCAGAAATACTTTTCTTAGAACCTCCTTCCCCAGAACTGCGATCACCAGATTGATCACCAATATTACAAGGGGTATTACCAAAAACACAAAGGGTAGATTCGATCCCAGCGCACCATTTTGCGCCTTGGCTGCTGCCTCGTAGGCAGCACCTGAGTTGACGGATTCGCCCACCTTTGGAAGCGTTACATACCATAATACCGGGTATCCATAGGTCAACAGGACACATAAAATCCCCCAAAGATACAATGACCGAAATTTTTTTTTCTTGTTTTCCTGTTCGTTCATCCTTCTCCCCCTTTTGTAAAACTCCTCGCATTTGGCCTACTCAATCGTCAAACCGATATTTCTTCCAATCCGTCACATAGACGCTTCCGTCCTCCAGCTCCGTGAGAAGCCCCTCCTCCACAAGCTGCTGTGTGAGACGAACGGTTTCATCCGGCCCGTAAGCTGCAGACCACTGAAAGCCTCCCTTGGAGAAAGAAACCCTATCCTTGCTTCTTCTTTGCCATGTGACAAACTCGTTATAAATCTTAAATTTCCGGAAATAGATAAAGGTGGGGTCCTGCGGTATCGTAAGCTCATATTGTTCACAAAAGCGCTCCATCAATTCATATTGCGCCCGCGCTTCGGGGATTCCCCATACCCCCACGATCACATTATACTCCGAAACAGGCGTTGCAATCTGGGATAAGCCGTACTGTAGCTGTAGCTTTGAAGCTCCTGCCTCCGCCGCCTCATACAATTTGTCCAGCCTTCCGCGAAACTGTGCGAAATCCCTGATCTGCTGCACATGCGGCTTGATCAGTTCCAATAAACCTGTCACACTCACCGGAAGGGGAATCTCGTTTTCTGCAAGTCCCAGACAACTCATCTCATCCAGCTCCTTCAGGCACTTTTCAGCTCGATCCATAAAAGCATCCGCGTCATAGGAATCACTCTCCAAAACATAATTCTCTCGATCCCACTTGAAGCTTTCCCATGTTTTTCCGGTTCTGGCGTCTTCAATAAGCCTTAGAACATCATACAGCTTTCCCGCATACTCCGCTCCGACCACCTTTTTCGAAACCTCATAAAGCAGCTCCTGCTCATCCCTGTTCGGATCCATCAAAAGCTGAGCCGCACAATAATGAGAGAAAAGATTCAGCACATGATAGGACTCCATTTCACTCCAATAAGAAGGCTTAGCGATAGGATCCTGCACTGCGGTATGCTGGTAAACATCCTTGATCAGACTTGCATTCACATTCATGACCGCCAGCTGATCGATCTCCTGCTCCGTAAGATTCCAGGACCAGATTCCAAAATCAATCCGATCATCGCGGCAGACTTCTCTCTCATAGGCCCAGTTATCATTTGTGTTAGTGACGGCTCCAAGATAAACCGTTACATCCCCGCCCATAAAATTATTGATCTCACGGACATCAATCTCATGGGTATAGCAGCTAACCCCAAAATTCACATCCGGCTTCACAGTGCGAAACTTCTCACGCAGGGTTTTTGCAAAATATGCGATTTCATCTGTGGTATGCAGATTTCCGGGATCATTATAGTGAGCGATCACGCGGTCACAGCAATCCGCAAGCTCCGCATAAATGGAATAATACTTGTCAAAGGTTTTGAGAGTAGCCGGATTATCATACGCCTTGGCATAACTGTGATCCCCGTTATAATCCACTGTGTCATCCGTCCAGCCGTAGCCGTTAAATTCGGCACCCCACACCCAGAGTGTGAACTCCATCCCAAGGGAATGAGCCGCATCAGCCATATACCGAATCCTGTCATGCACAAATTCATAATTTCCATAATATGCCCAGGCAGAACACATATCCGTCACCTGAATGCCTGTATAGCCGATTGCTTTCATCATCTTCACATACTGATATAGCTGATCATTGGAATAGGATAACAGCTCGCTTTTTAAGGAGGTAGCCGGATTAAAGGATACCCCCCTCGGCGCATCCGTCTTCCACAGACAAATAATGGGTTCACGCCTTGTATTCCAAGGCTCTGTAATCTCTTCTACAGAATCGGGAATATGAATCGCCTTCCCTTCCTGCTTCAAAGCATGCTCTCTGACCTCACCTGCAAATGCAATACCCAAATAGGAATTTGCAAAAATATTGACCTGTTTTTCCAGCTCGGAGGCATTACATCCCCGGATCGTCACATTGCCGTTTTCTATCGTAATCCCGTTTTGCCCCGGCATAATTGTGGTGTCCTTCACAAGCTTGATCCATTTTTCCGCTTTTCCAAAGGTCTGAAGCTTTAAACGCTGACCGCTTACCTTTTCAATATAATCTGACAGTCTCTTTGCCGGCTCCCTGCCAATTCCCTGTGAAAAGATCACATAATCCTTGATTTCAGCTTGTCCAATATAAATTTCATATTGCTGTGACAGGCTCTTATTGCCCGGGACATCCTGCACTTTTCTTACATACATTCCTGCCCCAAAAGCCAGTGCTGTCAGCACCAATACCGTCACTATATATACGGCGCATTGCGCCCTTCCCTTATTCATTTTCTGAAACGCTCCACTTCTACGGGTTCTTCCCGCCATCCTTATATTACGCGCTCGGCTTAAGTACGCC
>CACXDS010000094.1 GCA_902766425.1 uncultured Lachnospiraceae bacterium
TCATTGTGATGGGTTCCGGCATGATTCCGATCTTATATTTTTTATCACCTCTCACGGTAGGACTGGTATGCGGAACAGTCTATGTGCTCTGCGTGCTCAAGATCAGAAAGATTGGCGCTGCTCTGATTCTTGGAGTTCTCTTTGCACTGGTTGCCTGCAGTAATGGCGGATTTCCCAGCATTGCCATGGGCATCGGGGCGGCATTGTTGGCTGAACTGATCCTCTTTTTGGGCAAATATCGTTCCAGAAAAATGTTTCTGCTTTCTTTTGTGGCGTTTAATCTGAACATGGCGGCACCCTTTTTGATGCTTGTCTTAAAGAAGGATGCATTTTTGCAAAGATCGCTGGAGTACTATGGGGAATCCTATGCCAATGGGATCAATCAGGTGTTTTTCCAGGGCTTTTACATTGTGACGCTGGCCTTTGCAATCGTAGGAGGCATCGGGGGATCGCTGATCGCAAATGCATTGGTAAAGAAGCATTTTGAAAAGGCAGGTATGGTATAGGATGGGATTTGACATTTACGGGGACGATACAAATGCTTTTTTAAAGCTGGATTCCCGCACCAAGCTTTTGATCATGTTCTGTAGTTTGATCTGTTCCGTAAACAGCTTTGACATGACACCGATTGTGATCTACAATTCGGTGTTATGTTTTGTTGTGGCATTTTATCTGCTGATCAAGACCACTAGGATCAGTCAGTTTCTGGCGGCATTTCAGGCCATGAAGCTGCCTGTGGTTTTTGTGATTCCGTTTGCGGTCATGTTCCGCTTCATTCCCACGGTTCAGGAGGAGTTTATCGGGATTCGGAAGGCAATGGCATTTCGGGGCATTCAGATGGATTTTCTGTCTATTCTAAAGGCACCCTTTCGTACCATAGAATATGTGCTGGTGCCCATGCTGTTTTCCTGTGTCAGTGTTATGGAGGAGATGGCAGCTGCAGCCTTGGCAAGAGGCATGGACAGCGAGGTGAAACGGACATCCTATGAAAAGATAAAGCTTCGGCCCAGGGATTATCTGGTGGGGCTTCTGTTCCTTGGTCTGGCGGTTATGATGATCTGGTGCAGGAGAGGTCTATAAGTTTTGAGTACATTTTGGGGAGATGGATATGATTTACTTTGATAATGTCAGCTTTCATTATGGCGGAGAACAGGGGACAGGAGAGGGAGTTGACAATCTGAAGCTGGAGATCGGGGACGGAGAATTCGTTGTACTCTGTGGTACAAGCAGATGCGGGAAGACCACCATCACCAGATTGATCAACGGGTTGGCGCCTCACTTCTATGAGGGAATCATGGAGGGGGAGGTGTGGATCGATGGGAACGAAAATAAGCTCTCCGTGACAAAGGCAGAGCTGAGTGAGACGGCCGCCTTTGTGGGGAGCGTGTTCCAGAATCCCAAAAGCCAGTTTTTCAATATAGATACAACAGGGGAGCTGGCGTTAAGTGCGCTATGTCGGGATAAGACCACATTAATGATCGCACATAAGCTAAATACCATTGAACATGCGGATCGCATACTGGTTGTTGCGGATGGCACGATCGCAGAGGAGGGAAATCATGAGCAGCTTATGGCGAGAAACGGGCGTTACGCCAAAATGGTTGCAGCCAGAAGCAGTCTAACCGGATGGAATGGGGAGAGATAGAATGAAGGAGAGGAAAAAAACAATCCGCAAATTTACAGGGATCATTCTGATGATCTTCAGTCTGTATTCCCTTGTCATAGGGATATACGGGGGCAGTGCGGGTCTGGAGCTTGTCTGCCGTATAGCCCTCATGGTAGCAGGAGCAGTGCTCCTGCTTTTGGGGACAATTCTGTATAAAGCGTAGTGGAGCTATTTGGAGTAAGGAAGGTATTGCGGTGGAACCCTCGGAGGAGAAGGTGCATACGATATCAGGAGAGAATGGAAGGAGTCCGTCGTGCTTTATTCCGAATTACAGTGCAAGGATGTGATCAATATAAAGGACTGCCGGAAGCTGGGCAGAGTATGTGATCTGGAGTTTGACGAATGCAAAGGATGCATCTGCAAGATCATGGTACCCGGGGGGAATAAATTTCTGAGCTTTTTGCGGTGTGAGCCGAATATTTCCATATGCTGGAATGATATCAGACAGATCGGACCGGACATAATTTTGGTTGACATTAATTGCTGAAAAGGGTAAAATAAAAAGGAAAAAGAGAGAATATTCTCACAATTTCAGGAGGTGCCACCGTGAAATGTCCTTTTTGTAATCAGGAGAACACTCGTGTAATTGACTCCAGACCGGCGGAGGATAATAATTCCATTCGTCGCAGAAGGGAGTGCGATGAGTGTGGCAAGAGGTTTACCACTTATGAGAAGGTCGAGACGATTCCCTTGATCATTATCAAGAAGGATAATAATCGGGAGACCTACGATCGAGGGAAGATCGAGGCGGGTGTCCTTCGGGCGTGTCATAAGCGTCCCGTGAGTGCAAATCAGATCACAAATCTGGTCAATGAGGTGGAAAATGAAGTGTTTAGCCTGGAGGACAAGGAGATACCCAGCAGGATCATCGGTGAGATCGTAATGAACAAGCTGAAGGACCTGGATGAGGTGGCCTATGTGAGATTTGCCTCCGTTTATCGGGAATTTAAGGATATCAATACCTTTATGGATGAATTAAAATCCATGCTGAAGTAAGAGA
>CACXDS010000095.1 GCA_902766425.1 uncultured Lachnospiraceae bacterium
AAAAAAAACGAAGCGGCACCATATTGGCACCGCTTCGGCTGAATTACTTTTTTATGCCTTTCTGATCAAACACTTCTCACCTTCAAATGCAAAACCATACTTTAGGATGTTCTCTGCCGGTATTCCCCTTTGCAACAGATCTGTGTCATATTTCTTTTCCTCGATCTGCTTTAAGGCACTCTTAGCGGTATCCTCCAAAGATTCCTCCCCGGCATTCCTATTCAACACTTTAAATTCCATGATAACCGCCACATTCTTTGCATCCTTCGGTTCCATGACCACATCATAGCGGCCATAACCGCTTTCACGATTAGACTTCACCAGATAATCTTCCGCTTTGTCCACAATCAGTCCAAGCACAAAACCATGATAGAAGCGTTCCGGTTCTTTACTTTCGGATGGCCTGCCCGAGACATCAAAAAAACTGAATGTATTGAGTGCCACCTTGTTCATATACACACTCATCTCTTCCATGTCTCCTCTGAACATGGCGGACACAAATTTTGACAACGCCTTTTCTTTCTGGAACCAACCCTTTACCATCTTGCCAAACATCCGCCTGACTTCATAATTCGTTATGGAAAGTCGATAAATCGACTCATCCTCCGGTTTCGGACGGATGATGCCTTCCACCTTCAGATAACCCGATGCGAGCAGAAGACTCCAGATGGCATTATCATCTTCATCAAGCTGGTTATATACAATCTGCTCGTCAATCTCTGCCTCAAGAATCCCGCCCTTAAGCAGTTCCTCGAAATCCGACTTAATGTCTGGATTTCCTTCCCTGATCAGCTTTCCGACCAGACCGTTTCCGCTGGTATTCGCCCAATAAGTGTCAAATTTCCTCTCATCCAGATACACCGTTACTGACCATGGATTGTAAATATCCGTCACTTTTCCAAATGTAAACCCATCATACCATGCCTTGACATTCTTCTTTTCATCCTCCGGTATCCCCTGCTCATCCATGGCAGCAAATACTTCTTCTTCCGTAAATCCAAAAGCCTTTGCATATCTGTCGGATGTAGTGGTAACTACCGTAAGGTTATTCAAATCAGAGAAAATGGACTCTTTGCTGATTCTTGTGATTCCGGTCATGACCGCGCGCTCCAGGGACGGATTGGTCTTAAAAGTATTGTTAAAGAGCGCCCTCGTATACGCCACAAGTTCACCCCAAAAACCGTTTATATAGGCTTCCTGCATGGGCGTGTCATACTCGTCCAAAAGCACAATGCATTTCTTTCCATAATATCGGTAGAGCCATTCACACAATCGATTCAAAGACAATGCTGCAGTCGGATCATCCATCTTCTTTGATACTTCCTTAAACGCTTCCCTGTCTGCATCCGTAAACTTCTTATCACCCAGCATCCATTCATATTGGTTGTACAGGTCTGCAATCATGCCGTTTATTGCCACTCTTGTATCTCTGTAATCCGCAAATTTAATCCCCGCAAAAGACAGAAAAATGACCGGATAGGTACCCTGCAATTTCCTAAATTTCTCATCCTTCCATATATCGAGGCTTTCAAAAAGGTCTGCCCTGCCCTCAAATTTATTGGAAAAAAAGCACTCCAGCATACTCATGTTCAGCGTTTTACCAAACCTGCGCGGGCGCATGATCAGCGTAACTGCATCTCCGGAATTCCACCACTCACTGATAAATGATGTCTTATCAATATAAAAATATTTATTCTCAATCAAATTGCTGAAATCCTGAATACCGATTGCTATCTCTCTTGCCATAAATCCACCTCCATAAACGAAGCTTAATGTTATCTTATCATAGTTTCTGTGAAACCACAATGTAGGCCAAATGGGAAAACACTTCTATATTTCGGGCAGGAACGCGGGGAGGTTTCCATACTGGTTAACACCTGCCACACACCCGAAGGTCCTTCCGGAAATGGCATAGAGGATGTTTATATGACATATACGGCAGAACGGGAAAAACTTGTAGAAGCCGGGTCAATTTCGTCCCGGACATCCGACTATGACCAGTACAATTGGAAACGCTTCCTGGCAGACAGAGAATTCATCAAGAAACCAATTACCAGCATTACCGTGACCCTCTTGGAAAATGAATTCAGAATGATGTGCGGAGATGGCGGCAAATGCACCATGGCATCCAAATTGCAAAACTCAAATTCAGATTCAAAAAAAATAATTTTCACTTGTTTAATGCGTTCGCCTACTATCAATGATTTAGCATTTTATCCCCTTTCCCCCCCTACAAAATCAGGGTCTCTCGCGAGAGACCCTGATTTTGTGTCTTCTTACGCGCTAAAGCCCATCCTTCTCATCGTTTTGGGTTCCTGACCAAGTGGCCTAAAATCTTCCTTTTTCAATAGGCACAGCTCTTCCTTGCCAAGCTCCCTGTCGGCAGACTCCTTGATGATTCGTTCCGACTGGCGAAG
>CACXDS010000096.1 GCA_902766425.1 uncultured Lachnospiraceae bacterium
GATACCGGTTTGCGAAATCAATGCACCTTTCCCCCGTGGCGTTCTCAATGATCCCCGCCAGGATCTGGATCCCCAGCGTGGCATACTTAAACTCGCCGGTGATGCCCTTCCTGCCTCCCAGAAAGTCCAGCACCGCCAAGGTCCAGTCACCGGAGGTGCAGACCTTTGTCCAGGGCTCTGAGGCATACTTATAAGGCGCCGTCATGGTAAGGAGATGCCTGACCGTCACATCATAAATCGTCTTTTCCCCGCGCTTTACCTTATAATCCGGGAAGAAATCCAAGACCTTTTGATCCAGGCTCCCAATCCGCCCCTGATCCAGGGCGATGCCTGCAAGCAGCGCCATAACCCCCTTGGTCACGGAATTCACATTCACAGCGTCATCTGTCCGAAACCCGCGCCAGCAATCGTCATAAACCGTCTTTTCGTCCCTGATAGCATAGATCTGACACACATTGCTCTCGTTCCCCGTGCTCTCCCCGATCACCTTATGAAATTGTTCGTAATTCATGAAATCATAGTCTCCTCTTAGATAGATTTGGGCGCCCTAAAAAAAGACTAATGGAATTAAAAATTCTTTTCAAGTATTTTTTCATCTTTTTTATGAGTTATTTACTGAGGTAATCCATATTTTCCGGATCTTTGAAGGGACGGACAGCCCGTCCTCCGCCTCATGTTCCTCACATGCGCAAAATGGCTTCATACTCCTCCGGCGTATTGCAACCGCGTATCAATAGCTCTTCTCCCGTAAACGGAACTGTTTGATACCCTGCCTTGTCATAGAGTGCCATCACATAGAGTCTTTCCTCCGCCAGGAGCCTCTCGCACTCACCGGACAACCCCCGGTCCACAACAGCCACCAGGGGCTGTACCCTCCCTTTGCAGATTGCCACAGTGATCCCATGGTCATGACATGTCAGCAATCGTTCCAAAAAAGTCTCCGGGATCAAAGGCATGTCCACCGCCAACACCAAAACATGCTCCTGTCTTGCCGCACACAGCCCCGCATGAATACCTGACAGAGGACCTTTCCCCGGAAATATGTCAGCAATGTTCCTGGCCCCGTTCACCTGGCCCGAATACCCTGAAAGCATAATATCCTGTATTCCCAGCCTTCCAAGCTTATCCGTCAGGATGCTGACAAAGCTCCTGCCATGGATAATCAGATCCGCCTTATTCTGCCCCATGCGGCTGCTTTTTCCTCCTGCAAGTATGATCGCCGAATAATTCGTCATTTTACCTCTATCCTCACCACATGTTTTACATAACGCTTCGCATTTTGATCTCCCAAAACAAGAAGCCTCGCTTCACCATTCTCAATCCATAGCCAGGCCTGATCCAACTCTTCGGCCTTCACCACGGCACTGTAGGCGTCATCCGATATCAGGATCACTTCTGAAAAACCGGAAATTCCCGTGACATCCGACAACCGAACGCCCTCTCCGCTCACAGATTTTTGTTCGCCCTTCATATTACTCATCATTCCCGAGAAAGGGGAAAGCTCCAACTGGTCCAAACGGAGCTTGCGGCTTTTATTCCCGCTGACTACCAGCACCTCACCGGCCTCCAGTTTCTCCCTTCCATTCAGGTAATAAACAGCGAGCAGCGTCGTCACCAATCCCAATATCACGATTACTACCAACAGTATCTTCTTTTGGTTTAAGCTTTTCATTTCTCCATCTCCTCAGTCAACATGAAAAAGATTCGTTTTGTGCAGTCTTCCGCACAGTATTCCGGCCAGATATCCGCAAATTCCGCCACTGGTTGCGGCAACACCCAGATATACGGCCAGCGCCGGACCGTGCAGACGGAAAGCCAACAGATCCGCGCTCAATGCGGCAGTCATGGATGCCAGTACATTTGCGAGAAACAATCGGACCGTCTGCTCTCTCTCCCTGCTCTTTTGCAAGGTCACCACCAGATCGATCATAACTCCCGGTAAAATGAATCCAACGGGCGCCAATATCCCCATACCGCCTCCCATACCGAAGGCCAGGGCCAGAACACTTTGCACAGCCCCCATCAATGTCGCACTCCATTTTTGCTTCGTAATGCCTGCCGCCACCACCAAAAACATCAGGGAAAAAGCTGTGGAAACACCTCCCGGGATATGAAGGGCGTCCGTAACCACATTGGAAAACGGACTGATCAGTTTTTTAGCAAAAAGACCTAATGTACAACAGAGTGCAAGAAAAATAGTGTTTTGGAGCTTCATATGGCAGTTTCCTCCCGCTTCCATCCACTCACATTACATCTTTCTGATCCAAATCGCGCAAACCTTGTATTCCGGTATTCGGGCAAATTCATCCAGAGCTGCGTTTGTCAGAATATTCACCGGAGAATCCTCAAAGTGGAAGGGCATCCAGGTCTCCCCCTCCGACACCTTTCTTCCCACCCTCGCTGTAGCAGTGATCTCGCCGCGCCTGCTACCGACCTTAACCCGTTCCCCGTTCACAATGCCGAGACGCTTCGCATCGCGGAAATTCACCTCGATAAAGCCTTCCCCCGAAAGATCCATAAGTCCCGGCGCCCGGCTTGTCATGGCTGCCGCATTATAATGATACAGGATACGTCCCGTCATCAGGATAAACGGATACTCATCATCCGGCAATTCTCTGGACGCCTGATACTGCGCAGGATAAAAAAGTGCCTTCCCCCTTGCCGGCTGCCCCACATGCATGATGGGCGTTCCGGGGTGCTCCGGGCCGGGGCATGGCCATTGGAGACCGCCTGTCGCATCCAGCCTTGCATGACTGATTCCCCGGAAGCTCGGCGTGACCTGTGCGATCTCATCCATGATCTGAGCAGGCGTCAGATGCTTTTGAGGGTATCCCATGGCATTCATCAGATCAATCAGTATCTCCGTATCGGGACGCATTTCTCCCTCCAGTGTAACTGCCTTGCGAACGCGCTGAACCCGGCGCTCTGTATTCGTAAAGGTCCCCTCCTTCTCTGCGAAGCTGATACCGGGAAGGACCACATCCGCATATTTTGCCGTCTTCGTCAGGAAAAGGTCCTGTACCACCAAAAACTCCAGACTCTCCAGTGCCTTCTCTATGTGATGCGTATCCGGATCCGACACAATCGGATCCTCGCCGCAGATATACAAGCCTTTGATTTTTCCCTCGATGGCAGCCGGAAATACATCCGTGGCCTTAAGCCCCGGCATCGGATTTAAGGATACGCCCCATGCCTTTTCAAACTTCGCTCTCACCTCGGGATTGTCCACCTTTTGGTAACCGGGATAATCTGTAGGCTGCGCTCCCATATCGCACGCCCCCTGAACATTATTCTGTCCGCGCAGCGGATTCACACCGCAGCCACTCCTGCCGATCTTGCCACACAGAACTGCCATGTTCGACATACTCATGACACCCTCCGTCCCGGTGGAGTGCTCTGTGACGCCAAGGCAATAGATGATCGGTGCCTTCTTTGCGGTTGCATACATTCTGGCCGCTTCCACCAGCTGATCCGGATCGATGTGACAGATCTCCCCCACCCGCTCCGGCGTATAGCCCTCCACCAGGCTCTTTAATTCTTCAAAGCCTTCGGTATGCTCCCGCACATAATCCGCATCAAACAGCTTCTCCCGAATCATCACATGCATCATGCCATTTGCAAACGCCACATTTGTTCCGGGTCTGAGCTTTAGATGAATGTCCGCCATCTTCGTCAGGCCGATGCTTCTCGGATCCACCACGATCAGCTTCGTACCATTCCTTACTGCCCTGCGGATCTGCATGCCAACTACGGGATGCGCCTCCTCCGGGTTAGAGCCTACCAAAAGGATACAGTCCACATCCTGCGTTATGTCGGCGATGGGATTTGTCATCGCCCCGGAGCCAAGAGTTTTCGCCAACCCCGTGACCGTGGCGGAATGACAAACCCGCGCGCAATTATCCGTATTGTTTGTTCCAAAGCATGTCCGCACCATCTTTTGCACCATGTAAATATCCTCATTGGTGGAGCGCGAGCAGGCAAATCCGGCCAGCGCATCTCCTCCGTACTGCTCCTTCAGAGTAAGAAATCTCTGCGCAGTGTAGGAAATGGCCTCTTCCCAGGAAGCTTCCCGAAAGCTTCCCGTGGAACGATCCTTTATCAAGGGGTGCTTTAGCCTGTCACCGGCATGGACAAAATCAATGCTTCCAAAACGACCCTTGACACAAAGAAGCCCATGATTGGATGGTCCGTCCGCCGGCTCCGCATTCACAATTTGCTGATCTCTGACAAGGAGATTCAGCTGGCAGCCCGTAGCACAGTGGGGGCAGGTAGTCCTGACCCGCTTCACTTCCCAGCTTTGATATTTGGCTTCCCGTTTCGTCGTCAGGGCACCCGTCGGACAGACACTGGCACAATTCCCGCAAGTCTCACAGCCGGATGTCTTATAATCCTTTCCAAAAGGCGTATCCAACACATGAGTCGTCCCGCTTCCCCGATTGCCAAGCACCCCGTTCCCCACAAGCTCCTGACAGGCGCCGATACAGCGCTGACAATGAATGCATTTATTGGGATCATAGCTCAGATAGGGATTGTCCTCCACTAGGGGATAGCGTCTTTTACTCTCTCTGTCGGAGCCCTGATAGCTCGATCTTTTTACTCCGTAGTGATTACAAAGTGCCTGCAGTTCACACCTTCCGTTGGCGGGACAGGTCATACAATCCTGATCATGATTGGACAGGATCAGATTCAGCATTTCCCGGCGATATTTGGTAAGACGCGGACTCTCAGTAGTAATGACCATACCGTCCTCCGCTTTCGTGCGGCAAGCCGGCAACAGGCTATCATAACCTTCCGCCTCCACCACACACAACCGACACGATCCGATGTCGGATACACCCTCCAGATAGCACAAGGTGGGAATAAAAATCTTATGATCTCTGGCAATCTTCAGAATAGTGGCACCTGATTGAGTCGAAATCACCTTCTGGTTCATCGTAACCGTAATCATCTCACTCATCTCCTCGTCCCCCTTTCTGCGCTCCGCATCCATAATGATCACATCTCAGACATCTGGATGCCTCTCTCATTGCCTCTTCTTCTGTCATGGAAATCTCCACGGGCAGGAAGGACTCCTTGCGCTCAAAGGGATCCAATTCCTCGAGTTCGGCCCGTCCGGTCGGAATGCAGGGATTTTGCATGGCACTTGGCACAGTAGCCACCTGTTTCAGCTTATGATGATACCCAAGATATTCATCTATGTTATATGCAGCCACCTGCCCTGCCGCTATGGCATTAATGGCAGTGGAGGGACCCGTCACACAGTCTCCGCCGGAAAAGATTCCGTCCAGATCCTTTACCCTCGTTGTATCGTCAGCCAAAATCCTGCCCCGCATCACCGGAATGCCTGCTGCTTCAAAGGCTGCAACATCACACCGCTGTCCCACGCCAAGAATGAGATAGTCACACAGGAAACGATACGGATATCTGCTGGAATGCTCTGTTTTGATCAATCCAAACTCGTCATATTCCCCGACTATCTCCGGTTGAAGCCAGATGGCGCGCACCTCCTGCGTTTCCGGATCCTCCTCTATGTTCAAAAAGCTGAGCAATGTTCGGAATCTTACGCCCTCCTGCATGGCGCCGATCCGTTCTTCTTCCAACGCTGTGTAATCATCTCTCTTTCTGGTAAAGACATGCACGGACTTTGCCTTAAGCCGCACCGCCGTACGCGCCGCATCCATGGCCACATTTCCGCCGCCGATCAGTGCCACCCTCTTTCCGCTCAGATCCGGAGCCTTTCCGCCCGCAACCAATTGCAGAAAATCCGCCGCCGGAATTACATTTTTTGAATCAACGCCGTCTACCGGCATACGATTGCCAAGCTGTGCGCCAAGCCCCAGATAGACCGCATCGGATTGGTTTCTGATCTCTTCGAAGGATATGTCCCTTCCCACCTTGGTTTGATACCGCACCTCAATATTCCCCGCCGATAAAACAGCCTTGATATCTTCGTCAAGTCTCTCCTTGGGCAGACGATATTCCGGGATCCCGTAACGCAGCATCCCTCCCAGCTTCTCATGCTCTTCATATATCGTGAGGCTATGACCCATTTGTGCGAGAAAATATGCCGCTGTCAACCCGGAAGGTCCCCCGCCGATTATGGCAACTTTTTTCCCGGTTTGTGGATTCTTCTCCGGCACCGGCACTTGATCGGCGTGAATGGCATCCACCGCATACTTCTTCAGTCCGCGGATGTTGATCGCCTCATCGATCATGGCCCGCCGGCACTTTTTTTCGCAGGGATGCTCGCAAACCATGGCGCAGGCCGTAGGGAAAGGATTTCTCTCTCGGATTTTCCGAACGGCACCAGCAAAATCCCCGACCTTGACCAATGCCACATAGCCCGGCACATCCACATGAGCCGGACAAAGCGAAATACAGGGGATGGTCTGCGTTACATTCTCACTGCAGCAATGGTTCTCTATGTGACTCGCATACTCATCGCCAAATTCCTTTAAGCTGTCCAGGATCAGCTGCGCTGCCGAAATGCCCACCACGCAATCTGCCGTCTCAGCGATCATACGGCATGTCTCCTCCAGCTTTGGAATCATTTCCCCTGTGGATGTTCCATTCAAAATTGCCTGCAGCATGCGCTCCACTTCCAAAAGTCCATCCTTGCAGGGCACGCATTTCCCGCAGGACTGATTCATGGAAATCTGCAATAATGAACGATACAATGCGATCGGACACATGCCGGGCGGATAGGAACTCATCCTCGATCGAAATTTGCGTAAAACAATATCAACCCGTTCGCCCATATTTCTCTTACCGGCTAATTTTCTCATATGCTCCCCCTTTACTCCGGAAGTGCGCCGACATGCGCCCTCCGGTTCAGAAATGTTAATTTCCTCTGAATACCCTTTCGGCATTTCTTCACCCGCATTTTTATCAACATCCATCAAAACGAACCAGAATCACCATTTAAATTATAACAAAGCAGGCGAGAAAATGCCATAGTTCTTTCATGCCTATGCACTTATTAATATACAATACAGCCAAAATAATAAACATAATAACTCAAAAAGCGACAAGATATATTCCTGTCGCTTTTCACTATAAGGGTATATAAACAATATGGATTCAAA
>CACXDS010000097.1 GCA_902766425.1 uncultured Lachnospiraceae bacterium
AATGTGTGCGGGGGAAACTTCTAAATTTCTTATAAAATTTTTCTTTTTCATGGTGTGCATCTGGACTTTTTTTGAAAAATTGATTATACTAGATAAATGGATTGTAAAATTACGGCAGATTTCGGAACGGGGGATTCGCCATGAAGCATGATAAGCCCTATGACAGAACTGTTTTCCGTTCCCTGGCCATGATAACACAGTTCGGATTGAATATGCTGGTGCCCATCGGCATGATGACGGCCCTGGGAATATGGCTTGACGCAAGGCTGGAGACCGGTTGGATCACCATAGCCCTGTTTTTTGTCGGAGCCCTTGCCGGGGGACAAAATGTATATCGCATGGCGAAGAGGATTTTTTCGGAGCATGAGGATTCGGGACACCCTACGAAAAATAAATAGAACGGTGCTGGAGATCGACCTGGGGATTCTGGGCTTCGCTCTTTTGTTTCAAGTGGGGGCACTGCTCTTTGCACCGGACCGCCTTTATTGGTGCCTCAGCTTTCTGTTGGGGTCTGTGCTGGCAGTGCTTGCCATCCGGCATATGTACCGGACACTGGACTATGCGTTGGATCTGGGGGAGGAGGGGGCCAGAAAGATGATCTATCGGGGATATGTCACCCGATATCTGGCGCTGGTGCTGATCATTATGGCTCTGATCTTTACGAAGCTGCTGGATCCGCTTCTGGTGTTCCTTTCCTATATGAGCATGAAGGCGGCGGTCTATTTACAGCCCCTCACCCATAAATTGTGTAACAGGGTCTTTCGGGATGAGGATTCCGTGCCGGGGGAAACAGAGGAAGAACATAATACGCGGAATGAAGTATTGTAAATGAAATATCATTAATATATATCATAAATAAATATCATAATTGATGAAACTATAATTCAGACAGAGGGAGGTGAGAGGATGATGCAAATGTGCCTGTTGTCATCGGGCGGCAATATTGATGTAATGGTGCATGGCCTCTTCAAATACCATTTTTTCGGACATGAGGTTTGGATTACCACCACCCATGTAAGCCTGCTTTTTGTAATGCTGATACTGATCGGCTTTTCCATAGTGGCGGGGCAGGCGATCAAAAAGGGAGCGGAGGTCCCTGGCGGATTTCAGAATGTGGTAGAACTCATTGTGGAGAAGCTGGATGGGATCGTTGACGGCACCATGGGAAAAAATGCCGTGAAATACCGGAATTACATAGGAACGATCTTTATCTTTATCCTGTTCAGTAATATATCCGGACTATTGGGGCTTAGGCCGCCGACAGCGGATTATGGCGTGACCTTTCCGCTGGGCGTGATCACCTTTGCTCTGATCCGGTTTAACCAGTTCAAATACCATAAGCCAAAGGAAATCTGGGCTGATATGTGTTCGCCGTTGCCCCCCTGGCTGCCGATCTGGTTTCCCATCAATGTGATCAGTGAGCTGGCTGTGCCGATTTCGTTGTCGCTTCGTCTTTTTGCAAATATCTTGTCAGGAACCATTATGATGACTTTGGTCTATGGCCTGCTAAAGTGGATTGCAACCATTTGGCCTGCTGTGTTGCATGTGTATTTTGACCTGTTCTCTGGTGCTATTCAGACCTATGTGTTCTGTATGCTGACCATGACCTACATTTCAAATGCCATCGGCGAGGAGGAGTGAGTCACGACTGCAGTGCAGGTAATGCCATTGCAGAAAGGGCCTCACAGGATAAACAAAAAAGAAAACAATACATTACAATACTTCAAAAATCATATTAGGAGGAAAACAATATGTTCAATCAAGAGTTTATTTTAGGATGTTCTGCCATTGGTGCCGGTCTGGCCGTGATCGCCGGTATCGGACCCGGTGTAGGACAGGGTATCGCAGCCGGACATGCCGCTGCAGCAGTGGGACGCAATCCCGGGGCGAAGTCTTCCATCACCTCTACCATGCTGCTTGGTCAGGCCGTGGCCGAGACCACCGGTCTGTATGGTCTGCTTGTTGCCATTCTGCTCCTGTTCGTTAAGCCTTTGCTCTGGGGACTCAACTAGGAAAGGAGCCTAAAGAATGATTCTATTAACCGCAGGAGAGACCTATGAAAGAATGTTCGGTATCGACTGGCAGCTCTTGGCAGATTCCACGCTGACCATCATTGCCGTCTTTGCCCTCTTCGCCATCATGAGTTACTTCCTGTTTAATCCGGCTCGCAAGATGCTGAATGACCGTAAGGAAAAGATCCGCGGGGAACTGGATGAGGCCAAGAGCAATATGGAGGAGGCCCGCAGTCTTCGTGAGGAATATGAGGGAAAGCTGAAGGTCATCGACAAGGAGGCGGAGGAGATCCTCAGCGAGGCGCGCAGCAAGGGACTTGCTAATCAGTCCCAGATCATTGCGCAGGCCAAGGAAGAGGCTGCCAGAATTTTGGAGAGAGCCCGCACTGAGGCCCAGCTGGAGAAACAAAAGATGTCCGATGATGTCAAGAAGGAGATCATCACCGTTGCATCCGCCATGGCGGGCAAGGTGGTGGCTGCTTCCATTGATACCACGGTGCAGGAAGAATTGATCGACGAGACCTTAAAGGAAATGGGTGAGAACACATGGCTAAAATAGTTTCCAAAACCTATGGAGAGGCATTGTTCCAGATCATTTTGGAAAAGGAAGGACAGGCCCCCGGCTCCGGGGAGGAGCTTTATGCGGAAGCCTGTCAGATGATGGAGATCCTGAAGGCCAATCCCGAGTTTGATGAGCTGATGAAGCATCCCGGTATCGCTAAGACAGATAAGCTGTCCGTGGCGGAAAAGGTGTTTCAGGGCAGACTGTCACCGGAATTGTATGAATTTGTCAGATTGATCATCCTCAAGGACAGATACGGGGAAATGCCGGCCATTATGGAATATATCTCTGACAAGATGAAGGAGTACAAAAAGATCGGCGTGGCTTATGTATCCACTGCAGTAGAGCTTTCCGATGCACAGAAGAAGCAGGTGGAAGGCAGGCTTCTGGAGACCGCTCCCTTTGAGAGTTTGGAGATGCATTATCAGGTGGAACCGGAGCTCATCGGGGGGATGGTGATCCGCATCGGGGACCGAGTGGTGGATACCAGTGTGAGATCGAAGCTGGACGATCTGACAAAGCAATTATTACAGATTCAATTGGGGTAATCCTTTAACAGAAACAGGGTTTCGCCAGGATTCCAAAGCGATTCCCGGAGGGATCACCGGAAAAGAATGATACAGGAATTCAAAAATGAATTGAGGAAAGGTGCGACAGATTCATGAATTTGAGACCGGAAGAAATTAGCTCTGTGATCAAAGAGCAGATTCAAAGATATTCCGCGAAGCTGGATGTGTCCGATGTGGGCACTGTGATCCAGGTTGCGGATGGTATCGCTCGTGTACATGGTTTGGAAAATGCCATGCAGGGCGAGCTTTTGGAGTTCCCGGGCGAGGTTTATGGCATGGTGCTGAACCTGGAGGAGGACAATGTGGGTGTTGTTCTTCTGGGAAGCACAAAGGATCTGGGCGAGGGAGATATCGTTAAGACCACCGGAAGAGTGGTGGAGGTACCCGTCGGAGATGCCATGCTTGGGCGTGTGGTCAATGCTCTCGGACAACCTATCGACGGCAAGGGACCCGTTCAGACTACGAAATATCGTAAGATCGAGCGTGTGGCCAGCGGTGTTATCACTCGTAAGAGTGTGGATACCCCGCTTCAGACCGGTATCAAGGCCATTGATTCCATGGTACCCATCGGAAGGGGCCAGCGTGAGCTTATCATCGGCGACCGCCAGACCGGTAAGACCGCCATCGCCATTGACACGATCATCAATCAAAAGGGACAGAATGTAAAGTGCATCTATGTGGCCATCGGTCAGAAGGCTTCCACAGTTGCCAATATTGTTAAGACCTTGGAGGAATACGGTGCCATGGCATATACCACCGTGGTGGTTTCCACGGCCAGCGATCTGGCACCGCTGCAGTATATCGCACCCTATTCCGGATGTGCGATCGGTGAGGAATGGATGGAAAACGGAGAGGATGTGCTGGTGGTATATGATGACCTGAGCAAGCATGCCACCGCATACCGTACACTCTCCCTGCTCCTTCATCGTCCACCCGGACGTGAGGCATATCCCGGTGATGTATTCTATCTCCACTCCAGACTGCTGGAGAGAGCTGCCAGAATGAGTGAGGAATACGGCGGGGGTTCCCTGACCGCCCTTCCCATCATCGAGACCCAGGCGGGAGATGTTTCCGCCTACATACCCACTAATGTCATCTCCATCACCGATGGGCAGATTTATCTGGAGACGGAGATGTTTAATTCCGGCTTCCGCCCTGCAGTAAACGCCGGACTTTCCGTGTCCCGTGTGGGCGGCGCCGCTCAGATCAAGGCAATGAAGAAGATCGCCGCTCCCATCCGTGTGGAGCTGGCGCAGTATAGAGAACTGGCTTCCTTCGCACAGTTCGGCTCCGAGCTGGATGCGGATACCAAGGAGAAGCTGGCTCAGGGCGAAAGGATCAAGGAGGTTTTAAAGCAGCCTCAGTATCAGCCCATGCCGGTGCAATATCAGGTTATCATCATTTATGCCGTGACGCATAAGTACCTGCTTGATGTTCCGGTGGAGGATGTGACCCGTTTTGAGAAGGAATTCTTTGAATTCCTGGATACCAAGTATCATGAGATACCCGGCAATATCGCTACGGAGAAGGTGATCTCCGACAAGACGGAGGAGACGCTGAAGAAGGCTCTGGAGGAGTTTAAGAAGAGCTTTCTGGCATCTTGATCGCCGGATTTCAATTAGTTACAAATCAAAGATCCCGCAGCAAGCTACGGGGTATCAAAATTGCTCGGCAGCGGAGCTGCGGGGTATTTGCTCCTCGCAGCATCTGCCAAATTGACATGCAAGCATGTCATATTGGCTTTTGGCTTGCGGGTATAAAAAGGAGTTGGCAATATGGCTTCCATGCGTGATATTAAGCGCCGCCGGAGCAGTATTCAGAGTACCCAGCAGATCACGAAGGCGATGAAGCTGGTCTCGACGGTAAAGCTGCAAAGGGCCCGTGCAGGCGCTGAAAGATCAAAATCATATTTTAGTTGCATGTATGACACCATGAATTCCATTCTGGCCAGAGTGGGGCATGTGGAGCATAAGTATCTGATGCCCGGCAGGACTGGCAAAAAGGCAGTGATCCTCATTACCTCCAATCGCGGCTTGGCAGGTGGCTACAATAATAATGTGGCGAAACTGATCACCAGGCATGAAACCTGGAAAAAAGAGGAGCTTCTGATCTATGCCATCGGTAACAAGGGCCGGGATATTCTTGCCAGATCCGGCTATGAGATCAAAGAAGAACTGCCGGAGGTCATGGAGCAGCCTGCCTATGCGGATGCTATGTATCTGACGCAGAGACTTTTGGAGTCCTTTGAGAATGGCGAGATCAGCGAGATCTACCTTGCCTATACGGCCTTCAAAAATACGGTGAGCCACATTCCGACGCTGGTAAAGCTCCTTCCTGTGGAGCAGGAAGAAGGGGCCGGACAGGGGCAGGAAAAGGAGAATGCCGGAGACGAGGCACCCATGAATTTCGAACCCGGCGATGAGGAAGCACTGGATCTGATCATCCCGAAATATGTGGCCAGCCTGATCTATGGAGGACTGGTGGAGGCGCTGGCCAGTGAGAACGGCGCCAGAATGCAGGCCATGGACAATGCTACCAACAATGCAGAAGAATTGATCGATGACTTGGGACTTTTGTATAATCGTGCCCGTCAGGGTTCCATTACGCAGGAGCTGACCGAGATCATTGCAGGTGCCAGTGCCATCCAGTAAATAACAAAAACGGAAAAGCTGTGGCTGAAGCCGGTAAACAGAAGTGACGATAGCATGCAAAGCAGATACCATGAAGCGCCGGAAGCGGCGGAGGTGTCAAAGTTGGTATCTTGAGGCTGCAAGGGCAGCATAGAAACAGAGAGTAAGAGATCCGGGTACGGGGCAGGAATCGAAGAAGAGTCCCGGAGCGGATGGAAGAGAGGTAAAAATGGCAGAAAGAAGTAAAGGTAAGATCACGCAGGTCATCGGTGCCGTATTGGACATTCGGTTTGATGACGGAAATCTGCCTGAGATCAATGAGGCGATCCGAATTCCCACCAGGGACGGCGGAGAGCTGACTGTGGAGGTTGCCCAGCATTTGGGCGATGATACGGTGCGTTGTATCGCCATGGGTACCACGGATGGTCTGGTGCGAGGCATGGAGGCAATCGCCACCGGTGCTCCCATTTCCGTACCTGTGGGAGAAAATACCCTGGGAAGAATCTTCAATGTTTTGGGGCAGCCCATAGACAATAAGCCGGCGCCCACAGGAGTGACCTACGAGCCCATTCACAGGCCGGCCCCCGCATTTGTGGAGCAATCCACTGAGACGGAGCTTTTGGAGACAGGTATCAAGGTGGTCGATCTGCTCTGTCCCTATCAGAAGGGTGGTAAGATCGGTTTGTTTGGAGGTGCAGGTGTCGGTAAAACTGTGCTGATCCAGGAGCTGATCCGTAATATCGCCACCGAGCATGGCGGCTATTCCGTGTTCACAGGTGTTGGCGAGCGTACCCGTGAGGGAAATGATCTGTATCATGAGATGAGTGAGTCGGGAGTTATAGAGAAGACCACCATGGTCTTCGGTCAGATGAACGAGCCCCCCGGAGCGAGAATGAGAGTCGGTCTGACGGGACTGACCATGGCGGAGTATTTCCGCGATAAGGGTGGCAAGGATGTGCTTTTGTTTATTGACAATATCTTCCGTTTCACCCAGGCGGGCTCCGAGGTATCGGCACTTCTGGGGCGTATGCCTTCCGCCGTTGGTTATCAGCCCACACTCCAGACGGAGATGGGTGCACTGCAGGAGCGTATCACCTCTACGAAGAATGGTTCCATTACCTCCGTACAGGCGGTTTATGTGCCGGCGGATGACTTGACGGACCCTGCGCCCGCAACCACATTTGCACATTTGGATGCGACAACAGTGCTGTCCCGTTCCATCGTAGAGCTTGGTATTTATCCCGCTGTGGATCCTTTGGAATCCACTTCCCGTATTCTGGATCCCAGAATTCTGGGCGAGGATCACTATAAGACGGCCCGGGGCGTTCAGGAGATCCTGCAGAGGTATAAGGAGTTACAGGATATTATTGCCATTCTGGGTATGGATGAGTTGTCTGAGGAGGACAGACTGGTGGTGTCCCGTGCGAGAAAGGTGCAGAGATTCCTGTCCCAGCCTTTCTTTGTGGCAACCCAGTTCACCGGTCTGGACGGAAAATATGTGCCCATTGCGGAGACCATTCGCGGCTTCAAGGAGATCCTGGAGGGCAAGCATGATGACATTCCGGAGAGCTACTTCTTGAATGCAGGTACCATTGACGATGTCCTCGCAAAGGTGAAGAATTAAGGGGTCTGAGTTTATGAGCGAAGAAAACAAGGGATATATGCTCCGCATTGTCACTCCGGAGAGAATTTTTTACGAGGGCGAAGTGGAGATGGTGGAAATGAATACCACGGAAGGGCAGATCGGTGTCCTTCCCGGTCATATTCCCCTGACGGTGATTGTGAAACCTGGAATACTGTTGATCACAGAGGCGGAGGGCGTAAAGGAAGCAGCACTGCATTCCGGTTTTGCTGAGATCCTGCCGGATCGGATGACCATATTGGCGGAGATCGTGGAATGGCCGGCGGAGATCGATCTGGACCGCGCGGAGGCTGCTCTCCATAGAGCGCAGGAGAGATTGGCAAACAGGGACAGTCAGACGGATCTGGCCCGGGCAGAGACAGCGCTCCAAAGGGCAATTGCCAGAATCGAAGTGCTGAAGTAGAAAGAATTCGATATGTGCCGAAGGCGGAGAAAAGAGGAAGAATACCTCGAAAACCGCGGATAGGCGAACAAAGGATACGCAGTGTTCATATGTTATGGTAAAATAACTTATGAGGCACTGCGTATGGACTTTCAGCCCCAAATTAAATATATTTTGCCCACGGATACGCCCATGCCCTTTTTTGTGGCATATCCTGATTTTCCCTGCATAGGCAAAAGGGAAGAGAATGGGGAGAAGCATGATCAAAAGAAGGTATTTGAGGATTTTGAATACCTGAGAAAAACTTATCCCACGGCAGTGGGAAAATACCAGAGGAGGGTGGAGGAAATTCTGGATACCATGGATTATGAGGGAAGTATGATCTATGATGAGTATCCGGACCGTCTCAGTCTGTTGGATCTGGGGAATGCGGTGGCTAAGATATTGGCCGGCATGGATGCAGCGCCGGAGAGGAACGGAGATCCTACACAGCCCCACAGGCCCACCGGGATGGAGGAGGTTTATCTGGAGGGTTTGGCACAGGTATTGGTCTGCAATGAGATCTACCGAAGGCGGCAGCGGCGGAAGCAGTAAAGGTGCGCTGGTGTCTTTCGGGAAGAATTGTGTATGAACGCGGAAGTCTTGGAAAGCAGGCTTTCAGGGCTTGGAGTCCGGCAAAAGGACCGGGTATAAAGTCAAGCATATGAATCGTCATAAGAAAGCTTGCAGTTGGGAGAGGGACTATGGACGAACTTCGTCAGGTACTGGAAGAGATATTGAATGAGAAGCTAAAGGGTATCGTTCTGAGCAATTCCAGGGATGTGTCGCTGGCCTCCAAGGCCAGAATCCGCCCACTGTCCATAGGCGGAGAGCTGAAATTTCAGGAGACCAGATATCAGGGGACGAAGGTCTTTCATGAGAATTATGAAAGGGAGCAGATGATCCTTCAAATAACAAAGGAGCTTCAGACCCTCTTTCGACAGTGTGAGATCACCGGAGGGGACAGGACAGCTTTGATCCTGGTGAGCAAAAAGGGAAAAATGACGATAAAGGTCAAAAAGAACGCGGAGAGCGGCGGTGCTGCTCCGGACAATGCAGTCAGGGATCATGAAACGGATAAGGGGCAGAAAAATCCGGCGGAAGGTCTCACCCATAATCGCGTAAAGCAATATATTCTGCCGGAGGGGGCTCCGGTGGATTTCCTGATGAGGCTGGGAGTGCAGACACCGGATGGCAGGATCACCAGAAACCGCTATGACAAGTTTCGGCAGATCAACCGTTATCTGGAATTTATCCGGGATGTGCTAGGAGAGCTGCCCAGGGATCGCACCCTGCACATTGTGGATTTTGGCTGTGGCAAGTCCTACCTGACCTTTGCCATGTACTATTTCCTTCATGTGAAGGAGGGAAGGGATATCAAAGTGACCGGTCTGGATCTGAAGGAGGATGTGATCCTTCACTGTAATGCTCTGGCGAGGGAGCTTGGGTACGATGGTCTTCACTTCGAACAGGGAGATATAAAGAATTACGAGGGGGAAAATCATGTGGATATGGTGGTCTCCCTACATGCCTGTGATCTTGCCACGGACTATGCTCTGGAAAAGGCTGTAAAATGGGGGGCGACAGTGATCCTGGCAGTACTCTGCTGTCAGCATGAGCTGAACGGGCAGATGAGAAATGAGCTTCTGCGGCCGGTGCTGAAGTACGGCATCATCAGGGAGAGGATGGCGGCGTTGATCACAGATGCCCTTAGAGCACAGCTTTTGGAGGAAAATGGGTACAATACCCAGATTCTGGAGTTTATCGACATGGAGCACACTCCCAAGAATCTTTTGATCCGGGCTGTGAGACAAAGGGGAATGGGAGTGGCAAAAAAAGGAACGGCTCGCAGGGAGCTGGAGCAGTTTCTGGAGATCAGTCCCACACTGGAAAGGCTTCTGGCTACAGAGCCCCGGGGAGCTTTCAAGGCTTGGGAAGAGGATGAGGAATAGATGTTATGAAGAAATTCTTACTCAGATCAGCGGTTTTTCTCATCACTTTTTTTGTGACCTTGGTGGTGGCAAGTCGGATTCTGAATAAAGATCAAGACAATATGACCATGGAGATGACGGAGGCAACTCTTCCGACGCTCTCCATGGTCTGCGAAAATATGGAATATAATCGATTGTTTGGATATGTAACACCCATGGACTGCGCCAGTCAGAGGGATTCCATTACGATCCTGGGAGAAGAGAGGAATGTGGATTTCCTGATCGACCTCTATGGCAGGCAGATCACCCGGATCGGAGCGCAGCTGCGAAGCGTGGATGGGGAGAGACTCGTCGAAGCAGTGGAGCTTCAGGGAGAGGATCGGGGTGAGAAGACTCTGGTACATCTGAGCTTAAAGGATTTGATCGAGAGGGATCAGGAGTATCTCCTGACGATTCAGCTCCAGCTGGATGGTTGGCAGCAGGTTTATTTCTATACCAGAGCCATCTGGAATCCGGATACTCCTCTGGCTGAGGATTTGAGGTATGTGCAGGATTTTCATGACAGATTGTACAGGCGAGAGGCGGCAAAGGAGCTGATCAAGTATCTGGAAAGTAATTCCAGGCTGGAGGACAACAGCTCATTTCATAAGGTGAATATTCACAGCAGCTTTCAGCAGATCACATGGGGAGATCTGAAGGTCAGGGAGACCCTTCCACCCGTATATACATTGAAGGAGATCAACAGACAGGCCTGCAGCCTCGTGGCGGATTATCAGGTGGCCGTGGCGGGTGACGATGAGGAGAGCTACTATCGGATGCGGGAATATTTTCGAGTGAGATATACTGCGGATCGCATGTATTTATTGGATTATGAGCGTACCATGACCCAGATCCCTCAGGAAGACCGCCTGTATGGAGGAGATAAGCTTCTTTTGGGAATCGCGGATGATGAGGTGGATATGCTGGAAAATGAGGATGGCTCCGTAGTGGCCTTCCAGCAGTCTGACTGTCTCTATGCTTACCGAAGCTCGGCGCAAAAGCTGACCAGAGTATTCCGATTTTATGACGAAGATGTCACTTCTGTTCGGGACGGACATGATGAGTGCGATATCAAAATACTGAGAGTGGATGAGGCCGGAAATATTGATTTTGCAGTTTATGGTTATATGAATCGAGGCGTGCATGAGGGAGAAGTGGGAATCAGAATCTGTGAATATGACGCAAATGTCAATATTATCAGAGAGATTGCCTTTCTGCCATGGAAAAAGCCATTTTCGGATTTAAAGGCGCAGGTGGATCGGCTTCTGTATCTGAATGGAGAAGATATGCTCTATTTATATCTGGATCAGGCGGTGTATCAGGTGGAGCTTTCGGATGGAACCGTCACCAGATTGATGGAGGCGGCTTGGGATGGCAGCATGCAGGTTTCCGGGGATCATCAGATTCTGGTGTGGCAGGAAAAAGCGGAAAATGGCAGCTTGGGCGAGATGTATGTCAAGAATCTTGAGACTGGGAGCGATACAGTGATCCGCGGCGGTTTTGGAGAAAGTCTAAAGCTTCTGGGCTTTATGGAGCAGGATATCATATATGGGGTTGCCAGGGAGGCACAGATCCTGCGGACAGCGGGCGGGCCTGCGGTGTTTCCCATGTATAAGGTATGTATCGCCAAACCGGACGGAGCTGTGGTGAAGGAGTATGCCCAGGAGAACATTTATGTGACAGCTTGCAGGGTGGAGGAGAACCAGATCATTCTGGAAAGAATGGAGCAGAAGGAGGACGGAACCTTCCAGGAGATTTCCCTGGATCATGTCACAAGAACGGCGAATCCCGTGGCTCGAAAAAATGAAGTGTCATTGGTTGACATTGATATTTATAAGAGATATGTGCAGATCAAGGTCAGCGGGAAGATCGATTCCAAGACCGTGCAGCTCTTAAAGCCCAAGGAAGTGGTGCTGGAGGGGGATCACAGCCTGAAACTGGACACCAGCATCCCTGCGGAGCAGTACCGAGTACTCGGACCTTATGGGGTGGAGGGACTCTTCTTGTCGGCCGGAAATGCTGTAAATCTGGCCGTGGAAAAATCGGGGGTGGTGCTTTCCTCGCAGGGAGAGGTGGTCTGGCAGAAGGAAACCATGGTGACCAGAAATCAGATCATGGCGATTCAGGAGCCGGAAAAGGTTGATGCTTCTGAAAGTCTGGCGGTGTGTCTGGACACCATGCTGGCGATTCGGGGGATCACTGTAGACAGCGGACAGCTTCTGGCCGGTGGTAGGACTGCCCTGCAGATCATGGAAAACCTGACGACTATGTCACCTGCCGATATGACGAACTGCAGTCTGGATGCCATGCTGTATTTTGTTGCACGGGATATTCCGGTGCTGGCAATCCTGCAAAGTGGTGAAGGAATTTTGATCACGGGCTTCAATGAATCCCAGGTAGTGATCTTTGCACCGGCCGAGGGAAGGCTTTATAAGAGAGGTAAAACGGATGCAGCCAAATGGCTGGAAGAGAACGGAAATTGCTTTCTCACTTTTTTTCCTTGATTTTTAATGGGAAATGTTCTATCCTTAAAAGGAAGGATGCCTTATATTTCGCTTAGGCAGCCGATCATAGCATAAGAGACATAGGAGGGTACGAGTGATGGGCAAGTTTGTAATCAAGGAAACAAAGACAGGTATCAAGTTTGATCTCAAGGCCGGCAATGGCGAGGTGATCGCAACTTCCGAGGTTTATACCACTGAGACGGCATGTAAGAACGGTATTGCAAGTGTCACCAAGAATGCACCTGTTGCAGCGATTGAGGATCAGACTGTGGAAGGGTATGAGACGGTGAAGAATCCCAAGTTCCAGATTTATCTTGACAAGTCAGGGGAGTATCGTTTCCGCCTGACCGCTACCAACGGACAGACCATCGCTGTAAGTGAGGGCTACAAGGCTAAGAAGAACTGCGAGAACGGTATTGAATCCGTAAAGAAGAATGTTGTGGATGCTCCCACCGTAAAGGCTGAGTAACAGACTGCGCAGGATAATACAAAAAAGGTTTGAAAGGCATGGAGGAGCGGACAATGGCAGACATCAAGGAGCAGATCACAAGGGTTGTGGAGAAGGTGACGAAGGACGAGAAGCTGATGGAACAGTTCAAGAAGGAACCAGTGAAGGCAGTGGAATCCGTGATCGGAGTTGATCTTCCGGATGATGTGATCAATAAAGTGGTGGATGGCGTGAAGGCAAAGATCTCTGTGGATAAACTGGGAGATATCGCAGGCGCTATCAAAAAGCTGTTTTAATGTTTGAAGAGTAAGAAAAGACAGGGGCCGATGTTCGAGAGAATGCCGGCCCCTGTCGTTATGGGAAAGATACTCGCAATTAACTACCCATTTTTTGAATTTATTATCTCTTCGTTCAGCGTAATCTTTGTCTATTTTGACGAGAAAAACCTTACAAATAATTTCTCTTTTGATGAATTTGCAATATTACACTAGCCATTTCAGTTGAAATATGATAAGATAAGCAGAAGGAGGGGCCCATGCGCCCAGCGGAAGGGGGGACCCAATTCGCACGAAGTGCGGAACCGCTCCGCCAGGAGCGGAATTGGG
>CACXDS010000098.1 GCA_902766425.1 uncultured Lachnospiraceae bacterium
CTGTAAAAATATTGCGGACAATTTCTCTTGCATAACCCACATTGTCCTGCTTGGGCTCGTTGACACGATCCACCACTACATACACCAATATCTGAGGATCATCCGCCGGAGCGTATCCGATAAAGGATACTACAAATTCATTTCCGTCGCGGGGATAGGTCTGAGCAGTACCGGTTTTGCCACCGATCATATAGCCCGCAGGTCTGGCCGCCTTACCCGTCCCCTCGGTAACCACTGCCTGACAGCATTCCCTGATGAACTCCGAAGTAGAATCGGAGATTGTCCTCTTCAGTACACGGGGTTCGATACTCTTCACTGTCACTCCGCTGGAATTAGTGATCTTAGATACCATGTGGGGCTCATAATAATATCCCCCATTGATCAGTGAGCAAAAGCCCGTGGCCAATTGGATCATGGTGACATTGAAATTCTGTCCGAAGCTATAGGTAGCCAGATCGGAGGGATCCATTTCATCCGCACTGCGCAGGAAATCTGCGGTTCTCGCTTCCCCCGCAAGATCCACATTGGTCTTTAATCCAAAATTAAAAGCCTGCTGAAATTTGCTGAACTTTTCCGCTCCCATTGTGAGCGCGATCTTCATCATCGCCACATTGCAGGACTGAGCCACAGCTGTCTTAAGACTGATCACGCCATCACCATACCTGTTATGACAATGAATATTATGCGGTCCCACCTGCCAGGCTCCCAAGCATTCGTAATAGGATTCCCTCTCTATGGAATCTGTCTCCAGTGCAGCAGCCACAGTAAAAGGCTTAAAGGTGGAACCCGGCTCATAGGAACTGGTAATACAGAAATTTTTCCAAAGATAGTTCAAGTTAACCAGAATTTCCTCATCTGTCATAGAATTAAGGAGCTCCTGGTCTATATACCTTCCTGTTTTCTTAATCTCATAATATCCTGCTTCATTCTCGATCTGCTCCACCTGAACGCTTCCCAAAAGGGCATCCGTATTCTTGGTATCATTCAGATTATAGGTGGGATAGCTTGCCATACCCAGAATATTCCCCGTATTGACCTCCATCACGATACAGGCAAGATTTTCCGCGCCATTCCCGTTGTGCGCATGATTCATATGCTCATCGTTAAACTTCTGCAGATACTTTTCCACGATTGCCTGGATATTGGAATCCAAGGTGCTGTGGATCGTATATCCATCTACAGCCGACTTGACAGTCCTCTGTAGATTCAGATCATCATCCAGATATCCATAGGTTCTTCCGTCCAAACCGTTTAATTCCGTATTGTAAAACTCTTCCAGTCCGTATAGGCCATGATTGTCGGATCTGGTAAAGCCGATCACATCCGCCGCCATGCTGCCCATGGGATAGACGCGGCGAAATTCCTCCTCGAACCAGATTCCCTTGATGGTGATTTCAGGATCATTTTGCATTGCCTTAAACTCACTGATCTCATCAAAGGTCAGTTTTTTCAGCACCACATGCCACTGATTGCCGGGATTTTGCGTCACAAACTGCCTGATCTCACTGATATTCAGCTGTGGAAAACATTTGCCAAGGGCTTCCAATGTGGAATCAATATATTTTCCATCCTTAGAGGTCATAACGGAGGCATCTACGACAAGATTGTATACCTTCTCACAGGTGGCCAGTTTTACCCCCTTTGCATCTACGATATCCCCTCTTCTGGCCGGAAGCGTTCTGGAATCATAGGATCTCTGAGATAAAACCTGCTTCTGATACTCTGTTTCATTGTTTTGAATGATATATACCAAACGCACAAAAAGAAACAGAAAGGCCGCCAGTACTACAAAAAATAGTACCAGGACCTTTTTCTTGCTTCCCGTAGTGAAATTTTGATTTTTTTGTTTCCGCACCATTAATCCTCCACCACTTTTCGCATATAATCAGCTCCGACGCTGGTATAGGTAATGATCTGTCCCTCCTCGGGATAGGTCATGCCCAGCTCGCCGATAGCGATCCGCTTAATCTCTTCCAGATCGATGCTGTTGTCAATGCGAAGCTTCTCCTCGTCGTTCTGCTGACGCATGGTGTTCAATCTGGACTCCAGCACATTGATCTCTGTGACATTATTGACCACTTCAGCCTGAAGATTCACATACCATATAATAACTCCCATTGTCACGCCAAGGCAGAGCAATGTGACCAAAACATATGCCGGACTCATGGAATGCATGTTCTCTCTGTTCTTTTTTGCCTGTTGACTGGTACGGTAAACGCGTCTGGAATCGTCCTCCATCTCACGGCGGATGTCCACCTTAGGTGCCGCGCTGCCATATACATACTGATTATTTCTTCCAGTCATTCTTCTGTCCCGAGCCATTCTGTCATACCCCCTACATTGTTTTTTCAAATACCCTCAATTTAGCACTTTTTGATCTGCTGTTTTCTGCTATTTCTTTCTCTCCCGGCAGAATCGGTTTCTTGGTCACCACTCTGCCCTTACTCACTCTTCCACAGGTACATACCGGAAATTCCGGCGGACAGATACATGGATTTTCATTTCGCCTGAATGCATTCTTGACCAGTCTGTCCTCCAGCGAATGAAAGGTAATGATACAGAGCCTTCCTCCCGGTGCCAGCAGATCGATCAAGTCGTCCAAGGCTTCCTGAAGCACCTCCAGCTCTCTGTTGCACGCGATCCGTATTGCCTGGAAGGTCTGCTTGGAGGGATGCCCGTTCGCCCTCATCTTGGCAGGAATAGCAGCCTTGATCACTTCGTTCAATTGAAAGGTTGTCTCGATAGGTTGCCTCTCTCTTGCGGCTGCAATATGCTTTGCAATGTTCTTTGCGAAAGGATCTTCCCCAAAATCCCTTATGATCGCGTATAATTCCTTCTCGGAATACTCATTGACAATGTCCCTGGCGGTCAATGTCTGCCTCTGATCCATCCTCATATCCAACGGTGCGTCATAGCGGTAGGAAAATCCCCGCTCCTCCGTGTCCAGCTGGTAGGAGGAAACCCCCAGATCCAAAACAATCCCCTCCACCTGATGAATTCCACAGCCATCCAAGATCATTTTGGCATTTCGGAAATTGTCTCGTATGATCGTAACCTTGTCCCCAAATTCCTTCAGGCGTGTCCCTGCGGCTTGAATAGCCGCCTCGTCCTGATCGATCCCGTAGAGATGACCGTTCTGTAATCTTTCGCAGATTGCAAAGGAATGTCCTCCGCCTCCCAGCGTACCATCCAGATAACTGCCATCCGGTTTAATTTCCAGTGCCTCAATCGTTTCCTTCAAAAGTACGGAATAATGACGAAATTGCGTCTTTTGTTCTTCCACCCTCTCGTCCTCCCGTCAGCTACTGAGTAAGAGTGATCCCCAGACTATCCATCATGCCGGTGATCTCATCCATATCCCCATCCAGGGACTCGCTCTCCCACTTATCCTTGTCCCAAATCTCAATTCGGTGTCCGACTCCTGCCAACACTACATCCTTTTCCAGACCTGCAAAGGCTCTCAAGCTGGTGGGCAGCAGGATTCTTCCCATCTTATCCACTTCCACCTGACTGGCTCCCGATAAAAAGAACCTTACAAACTGCCTAGCCTCTTTATTTGTCAGCGGCAAGCCCGCCAGCTGCTTCTCAAAAGCATCCCAATCCTCATTGGAGTAAACATACAGACAGTGATCCAAGCCCTTGCACACCACAAATACATCACCGAGGACATCGCGGAATTTGGCAGGCATGATCAATCTGCCCTTGGCATCCAACGAATGACTGTATTCGCACATGAACATTTTGATCACCACCCATCATTTTGCAGCTGGAATTACCACTTTCTCTCACAAACTAACACTTTTTACCACTGACAAGAAAATATTACCCCATTTCTTAATATTTTGCAACCCTTTTTCTTACCCCAAAATCATGCAAAACCCAACAAAAAAAGGCCTCGCAGCACTCCGCGAAGCCTATTTTGTACAAGATATTGTGGTCGCAGTCAAATCCATACACCACATATATTCCTTGTATAAATATTAAAAAATTTTAATTTTTTTTATGATTTTTTTACAAATTTCAAAACCAAATGCCGTCTTTCAGACGGCGCTTGGTTTTGTTTGCGGGCTACACATTGAAGCGGAAGAGGATCACATCCCCGTCCTTCACCACATAGTCCTTACCTTCCATTCCCACAAGACCTTTCTCCCTGGCGGCTGCAAGCGATCCCTGCTCAAGAAGATCTTTATAATTCACCACCTCCGCCTTGATAAAGCCCCGTTCAAAATCCGTATGAATCTTGCCGGCGGCCTGAGGAGCCTTGGTGCCGATCTTAATCGTCCATGCTCTGGTCTCATCTTCTCCGGCTGTTAAGAAGCTCATCAGACCAAGCAGGGAGTAGCTTGCCTTGATCAGCTTCTCCAAGCCGGATTCCTTTACCCCCAGCTCCTGCAGGAACTCCATCTTTTCATCGTCATCCAGCTCTGCGATCTCCTGCTCGATCTGGGCACAGAGAGCGAATACCTCACTGCCCTCCTTTGCCGCGAAATCCTTCACCTTGGCAACCATGGCATTGGAAGCCCCATCATCCGCCAGATCATCCTCCGAAACATTAGCCGCATAGATCACCGGCTTATAAGTCAGGAGGTTATAGCCCTTTATCAATGCCAGCTCATCCTCATCCTCAATTGTCATGGATTTTGCCATCTGACCATTTTCCAGATGCTCCTTGATCCGAATGAGCAGCGCTTCCTCTTTGGCAAGAGTTTTATCCATCTTTGCCGCCTTCGTCACCTTTGAAAATCTTCTCTCCAGCACCTCCAGATCAGCAAAGATCAACTCCAGATTGATCGTCTCAATATCCCGGATGGGATCCACGCTTCCATCCACATGGATCACATTTGGATCCTCAAAGCAACGTACCACATGTACAATGGCATCCACCTCGCGGATATTCGCCAGGAACTGATTGCCCAGTCCCTCGCCCTTGGACGCCCCCTTCACCAGTCCGGCGATATCCACGAATTCGATCACCGCCGGTGTCACCTTCTTGGAATGATACATATCCCCCAGAAGCTTCAGCCTCTCATCCGGCACAG
>CACXDS010000099.1 GCA_902766425.1 uncultured Lachnospiraceae bacterium
CTCCATGGGAGTGGCGTGTGTTCTTGGCTTTCTCATTATTTATGCAAACAATTTTCTGATCCGCAGAAGAAAAAAGGAGTTTGGCATCTACCTGCTTCTCGGCATGGGGAAGAGGCAGGTGTCCAAGATCCTGTTCTGTGAGACAGTGATCGCCGGACTGATCTCCCTGTGTGTCGGGCTTGGGGTTGGTATTTTGGGCTCCCAGTTTCTTTCCTTTCTGGTGGGGAATTTCTTTGATGCGGATCTGAGCAATTACCAGTTCCGGTTCTCACTGGCGGCTACACTGAAGACTGTTATTGCTTTTGGAGTCATGAACCTGGTGGTTCTCATTTTCCACGCAGGAGCGATCACAAAGTATCGACTGGTGGAGCTCCTCTCAGCGGGAAAAAAGCCTGAGACCAATATTGTCAGTGGCTCCGCTGTCAATCTGGCATTGTTTGTGATCTCTGCACTGGCTCTTGGGTATGCATATTATCGCGTAGGCTTTTGTGCTGAGCAGATCAATTTTAAGGAAATGGTAAGACTGATCCTGCTGGGCATTGTGGCAAATATGGTGCTTTTCCGGGCATTGGCCGGGTTCCTCATGGAGGTTGTGAAACGCTGTAAGGGCTTCTATTTCCGAAAGCTGAATGCCTTTGTGCTGAGACAGTTTTGCAGCGGACTTCGCAGCTCCTCCATCACCATGGGAATCATTTGTCTGATGCTTTTTGCGACCATTCTTTCTTTTGTGATCGGATTTTCCATGGCAAATCAGTTCCAGGGGAGCGCCAGGGAAAAAACCCCCGTTGATTTCAGCATTCAGAGGGATGACGGCGTGAAGGTGTCCGAATATCTGGAGCAGGCGGGTCATCCCATGTCAGAGTGGGCTAAGCCGGGGTATGCAGAGGTTCCCATCTATGCCCATCAGGGCCTTACCTTTGAGGAAACAGTGGGTGGCTTTATCATGGAGCTGAAGGAGCAGTTTCCACTGGCCATCTTCTGGGGGTATCCCGCACAGTTTATTTCTCTGTCCGATTTTAATCAATTAATGCGGATCTACGGTCAGCCGGAGGCGGAGCTTTCAGCGGATGAATACCTGGTTACCTGTTCCTATGAGATGTTTGTCTCAGTTCGGAATAAAGCCATGCAGGACGGACTTGAGATTCCTGTGGGGGATATGTCCTTAAAGCCGGGGACCCCGGAGTGCCTGAATCACTTCCTGATGATGTCGGGCTTAAACATGGATACGGGAACCGTTATTGTATCGGATGAGGTGGCGCGGAGAGCAGTGGAGGAGGGGATTTTTGTCCCTGCCAACTATATTGCAGCCGGGGATTACCAAGTGAAGGACAGCCGGGAGCGGAAGGAGCTGGATAATCTCTTGAATCGGCTTGCAGACGGAGGAGATAAGGCGGATTATGCCATGAACATTGCCGATCGTCATATGGTTGTGGGGACCAAGATCGCCATCCGCGAATCCAACAACGGTCTGGCCATGATGGTCACATTTCTGGTGACCTATGTGGGGGTGGTATTTCTCCTGTCCAGTGCGGCGATCCTGTCCCTGAAGGCCCTGGCGGAGTCGATTGATTCCCAGGGAAGGTATGATATCCTGAAGAAGCTGGGATGCGGCGAAAAGCTGCTGCACCATGCATTGTTTGCACAGATTGGGATTTTTTTCCTCTTGCCCATGAGTATCGCGGCTGTGCACTCTGTCTTTGGCATAAGATATGCACGATTCTCTCTGCAGGCGCTGCTCTCCATTGAAGCAGGCTACGGCATTTTAGTTACAAGCATAGTGATGGTGGTGCTGTATGGCGGATATATGCTTGCGGCTGTTAAGAGCAGTGAGAAGATCGTAGGGATAAAATAGATAAAAAGCTAAAAAAAAATCCTAAAATCTACCATTGAGGGACATTGAACATCTTTTTATGGAAAGATAGACTGGAAGCACTATAGTGTGGTACAATATTGATTGGCACGCACAGGTGAAAATGCCAAAGGGAAGCACTTAAGAATTAACATAACAAGGCAAACTACGGAGAAGCATGTGTGGAATTTATTATGTTGAGCCTTCCATCGAGGAAGAAATCGAGCGATTCATAATCAAATATGATGCTGGAAAACGCCCAGGAGTGAAGCCGGTCTCTTTCACGGAAAGGGACATCCGCCCCACAGACCTCGCACCTGTAATCGGAAGCTTCCATGGCAACTTGATAATCCGTGATATCAAGTGGGGGCTTTCAGGTTATCAAAAGGGTCATGTAGTGTTTAATGCAAGGAGCGAAACCGCGTTGGACAAGTCCTTCTTTCGGGGCGGAATCGAACATGGCCGCATCGTCATTCCGGCGACCAAGTTCTACGAATGGAACAAAAGAAAAGAGAAAAGCACCTTCGGCAGGATGGACGGTGCCATCCTGTTTATGGCAGGCTTTAGCGTAGGAGCAGGGGCAGAGGAGCGGTTTACTATTTTGACAACGGCTGCCAATGCTTCCATGATGCCCGTTCATGACAGGATGCCCCTCATTTTGGAAGCAAAAGAGGTTCTTCCATGGCTGTTTGACCGAAGCAGGACGGAGGAGCTTCTGGGAAAAATCCCATGTCAGTTGGAAAGAAAGACAGACTACGAACAAATGAGTATGTTCTAGGGAAAGCATCACTGAACCCGGGGGATGGACTATGCTTAAGGCAATGAGAGGAGACATTACAAAGATAATAAAGAAGAATTATAAAAAAACACAGCTTGCATGCTATCTGGGATTTGTAACACAGGCTATTTGTGCCAATTATGTCCCTTTGTTGTTTATAACATTTCATAATGACTATGGTATATCTTTTGGCATGCTTGCGCTTATATCATCATGTTTCTTTGTTACTCAGTTGATAGTTGATTTCTTATGCGCCGGAATAGTTGATAAATTAGGATATCGGGTATGCATTATAGCAGCAGAGATTACATCAGGGCTGGGACTTGCAGGACTGGCATTTTTACCTGATTTATCTCCGAAACCATTTTATGGAATAATTGCATGTGTCATTATTTATGCTATAGGGAGTGGTTTGACGGAGGTGCTGGGCAGCCCGATCATTGAGGCATGCCCTTTTGAGAATAAGGATTCTATGATGAGTCTTTTACATTCCTTTTATTGTTGGGGGTGGGTTGGAGTTGTATTTTGTTCTACGCTTTTCTTTACTGTCTTTGGCATAGAAAACTGGAGAATAATGGCTCTGATATGGTCGATCATACCATTTTATAACATCTATAATTTCGCAACCTGTCCAATAGAACCGCTTGTTGAAGATGGCAAGAGCATGACAATGCTTGAACTCTTCAAAACTAAAGCGTTTTGGATTTTTATTGTTTTGATGGTTTGTGC
>CACXDS010000100.1 GCA_902766425.1 uncultured Lachnospiraceae bacterium
CAATCTGGAGCAGGAGGCGGCGAAGCAGGAGAAGCTCTTTCGGGAGCAATTCCTCACGGAGGAGGCCCACCGGGTGAAAACTCTGGCAAAGGAATTTGCGGATAAGCTGGAGCTTCGCGGGGCTGTCAATCTGGAGAGCTATCTTTCGTATTTTTACGAAGACACGGTGACCCTGCCGGAGATGATCGAGCGCATGGAAGCGGGAAGGACGGGGGATACCGGAATTGTATATTTCATGGATGAGCCCCTGCGCATCCGGGAGCAGGCGGAGGCCATTGCACAGGAATTCCGGGAGAGTATGGGACAGAGGGCGCAGAAGGGTTATGTACTGCCCGGCCAGATGAAGCTTCTCTACAGCGGTGAGGAGGTGGCAGCCAGACTGCCCATGGGGCGGATCGTGACACTGTCCGCCCTGGATAATCGGGGAGCGTATTTCCCACCGGGGTTTAAAACTGACATTAATGTCAAAAATGTAGCTCCCTACAATGGGAGCTTTGAGTCTTTATTAAAGGATCTGACCAACTACAAGAAAAAAGGATACCGTGTGCTGCTTTTGTCCGGTTCCAGAACCAGAGCGGCCAGACTTGCCCAGGAGCTGTGGGATCAGGAGCTGACCGCAGTTTATAGTGAGAATCCTGACAGAGAGGTACAGCCGGGGGAGGTGCTCACCTTCTATGGACATGTGGAGAGGGGCTTTGAGTATCCTCTGCTGAAATTTGTGGTTCTGTCAGAGACGGATATTTTCGGCGCAGAGAAAAAGCACCGCAAGAAAAAGAAGCTGTACCAGGGGCAGAAGATCGGAAACTTTGAGGACCTGAAGGTGGGGGACTATGTGGTCCATGTCAGCTATGGACTGGGGATTTACCGGGGGATCGAGAAGCTGGAATCGGAGGGCGTTTCCAAGGATTATATGAAGATCGAGTACCGGGATGGCGGAAATCTCTACATTCCGGCCACGGGGCTTCATGTCATTCAGAAATATGCCTCCGCCGAGGGTGCAAAGATGCCCAAGCTCAACAAGCTGGGGGGCAAGGAATGGAGCAAGACCAAGGAGAAGGTCCGCAGTGCGGTACAGGTGGTGGCAAAGGATCTGGTGGAGCTCTACGCCGCCAGACAGCAGGCGGAAGGCTTTGCCTACGGTAAGGACACCGTATGGCAGAAGGAATTTGAGGAAATGTTTCCCTTTGAGGAGACGGAGGATCAGCTCTCCGCCATCGAGGACACCAAGGCGGATATGGAGAGCACCAAGATCATGGATCGCCTGATCTGCGGGGATGTGGGCTACGGTAAAACGGAGATCGCTATCAGAGCGGCCTTTAAGGCGGTGCAGGAGGGAAAGCAGGTGGCCTATCTGGTGCCCACCACCATTCTGGCGCAGCAGCACTATAATACCTTCCTCCAGCGCATGAAGGAATTTCCGGTGCGGGTCGACCTGATGAGTCGTTTCCGCACTCCCGGGGAGCAGAAAAAGACCATTTCGGATCTGAAAAAGGGCTTTGTGGATATTGTCATCGGAACCCACCGGATCCTGTCCAAGGATGTGGAATTTAAGGATCTTGGCCTCCTGATCATCGATGAGGAGCAGCGCTTTGGAGTCTCCCATAAAGAGAAGATCAAAAAGCTGCGGCAGAATGTGGATGTCCTGACCCTGACCGCGACCCCCATACCCAGAACCCTGCACATGAGCCTTGTGGGAATCCGGGATATGAGTGTGCTGGAGGAGGCGCCGGAGGATCGACTCCCCATCCAGACCTTTGTCTGCGAATACAATGAGGAGATGGTGCGGGAGGCCATCTCCAGAGAGCTGGCCAGAGGAGGTCAGGTCTATTATGTCTATAATCGTGTGAATTCCATTGCGGAGGTGACGGGACGCCTGCAGAAGCTGATGCCGGAGGTGAATTTTGCTTTTGCCCACGGCCAGATGCAGGAGGCTGAGCTGGAGCGGATCATGTATGAGTTCATCTCGGGGGAAATCGATGTGCTGGTGAGCACCACCATCATAGAGACGGGATTGGATATTCCCAATGTGAATACCATGATCATTCACGAGCCGGAGCTTCTGGGTCTCTCCCAGATGTACCAGCTCCGTGGCCGGGTGGGACGCTCCAACCGCACGGCCTATGCCTTTCTCATGTATAAGAAGGATAAGATGCTCAGCGAGGTGGCGGAAAAGCGTCTCTCCGCCATTAAGGAGTTTACGGATCTTGGAAGCGGCTTTAAGATCGCCATGCGGGATCTGGAGATCCGCGGAGCGGGCAATCTTCTGGGAACCTCCCAGCATGGGCACATGGAGGCTGTGGGGTATGACCTTTATTGCAAGATGCTCAACGATGCCGTCCGGAAGCTGAAGGGGGACGAGAGCGCAGAGACAGCGGGGGATTTTACCACTCAGGTGGATCTGGATGTGGATGCCTTTATTCCGCCGGAATATATTGTAAACGAAGAGCAGAAGCTGGATATTTATAAAAGAATTGCCGGGATTGAGAATGAGAAGGAGCGGGATGACATGCGGGATGAGCTGTTGGATCGCTTTGGAGAGATTCCCCTAAGTGCGGAGAACCTCCTGCGGATCGCACTGATCCGGGAGAGCGCCCATAAGCTGTATCTCACGGATGTGAAGGGCCGCCCCGGCAAGGTGACCTTTGTGTTCAAGCCGGACGCCAATGTGGAGCCCGCCGGGTTCCCGGCCCTTCTGGCTGAATTTCATAAGGAGCTGACCCTCACCGCCTACGGCACCCCCTATCTCACCCTAAAGTATGAGAAGACCGGTCTGGTGGAGACGGATGAGGCTCAGCTGCTGAGTAAGACGGAAGAGGTGCTTTCCGCCATGGAACAATATTTGCTTTAGTTGCGATACTTATTTTAGCTGCAATCCGCGATAGCGGTTGACCATGGCCCAGAGCTCCTGAGGGCGCACTGCAGCAAGATTACCCGGGACAGTGCTCTGGGAGGCAGAGCCCTCCCTGCTGTTGCCGGTACTCTGCCCGCAGGCAGCGGCAAAGCCGTTCTTTTGATATTGGTCATAGAGCCTGCCAACGCATTCAGTCAGAGAAGCCCTGCCGGTAAAGTATTGCTCCTCCAGGGTGCGCAGCATGGCGCCCAGAAGGTTTGTCTGTTCATGATCCACCACCTGCTCCACAAAGCGAAGCTCCACGGATTCGTGATTTATGGAGACAGCGTCAGTGCCGTTGCCCCGTACCTTTACCTTGCGGGCCTCCGTCACCTCTCTGTTGGGCATGGGAACCCGTTTGTCCGGGGAGATGACCAGCGCATCGGGAACCGTGAGCTTATCGGAAGCCGCTTTGGCGGCTTTTTTTGCTATCTCTGTAATGTTCAGGGGCTTGTATTCCTTCATCTGTAAAATCGTATCCGAAATCTCGAAAAAGGCACCGGAGCTGCCCGCCACCAGAATGGTGGAAATCCCCAACTCTTCGTAGAGCTGGCGCATCCTTGAGAGGAAGGGAATGATGGGCTCCTCACCGGGGCTGATGACCTGCTGCATGAGTCCGTCCCGCACCATAAAGTTGGTGGCGCTGGTATCCTCGTCGATGAGCAGAGTTTTGCTTCCAGAGAGAATGGCCTCTACCGTGCAGGCAGCCTGGGAGGTGGAACCGCTGGCATCCTCCGTGGAAAAGCGGATCGTATCCCTGCCACTGGGAAGATTGCGGATAAAGGCGCTGATATCCAGCTGCTTCACGCTTCTGCCGTCCTCGGATCGAAGCTTCATGGCAGTGTTTTCCGTGATCACATATTCCCTGCCGTCCCCGGGAATGTGGTCATAAACACCCCGCTCCAAGGCCTTGAGCAGGGTGGATTTTCCGTGATAGCCTCCGCCCACAATGAGGGTGATGCCTTTTTTGATGCCAAGGCCGGAGAGCTTGCGGCCCCCGGGGAGCTCTAAGGTTACCAGATCCTCCTGAGGACTCTCAAATTTGACAGCGGAGGGCATGGGTCTGTCATCCACGCCGCTCCTTCGGGGCAGGATGGCGCCGTTTGCCACAAAGGCCACCAAGCCTTTCCCGGAGAGCTGTTCCCGGATAGCCTTCTGGTCGTCGGCCAGAGCGATCCAATTCTGTAGCTCCGCCTTGTTGATCACCACAAAGCGAAGGCATTTTGC
>CACXDS010000101.1 GCA_902766425.1 uncultured Lachnospiraceae bacterium
CGTTCGCCGCACTTCTCAGTGTGATCATGGTACTCACTTCTGTAACGCTTTATCCGGCGCAGGAGGCGAAGGCAGCGGAGGGTAAAGCCATCAGCAACGCCTATCTTTTTGAGGTTGCAACGGGAACCAGCTCCGGTAAGGATATTGAGTTCTTTGAGATCCGATACACAGGGACGGACAACAAGAAGCATAAGCAATTTATCTTCCCGAATGAGGATTCCCTGGTGAACAGCTATAAGGATCTGAAGACCTACGGAGATGACAGTGCCAGTACGAATGCGCTGAAAAACTTTGGTTATACCTCGCAGGTGAAGGCGCCCTGGGAGAGGACCGATAAGGGATTGCAGCCGAATTCCGTGGATCAGTATTTTTTCATCACAGAGGTTCCGATCAAATCTGTGCAGAGACTGGAAGGTTTTATGGGGAATTATGGCTCATGGACCTGTACGCGCATGCAGCTCTATCGGATAGACAGGATCTCGGGGCTGAAGATGGCGGGACAGGTCTCCGATACCTGGTATCTGGATTTTGAGGGGGATCTGATCGCCGAACTGACAAAACAGCCGAATAACTGGGCTCCTTCCGGCGGCGTAGCCAATTATATGCGGACGGATCAGCTTGCGGTCCTTCGGACAAATTTCTCGGGTGTCAGCTACGCGCACCACCCCTTTCAGTCACAGCATGGCTATGGCTTCCGCATGGATTTTGCGGATGTTGTAGGCGGGGGGATGGAGAGTCTTGTAACTGAATACAGTGATAGCACCTATAATCTGAATGACTTAAAGGGAGTGGCGGAGACCATGACTCTCACCGTCACCTATCTGGATATCTATGGTAATTACCGCTTTGTGAGATTGCCGGTGATCATAAATACGGTGATCTGGTCATGGAATAACGGAGTAAGCAAGGCATCGGAAAAGAAGGTCTGGGGCATCGGACAGCAGGGGGAAACCATTGCTTTTGCCGGTAAGCTTCCGGACTGTGTAGAGATCAAAAAGGTGGAGGCAACCTTTGGCGCCAAAGAAGCGGCGAAGGAGGCAAAGCTCACATATTCCGGCAGTAACGCTATTCAAAAAAGAAGACAGGACCAGAGCGAATCGGATGACGTCCGTCTGACCTGCATGGCAGTCTATGACTTGAGTAAGACATCCATGTCGGCGACTGTGAACGGAGCGCAGCTCGCCTATTCCTTTAAAGGAGGAGATCCGATCCTGTACCGCAGATCCGGGGATTCCGGCGGAGACATTTTCCGCGCAAAGGATACTCTGGTGGATATGAAGCTTCAGGCTTACGATAATAAGGGTCTGGAGGTACCTGACAATAGAGAATACTATCTGGTTCAGATTGTGACGGATGATATTGCTGCCGCCGCAACGAGGTCGGATCTTTACATGAGACTGAACTATGTCAATGTAAAAGGGGCAGAGTCAGCAACAGGTGAGATTCTGTTAAGCAGCGCAGTTCAGGATTATTACGGATACTGGCCCGGCGATACGGATAATTTCGTCTATAAGTGGGGGGCAAACTCTGGTAATTCGGTCATGGCACTGGTCTCCTTAAAGGATGTGGATTATTTTACGGGCGTGCGGATCCGCATGAAGGAGGCAGAGCAGGGACAACAGGATGACGATTATCAGTGCAAGGGCTTTCAGATTTATTCGGTCACACAGCTGGGCAAGAGAAAGGTTTCCTGGCAGAGCGGTTATGACAGGAATCTGAACGGAATGCGAACCCGGGTGAATGTCACCAGGGATTTTCAGGGAAAGAACAGTACCATTAAGATCCTGGATCTCTCCAAGAGCATGCTGGTGCAGCAGGGGCAGGATGTGGAGGTTGATTTCGAGTCCCTTAGTGTGGAGAATATCGTGGAGAACAGCTGGGATCTGGCGGACTATCAGATCAGCTATGAGGAGGCCATGCAGGACTTTAACTTCACAAAGATCCGCAAGACCTATACAGTCACGGTCAATGTCTATGACGACACTGTGGCGACGGACGACTATGGCAATGTGGTCTCTTCGGGAGGAAACGGTGATGCCGGATCCGAGAACCTGTTCTACTTCCAGCTCCTCTTTGAGGATGGCTCCAGCTGCTTTGAGCTGGCTAACCAGCAGCTCATGGGGGATCGGTTTAGCTCCGGTGCAGCGGAGAGCTTCCAGATCAGTACGAATCAGGACTACGGCGAGGTGACCGGAATCCGTATTATCCCGGATGACATATCCGCAGACAGCAAGAAGTATGATAAGCTTCGGATCGACAACATTAAGGTAACGGAAACCGGCGTTTCGGGTACCCATGACTGCTATGTTGCGAATGATGTGGGCTGGATCGGTGCTGCCTACACAGAAGAGCAGGAAACCACCGGTCCGGGCGGCCGAAAAGGTAGAACGGCAGCGGAGATGGGCAAGACTAAGTCCATCGATTATACCACGAAGGTGGTTCAGCTGGAGGTGGCGCTCCGTACCAACAAAGCGGTTCAGGATGAAGGCTACGCCAGTCAGTTCCACGGCAGGGTGTATGGTCAGTTTACCGTTGTCCTGAATAACGGGGAGCGGAGAAAGCTGGAAAACTTTGATATCGTTGAAAAAATATATGAGTACAGAAATAAAAGGAGCGGCAATACCAAGGGCTATGCTGTCAGTGATCCGGCATCCATGTTCCGCGAGGGACATACGGATCGTTTTGTGATCGATATTGACGATGTGCAGCAGATCGTGTCACTGGATCTGACCCTGGAACAGCTGGATAATCCATACAACTTTGCCATTGGCGGCGTTGCCATCAGCGAGGTCAGGGACAAGGGTGTTCTCCGGATCAATTCCAATGATGAATATGATTACCAACGGGATAAGGAATCAACGGTGATCTGCACGCAGCAAAAAGAGGGAAACCCCGCGCATCTGGTGAAGGCGAAGGCGGCCGGAAAGCCTGTGACAGAGAATATTCCCTTCACGGAAAATCTCATCAAGGGTGATGATAAATACGGGCAGAAGGAATCCAAGATCACGAGAGTGCCTGCTTCCCAGGGGGATGAGCTGAATATTTTCATCTTCCCGCAGGAGGGCAAGGGTGAGCCCTTCCGTAATTATGATCTGGACATTGAACTGAATTATGCGCATATTTACGGGCCCATTTATTATACGGGCGGCCGGATGAAGAAATATACGGTTGCGGCTGATGCTGCAACGGGCAGGAATATGTTCTACATGACCGGTCTGAAGGCTGAGGGCATGATCGACCTGAACAAGGTGTCCATTCAGGCCAAGACAAACTCTGCTGACATAAAAATGTGTTATCTGGATTACGCCATTATTCAGCAGGTGAGATCCGGAGTTGTCATTGCAAATTACTACATCAACCTTGGGGATTTCAATTATTTCTATGGGCAGGGTGTATTTGCGACAACGGATCCGTCCACCATTGGTTACAAGGATGAGCAGCAGGTCTGCCTGCAGTTTGGTCCGACCACCGAGACAAGGAACCTCATCCCCGACAAGGTGGATATGGCGGTTGCCCTGCGGTATAAGCTGGCAAATGACCCGAACAACACGGAATATCAGACACCTTATGTGTTCCTGACGGATCAGGATGTGAGTACCATCCGCGCAGGAGAGGTGGTGGATCTGAAGTTTAAGCAGATGTTTGTGGGTGAGGTGACGGGCATACGGCTTGCCACCATGGGCGGTATGGATGTAACGGTGGATGCTGCTTATGTCACCACTGCCAGAACGGATACCACCGGAAAGCCGACCCAGAAGGAGCACTACAGCTTTGCAAACGGTCTGTTGGTATCAACGGAGCCTGTGACGATCTACAAAACATCCATCGGTGCGAATGAGCCGGATTCCATTAAGTGTGTAAGCTTTGGATTTAAGACGGCTGCGGCAAGCAAGACGGAAGAGAGCGGTACGGACGGTCCTGTGTTCATGCGTCTCTATACCGCAGATGCCAACGGAAATGTCAATGCACCGGTGGAGATCGACGACATCAGAAAATATCTGGTAGATGGCGGGGACAGCTTTGAGACGGATAAGCTCCAGTATGTAAGATTCTTCGTAAAGGGAGCGTCCTCCATTCGCAGGATTGAGATCGAACCGAAGAGTGCCGACTTTAGTGGAAGCGCAGGCTGGACTCTGGAATATGCTATGGCGAAGCTGGATGGCGAGAAGACGGATACCCGCAGGGTGGATGAGAGGATCTACGAGAATTCGCTGAAGCGGATCACCTTTGCCAATGTGACGGCGAGTGCAAATATGTGGAACTGGAATGCGTCAAGAAATGCTTATGACCAGAGCCGGGTACAGGGAAATAGCAAGGACATCATTGCTTTGCCGGAGAAGGCATTCATTGTTCAGCCCATCATCAATGGATCGGAGCTTGGAAGCACTGTGAATGTTGTGGAAGTGGTGGATGACAAGTATGAGAGCGGAGATCTGGTGAATTATCTGACGAGGGATGGCAGCACCTATGTCTTTACGCCACCCAAGAATGAATCAACAAAGTATTACCGACTGACAGTGGCCTCTGCGGAGGTGCCGGAGGCGAAGGCGGTGATCGGAATTACGGTGCAGGGCGTGGAAACGCCTGCCCCCACCAGTGGCAATAACAGTAGCGGAAGCGGCGAGAGTAGCGGAAGCGGAGAAACCAGCGGAAGCGGCGAGAGCAGTGGAAGCGGCGAGAGCAGCGGAAGCGGTGAGAGCAGCGGAAGCGGCGAGAGTAGCGGAAGCGGCGAGAGCAGTGGAGGCGGCGAGAGCAGCGGAAGCGGTGAGAGCAGCGGAAGCGGTGAGAGCAGCGGAAGCGGCGAGAGCAGTGGAAGCGGCGAGAGTAGCGGAAGTTAAGCAAGCAAGTTCAGAGAATTTCAGGATAGTGAAAAAGGTAGTATGAGTCTGAAATGACATAAGGAGCAGGTAGCGTGAGAAAAGCAAAACGAGTGATCATCGCCATGCTGGCAGGGCTTATGGCCCTCAGTATGGCGGGCTGTGGCAAAATGAACGCGGGGGGGGAGGAAACCAACTTCCCCTACTACTGGAAGGAAGAGAGCCGTGGTACGGTCCTGATCAAGCTGGACGGCACCTATGGATCGGGGGATTATCGTTGGGCTGTCTCAAGCACCGATGAAAGTGTCCTGCAGGTGAAGGTGGCAAAAAAAGAGAAAAAGGGTATCATCACCTACAGGATCAAGCCTCTGAAGGAGGGCTCGGCGCAGATTGTTTTTGTCAGACAGCGAGAGGTGGCGGAAATGACGGGGGCGGCTTCTGGGGAGACATCTTCCGGCGAGGGGAAGGAGGATACTGTCCCCGCAGGAGAAGGGGAAGCAGTGAAGGAAGGCATATCGATGGCGCAGGCTAAAGATGCAGAGCCTGATTTGCCGGCCGAGTCAGACAGGGAAGAAGAGGACCCATCCGTTGCTGCAGAGGAAGCGGAAGCTGCTCTGGCGGCCCAGAGAAACTATGAGGATTATCTGAATCGTTTTCGGGCGAAGGATGTGATTGGAGAGATCAAGGTAAGGCTGGATGCGGAGCCCACCGGCAAGAAGCAAAAACTAAAGCTTAAGTTTGTTTTGGCTGAGATCGTGGAGCACAAGGGTGTCATGCAAAGCGAGAGCGGAGAGAACAATATAGATTATCAGGTCTGGGAGGACTCCGATGGCACGCTTCAGATCAGACTCCCGGAGCTGGGAGAGAGCTGGAGCGCATCCTGGGAGGGCGAATATGTACCCGTGGAGGATCCCGGAATCCCCGGTCTCACTGTTTCGAGACCGGAGATGGTGGATGGAAAATATATAATCCTCGAGATACAATCCGAGGGGTATATCGAAGGAGCTAATTGCTATTCTGTGAGAGGGCTGGATCAGGGCAATGCGGCGATAAAGTTTTCAAATCCGAAATGGGAAAACAGCCTGGTGATCAATATTATGATCACGAAGGACGGAAAAATATCGGTACTTTCTCACAGTCTGGCAGGACCCAACGGGTGAGGAAAGGCCCCAAGCATATAGTGACAGGGGCAGAGGAAGGGCTGGCATGGACATAGTAAAGAAAGAAATCAGGGAAGCACTTCTGGGGGATCTGGTACCGACTGCGGACGGCAGACTGGCCGTCTCCTTCACAAGGCTGGCGAAATACAGGAATGGGTTCGGGGACGGCTATGACAAGGTTCTGATCTTCGGCGTCATGTGCCGGAGGCGCTGGTACCTTTCAAGAAAGGGCTCAAGACAGATGCGTGAGCTGGCTGTCAAGGGCATGCAGGACATGGGTCGAATGCTATCTCTTGCAAGTGATCCCGATAGAGAAGCAGTATATTGCACCTATCTGATCGGACCGCCTGCAGTCGTCACTTATGAACGGGGGAAGGATGGGGTCATCGAGGTGACTGTTTATTCGGCCAGAGGCTTTGGGGGCTGGATTTCCTGCTATCGCTCGCTGAATGCCTTCCAAAAGAAGGTGCCGGAGGTATTACAGCGCATGTCTGAGGAGGATGAGAGAGAAAAGCAGACTGCCATCAAGGAGCGCGAAACCCTGGACAGAATTCAGACCAGACAGGCTAAGAAGGATCGGAAGCTGGAAAAAAAGCTGCTTCGAAAGGAAAAGCGCAGAGAAAGAATGCAAAGGCTTGTTGGCACGCTTCCAAAGCTGCCGCAGCTTTCGACATCGGAAGGTCAGACGGCAACTCAGATACGGCAGAACCCGGCCGGGGAGCAGCTTACAGGAGCGGCGATGAATTCACCCGAGGAGATGATCGCAGAAAATGTGATGCCTGCACAGCAGCCGGGGACAGAGGCAGAGACAGAAGCAATGCGCACCGGCCAGACCAGGTTGGGGACAGAGGCAGAGACAGAAGCAATGCGCGCCGGACAGACCAGGTTGGGGACAGAGGCAGAGACAGAAGCAATGCGCATCGGACAGACCGGACTGGAGGCAGAGACCGAGATTGACGCAATGCGAGCCGAGCAGGCCAGGCTGGAGGCGGAGGCCGAACGGGCTAAGCTTGCGGCGCGTGCCGCCCGGGCTAAGCTGGAAGCTGCTCAGGCAAAGCTGGAGGCAGAAGCCGCTCTGGCGCAGCTTGCGGAGGTGGAGGCACA
>CACXDS010000102.1 GCA_902766425.1 uncultured Lachnospiraceae bacterium
ATGCGGAGGAGTTCGTCAAAGTATTTGCCATCCAGCTGAATCTGATCGTTTAGAAAAATGCCCGCGGCGGCAAAGAGGTTGACCAGACCGTCAATATCCACAGATTTCGCAGCACCGTTGTTAATCCAGTAGGCTGCCAGCTCCTTCAGAAAATCGGAATAGATGGCGGTCAGACGGTTTGCCTCCAGCCCGGAGGTGCGGCGCATCTGGCTTAAGCTGTCCCGGTAGAGGGGCTTGGTGAGGAGTTTATCCTTCAGATCGATGCACCAGTCATATAAACGGTCAGCCAAAAAAGTACGGGGAGAGGATAGGGAAGCGGGAAAGTAAGGTTTTACTGCCTCCAGCTTCTGGGCGGCTCTGTATTTCAGCACATCCAAAACCAATGCATCCTTATCCTCCCAAAAGGTATAGAAGCCGCCCTGGGAGATGCCGGCCCGCTTTGTCAATTCCCGAATGCTCAGGCTCTTTGTACCGCTTTCATGAAAGAGCTCCAACGCCGCTTCCATCAGAGCAATCTTCTTTTGGTTTCGTTCCTCTTCGCTGAATGCCTTGCCCATACTGCACCTCTCTTTATTGACTGAGCTATTCTTATACAAAATTGCATAAACTATGTAACTAGCTGTGAACAAATTGCAAAAAAGTTCATAGATAGATGCTAACACCGTGCTGTTGAAATGTCAAGATGAAATTTTTGAATGTATTTTTTGAAGCTTACGGCTTTTTTTCCTGGGAAAGTTATGATATGCTATTGAAAAGGGAGTTTCCCTTTGGGAGAAGTACAGAGGCATAAAGAAACGGGACACAAAACGGGAAAGATGGCGGAGAAGTATAGGAACGGTTCGGAAAAGAAAATGACGGAGGAACAAAGGGCCTGGGCGAGAGCCAGAGAAGAACTGGTGGAGGCTGTGGTTCAGCTTGGCTTTCCGGAGGCGCTGGGAAATGAGATCGCAAAGAATCTGGGGAGCGAAAAGGCGATGAGAAGGATGACAGCGTATCTCTGGTATGTGAAGCCTAAGAGCGCGGAGATCCTTGTGGATGAGATGCTGGCGATCCGGAGTGACATCACTGCCTGGAGGGAGAAAAAGGAGAGCGAGGAGGCCAGCGCCAGATATTATCAGATGAGGCGTCAGGGCTTTACGGACCGGGAGGAATAGACCGGCTTGTAAGGGCTTACGGAAAAGAAGGGAGAAGATAGGTATGGTAAAGCATGTGATCCTGTGGACTTTGAGGGAGGAATATTCCGCACAGGAAAAGGCGGAGATCAAGAGAGGGATCAAAGAGGGCTTGGAGGGCCTGAAGGGAAAGGTCCCCGGCTTATTGGAGATTACGGTGAATACACAGCCGCTTGCCAGCTCCAACTGTGATCTGATGCTGGATTCCCTGCTGGAAAGTGAAGAGGCATTGAAGGGATATGCCGTTCATCCGGCGCATGTGGAGGTGGCCAACACGAAGGTACGCCCCTTTACAGCCAGCAGGACATGTATGGATTATTTGATCTGAGAGTGCGGCTGCACTGTGACAGCGGAGAAGCCATGCACCGATGAGGAATGCAGGGGAGACTTGAAGGGACACGGATGAGGTGTTTTTCATAAGAAAAAGTGCGGATACAAGTTGACTATCCGCACTTTTTTTTGGATAATAGAAAGAGAAGGAGGGGCGGGTATGGGGCTTGATTTTTGGTCAGAATATAAGCAGAAGCTGAGAACACCCGAGGAGGCGGTGCAGGTGGTGAAGGATGGGGACTGGATTGATTATACCAGCTCTCTTGGTATGCCTGTGCTTTTGGATCGTGCGCTTGCAAGGCGCCGGGATGAGCTTCACGATGTAAAGATCCGCGGAAATCTCATCCCCGGCCCCATTGAAGTGGCAGAATGCGATCCTTCCCAGGAGCATTTTGTCTATCACAGTTGGCACTGCTCCGCCTATGAGAGAAAGCTCTGCGACGAGGGGCACTGCTATTATATCCCCATGGTGTTTCACAACAACGCGGCTTATTATGAGTTCTTTTTGGATGTGAATGTGGTGATGGTCAGTGTGGCTCCCATGGATAAGCATGGTTATTTTAATTTTTCCGTGAATACGGGGGTGGCCGGGCCCATCTGCCGGGATGCGGATATTGTCATCGTTGAGGTCAACGAGAACATGCCCAAGATCCGGGGGGGATATGACGAGTGCATTCATATTTCCGAGGTGGATTTTGTGGTGGAGGGTGAGCATGAGCCCTTTGCGGACGAAAAGCCCGCGCCGCCCCGGCCTGTGGACCGGAAGATCGCAGAGCACCTGATCCCTTATATTGTGAACGGTGCTACGCTTCAGCTGGGGATTGGCAGTATTCCCAACGCAGTGGGTGAGTGCATCGCCCAGTCTGACATCAAGGATCTGGCCATGCATACGGAGCTTTGCTCGGATGCCTTCTATGAGCTTTATAAGGCGGGAAAGCTGACCAACAAGTATAAGAATATTGACAGGGGTAAAGGGGTGTTTGGCTGTGCCATCGGTTCCAACGAGCTGTATGAGTGGCTGGATGATAATCCCGGTGTGGCAGCGTATCCCCTGGAGTATGTGAATCGTCCCTATGTCATTGAACAGATCGATAATATGGTATCCATCAACGCCTGTGTGGCGGTGGATCTTTATGGACAGGTGGCGGCGGAGAGTACGGGAAAACGGCAGATCAGCGGAACGGGCGGTCAGCTGGATTTCCTCATCGGCGCCTCGGCCTCCAAGGGGGGCAAGGCCTTTATCTGTATGAGTTCCACACATACGGACCGATATGGCGTGAAGCATTCCAGAATCCTGCCGCAGTTTAACGGGGATATCATTACATCCCCCAGAAGTCAGGTGTATTTTCTGGCAACGGAGTACGGCGTGATCAATCTGGAGGGGCGTTCCACCTGGGAGAGGGCGGAGGCGCTGATCTCCATAGCGCATCCGGATTTTCGCGATATGCTGGTCAAGGAAGCGCAGGAGAGAAAAATCTGGAGAAGATCCAATAAAAGGTGATCGGGATAAAGATAATCTGAAAGGAAGGAAACGAAAATGGAGCACAGGCTCGGCAGGGAATTCAGCGAGCGGATTAAGAGCTTCAAAAAATGGGAGCTTATCATTCTCTTGGCAATTGTGGTGCTGCTTTTCGGAGGGATTGTTGTGTATGCTGAAGCGGATCGCATCCAGCTACAGCGCATCTGCCACGAGGTAAAGGACAGTATCGCAAAGGAGAAGGATACGCCTGTCCTCGGAGCGCCGGAGGGCGTGGTTCCGTTGTTTCAGGATACTCTTTCAGGCTGCAAGGTGGCAGAGATTGATGGCGTACATCCGGCGGGGAGCGCCAGGAGGGCGGGCTGTGATTATTTTGTGAGCGATGGGGCTGTCTCGCAGGAGGAATTGGCAGATACGGGGTATCAGCTGGTCAGCCGGAAGGGAGATTATCATTTCTATGCCAGTGAAATAAAGGCGGGTGAGTGGAGAATCACGCAGTATGGCACAGTGTCCGGACTGCAGTCCATGTGCTACTCCCTGGTGTCTGCGGACGGAAGCTTCCTGTTGGTCGATGGCGGGCATGAGGTGGATCAGGAGGGGCTGAGGCGTCTGATCGAGGTGTTTGGAAACAGAGTGGATCTATGGATCTGCAGCCATTTCCACGAGGATCATATAGGTGCCATCACAGCTATGCTGCCGGAGCTTGGAGAGATCGAGATCGGGGAAATCTGGTATCCCCCCATGGATATAGAGACCTATAAAACCTTTGCAAAGGACTGGGACTGTGTGGATACCTGCGAGAAGTTTCTGGAAGAAGCTGCGGGGCTTGAAAATGCAAGACAGGTGGAAATCGGCGAATGTCCGGTCTATGAGGGACTGAGCTTTGAATTCTTGACAGCATATACAAAGGATGCCCCCTGGGCACAGGAGGGAAATAATTGCGGCTTTATGTTTCAGGTGAATGGCATGCATGAGAAGATGCTGTTTTGCTGTGATATCGGTGGAGAGTGGATCAGTGAAGTTCTGATAAACAGCTATGGAGACAGGCTGAAGTCCGACTATGTGCAGATGGGACATCATGGAAACGGTGGACTCACAGAGGAGGCATACCGGATCGTGGCGCCGCAGGCAGCCTTTTTTGACAGTCCGGCGTGGCTGTTTGCGGATGAGGAGAAGTATACCACTGCTAAGAATCGACGCCTCATGGAAAGCCTGGGCTGTACTGTTTATGTGTTGGATGAGGCGCCGAATTCCGTTATTCTCAAATGAGATGGATGGGATAGGCTTGGAGGCAGCGCTTATGACCAGCCGCCATCCAAGGTGATGATCTGACCGGTGAGGTAAGAGGGGGACTGGGCCAGCTGCAGGGCGAGTCCTGCCACCTCCTCGGGAGTGCCAAAGCGGTCGGCGGGAATCTCCTGACGGAGCGCTTCCAGTTCATCTTTAGAGAAGCAGGAATTCATGGCGGTGTCAATGACGCCGCAGGCGATGGCGTTGACCGGGATCCCGCTGGGAGCCAGCTCCTTGGCCAGAGCCTTGGTGAAGGCGTTAAGTCCCCCTTTGGAGGCGGAGTATGCCACCTCCATGGAGGCACCGATGTTACCCCAGACAGAGGAAATATTGATGATGCGGCCGGAATGATGACGGAGCATCAGAGGTATACTGTATTTGCAGGTGTAGAAGCAGGCATCCAGATTGACGGCGAGAATGCGGTGCCACTGTTCGGTGGTCATCTCGTGTAACAGACCAATGTGGGAGATGCCGGCATTGTTGATCAGGACATGCAGATCGGTGAGGGTGGAAAAGAGTGCGGCCACTTGTGCGGGATCCCCCATGTCTGCCTGACGGGGAGAACACTTAATCCCGTATGTCCTTACCAGACGATCGGAGATCTCGCAAAGCGCTTCCAGGCTTTGGGAGCAGGTCAGGATCAGATCATATCCAGCCCGGGCGAATTCCTCGGCCAGAGCGCTTCCGATGCCACGGGAAGCGCCTGTGATCAGGCAGACAGGTCCGGGCTTTGAGGTAATATTGTTTTCCATGCGAATTGCCTCCATGCGAATTGTTTTTGTGCGAATTGTTTTCGTGCGAATTGGTGTAAATGTGTAATTCGTAAAGCTCTGATCCTTATTTTAGCATATCATTTTGCAGAAAACCATTCCTTTTGAAGCTTAAAAGTGTGGTTTATGCCTAAAGATAATGACAAAGACAAAAAATTAAAACAACAGGAGGTGCATTATGAAGGAATTGGTGATCATTGGTTCAGGTCCCGCAGGGCTTTCGGCAGCAGTCTATGCAAAGAGAGCGGGGCTTGATCTTTTGGTGGTGGAAAAGAATCCCATGAGTGGCGGACAGATCTTAAATACCTATGAGGTGGATAATTATCTGGGGCTTCCGGGGATCAACGGGTTTGACATGGGAATGAAATTTCGGGAGCATGCGGACAAGCTGGGAGTGCCCTTCCTGGAGGCTGAGGTAAAGGAAATCCGCAAAGAGGAAGATCATTTTGTGGTCTGCACGGACAAAGAGGAGCTGGAGACGAAGACTGTGATCCTGGCTACCGGAGCACATCATGCGCTACTGGGGGTACCCGGAGAGGGTAAGCTGAATGGAATGGGCGTTTCCTATTGCGCCACCTGCGACGGGGCCTTTTTCCGCGGACGCACCGTGGCAGTGGTAGGAGGAGGCGATGTGGCCCTGGAGGATGCGATTTATCTGGCAAGGACCAGCAAGAAGGTTTATCTTCTCCACCGCAGGGATGAACTGAGAGGGACCAGGGTGTTGCAGGAACAGCTGAAGGCGTTGGATAATGCCGAGATTCTTTACAGCCATGTGGTAAAGGAGATCTGCGGCGAGGATCAGGTGGAAAAGCTGATCGTGGAGGATGTTAAGACCGGAGAGCAGAGAGAGCTTCCGGTAGACGGCGTGTTCATCGCTGTGGGGATCCATCCGGACAGCGAGCTGGTAAGCAAGCTGGTAGAATGTGATCAAGCGGGGTATGTTCTGGCAGGAGAGGATTGCGCTACTGGTGTTCCGGGATTGTTTGTGGCCGGAGATGCCAGAAAGAAACCCATCCGCCAGGTAGTGACTGCAGTGGCTGACGGAGCAAATGCTGCGACAGCGGCAGGAAACTACTTGTCAAAACTATAAAATTGATCAGTGGGTTTCAAAAGTTTTCAAAAAATTATTTTTTGAATTTTTCTCATTGACAAAAAAAGAAATGTTTAAAATTCACAAAAATGTGGCGAGATTATATTTTTGATAACTTTTTTCAGAGTGGAAAAAATAGATTTATCCACAACTCGAAAACGGAAAAAGCTTGAAAAAATGATTTATACACGGAGTTATGCACATTATCCACGACTTTTTGCATAAAAAAGTGAGGGGAAACACATGTTTAACGCAAACACATGTTTTGTGAATGATTGCTAAAAATTTAGAAGTCAAGTGGAAAAGAAAGAAAAATGTCGATTCGGCAAAATTCAAAAATATATAAAATATTTTCGAAATTGTTGCAAAACGATGACAAATAATGGTATAATGATTACACAATTACGAAGAATCTTGTCCGTGAATGGGAAAGGAGCGGTATATGGTTTCGTAATGTAATAAATGTAATAAAAATACTAAGACGGAAGGGATGATCATATGAAATTTATTATTGTCGGCAGAAATATTGATGTAACACCCGGATTGAAGGCAGCAGTGGAGGATAAGATCGGTAAGCTGGATAAATATTTTAATCCTGACACGGAGGTACATGTAACTCTCAGTGTGGAAAAGGAGCGCCAGAAAATCGAGGTGACGATCCCTGTAAAGGGAAATATCATCCGTTCGGAGCAGGTGAGCACGGATATGTATGTTTCCATCGATCTGGTGGAGGAGATCATCGAGAGACAGCTGAAGAAATATAAGACGAAGATCGTTGACAAGCATCAGTCCGGCGGAGCTTTCAGTCAGAGCTATTTGGACAATGATTATGTGGAGGATGAGGAAGTCAAGATCGTCAGGACCAAGAAATTTGATATTAAGCCCATGTATCCCGAAGATGCCTGCATCCAGATGGAGCTTTTGGGACATAACTTCTATGTATTCTGCAATGCGGAGACGGATCAGGTTAATGTGGTATATAAGAGAAAGGGCGATACCTACGGTTTGATCGAACCGGAGGCATAGGATAAGAGCTGAAAAGGGGCGCCGAAGGGCGCCCCTTTTTGTGTAGCGAGGAACGAAACCAAGCGACTGCGAAGCAGGCATTTGGTTTCGACCGAGCGTACACGAAATAAAATCAGAAGCTGCGAAGCAGCGACAGATGCCGAAGGCAGCTGGATTTTATATTTGTCTCGGATGATCTTTCTGTGACGACTCGCATGGATGATGATTATTATGATCGGAGTGAGACAGATCCCATTTATCCGAAGTCTGGGGTGAGGAGTCTTAGAAATAAAGAACGGGGAATGACGGGGAAAAATTCCTAAATAAAGTCATTGCAAAAGCTGAATGACTATGTTACAATGTGAAAGAATGGAATGATAAAAAAATAACAATCATTTTTGAGACAGTGCATTCCAAAAAAGAACAGGTAATAAAAACAATTATCAAAACGGAGGAAAAACAAATGGCAAAGAAAGTAGTTTTAGCCGGTGCCTGCCGTACCGCCATCGGTACCATGGGTGGGTCCCTCAGCACCACTCCCGCAGTAGAGCTTGGTGCGATCGTTATCAAGGAGGCATTGAATCGTGCCGGTGTTGCACCGGAGCAGGTGGATCAGGTTTATATGGGTTGTGTAATCCAGGCAGGCCTTGGTCAGAATGTGGCTCGTCAGGCTTCCATCAAGGCAGGACTTCCCATTGAGGTTCCTGCAGTTACCATGAATGTGGTTTGCGGATCCGGCTTAAACTGCGTGAATCAGGCTGCACAGATGATCATGGCAGGGGATGCTGACATCGTAGTGGCAGGCGGTATGGAGAATATGTCCATGGCACCTTATGCGATTCCTCAGGCTCGTTTCGGATATAGAATGAACAATGGTACTCTGGTGGATACCATGATCAAGGATGCCCTTTGGGATGCATTCAATGACTATCACATGATCAAGACCGCAGACAATATCTGTGAGGAGTGGGGTCTTACCAGGGAAGAGATCGATGAGTTCGCACTGAAGTCCCAGCAGAAGTGCGAAGCTGCTCAGAAGGCAGGCGCCTTTGACAAGGAGATCGTTCCTGTCATGGTGAAGAAAAAGAAGGAGACCATCGAGTTCAAGGTGGATGAGGGGCCACGTCCCGGTTCTACCATGGAGGGTCTTGCAAAGCTTCGTCCCATCAATCCCGGTGGATTTGTTACCGCAGGTAACGCTTCCGGTATCAATGACGGTGCTGCTGCCATCGTTGTGATGAGTGAGGAGAAGGCTAAGGAGCTTGGCGTGAAGCCCATGGCTACCTTTGTTGCAGGCGCTCTGGCAGGCGTTCGTCCCGAGGTTATGGGTATCGGTCCTGTGGCTGCCACCAAGAAGGTAATGGCTAAGACCGGCATGAAGATCGAGGACTTCGACATCATCGAGGCTAACGAGGCATTTGCAGCTCAGTCCGTTGCAGTGGGCAAGGATCTGGG
>CACXDS010000103.1 GCA_902766425.1 uncultured Lachnospiraceae bacterium
GAAAATCATTTCGGATAAAATGAAGCAAAGGCACCCTCGCGTGTTCCGGGGCGTGCCTTTTTCCAACAGCGAGGAGTAGGGGAGAATGTGCATGACTGACAGAGAAAATACATGTGTGATCCATGAGACTGCATATATCGCGGAGGGGGCAATCCTTCAGGGAAATGTGCGGGTGGAGGAGAATGCCAGTGTTTGGAATAATGCGGTGATCCGTGGGGATCGCGGCCCCATAGTGATCGGCAGAGGCAGCAATGTGCAGGATAATGCCACCATTCACTTGGACACGCCCTTTCCGGTGCAGATCGGGGAGAATGTGACCATCGGGCATGGCGCCATAGTGCATGGCTGCGTGATCGGGGATAATACTCTGATCGGTATGGGGGCGATCATCATGAACGGCGCTCATATCGGAAAGAACTGCATCATTGGCGCAGGAGCATTGGTGACGCAGGGGCAGGAGGTGCCGGATGGTTCTCTGGTAATGGGGCTTCCGGGGAAGGTGTGCCGTCCTGTGACAGAAGAAGAACTGGAGAGAAGCCTGAAGAACGCCCGGAGATATGTGGAGGAGGCGAGTAAGGCGCACCGGGAGCAGAGTGCGGTAGCAGGCAAGCAATTTCTGCCGGGATTTCTGTATGATGTGCCGGATGCGAAGAAGCTTCGGGTGCTGATTGACACGGATGCCGCCTGTGAAGCGGATGATCCCTTTGCCATTGTGCAGGCGCTGCTCAGTCCCAAGCTGATCGTGAAGGGAATAATCGCGGAGCATTTTCATGCACCGGGATCCATGGAGCGGAGTTATCGGGAGATAGAAACCATTCTGGATTGCATGGACAGGAAGGATATCCCTGCCCTGCGGGGACAGGAAGGACCGATGGACCTGGAATATTTGGAGGACGGAGCCGCTTTGGCAGAACAGGAAAACCGGAATGGTTCGGCAGGGCAGAATGCTTGCATAGACCGCAAGGAGCTTTCGGAAGGGGTGAGGTTTCTGATCGATGAGGCGATGCGGGAGGACGATAAGCCCCTCTATGTGCTCTGTCAGGGAGCCATCACCAATGTGGCCATGGCCATAAAATCCTGCCCCGAGATCATCAACCGTATGACAGTGATCTGGATCGGAACCCATGGGGAGGCGCCCTATGTTGCGCCCTTCCGGGAGTTCAATGCGGGTAATGACATTGCGGCGGCGAATGAGGTTCTGGCATGCGGTGGAGATATCTGGGTGGTGCCCTCCACTGTCTATACCACGATTCATATCGGCATAGCAGAGATCCAAAGGCGGATTCGGCCCTGTGGGCGGATCGGTGAGCATTTGTTCCGGAATCTGGTGGATTATAATAACTCTGAGATGGCGGGATGGACCAAAGGGGAAAGCTGGTCCTTGGGAGATTCTCCGGCTATCGCCCTTGCGCTGAATCCGGACTGCGGGCATTATAAATATGTGCCTGTGCCCATTGTGGCGGAGGATACCTCCTCGGTGGAAGGAGCAGAGCGTCCCATGGTCAAAATGTATTATGACATCGATTCAAGATATATTCTGGAGGATCTCATCGCAAAGCTGAAATTAAGCTATGGATCTGAGAAACTGTAATTAGATGATCAGCATTTTGGAATAACATTTTGGAATAGAAGGAATCTATGAAAATAAATGGTTCAAACAGGAAAACATATTCTCTCGCACTGCTTTTGGTGATAGGGCTCTGTGCCTGTGGGACAAGGCAGGCTGCACCCTCCATTTTGGAGTCTCTTGCAGAGCCCATGGAGGCTGGGGAGCAGCAGCCGGAAGCTGGGGGAGTTCCGGAGCAAAACTACACTCAGGATGCGGGAGAGCAAAACCAAGCAGATACCGGAGAAGCCGGGGAGCAGGGGCAGTCCGACACCGGAAATGACAGAGATCGTGAGCAGTCCGCCGCCCCTCAGATCATTTTAGAAGAGGGGGGTACGCTGGAGACTAGGATCGGTGTTCCAGCAGGATATGAGAGGGAATCGGCCGATGAGGGAAGTCTGTCGGAATTTTTGCGCGGCTTTCCCTTGAAGCCCGCCGGGTATGCAGTGCATCTCTACGACGGATCGGAAAAGTACGCCCAACAGGATCATGTGGCGGTATTTGATCTGCCCATCGAAGCGTATGATCTGCAGCAGTGCGCGGATTCCGTGATGCGGGTTTATGCGGAGTATTTTTGGGCAACAGAGCAGTTTGATCGGATCAAGTTCCATTTCACCAATGGTTTTCTCTGCGAATATGAAAAGTGGCGGGACGGATATAGGGTGTCCGTAAGCGGAAACAATGTCTCTTGGGTGAAATCTAAGTCCGTGGACACCTCCTATGATTGCTTTGTAAAATATCTGAAAACAGTTTTTTGTTATGCGGGAACTCTCTCCATGGAAAAAGAATCGGAGCCCACTACCTTGTCCGAACTCAAGGCGGGGGATGTGTTCCTCTATGGCGGAAGCCCGGGACATGTGGTGATGGTGGTGGATACCTGCGTGAATGAGCAGGGAAAGAAGGCTTTTTTGCTGGCGCAGGGGTACATGCCTGCCCAGGAGTTTCATCTACTCAAAAATAATCTGCATCCGGAGGATCCTTGGTATTATGAGGACGAGGTTGTCTATCCCTTTCACACGCCGGAGTACACCTTTCAGGAGGGGAGCCTGCGAAGTTTAAAGTACTAATAAGGTCAAAAAAACCTTGACAGAAATAGTCTACAAATGTAGAATGAAATCAAGATTCTACATTTGTAGACTTGTTTTGCTTACATAGTTACAAGGCATGCCTTAATGACTGTGATGGGTGTGAGAAGGGGTGGCATATGGGAAACCCAGATTTGACAATCAAAACAGGAAGAAAAGGGATGAAATAAAAAAGTAACGGAAGAACACAGGAAGAGAAGAGATGAACATGAAAAGCAACGGAAGGAGAGAGGAAGAAATGAATCGGGAGGAAAAAGAGATAAAAGGTCGGGCGGAGAATTCC
>CACXDS010000104.1 GCA_902766425.1 uncultured Lachnospiraceae bacterium
AAGGAACAGCAGGCGCTATGGCATACTGCGGACGCCAGATTTCAGGAAATGAAGCAGGAGATTCAAAGAGCAGGGCAGGCAAGGAGAAAGCCTTATTTCGGAAGAATTGATTTTCGGGATCGGTCTTCTGCCAAGGAAGAGGCATATTACATAGGGCGGTCCGTGATCGCCGAGGATCCGGCCAATCCTGAGGTGATCGACTGGAGGGCGCCCATTGCGGGGGTCTATTATGACTGTAGTCCGGGAGAAGCCTCCTATTCGGTCAAGGGGGAAGGAAAGTATCTCATTGATCTGAAGCGGAAGAGGACTTATGAGATAGAGAAAGATCAGCTCAAGGATTTCTATGATTCCGATGTGGTGGCAAATGATGAATTGCTCACCAAGTATCTCGCAAAAAATAAAAAGGCGGTACTGGGAGAAATCATTGCTACGATCCAACAAGAACAAAACGAGATCATCCGAAAGAAACCCCAGCATAATATGATCATTCAGGGAGCGGCCGGATCCGGTAAGACCACCGTCGCCATGCATAGGATCTCCTATATTTTGTATAATTATGAGCTTGAATTTAAGCCGGAGGATTTTTATGTGATCGGCAGCAATCAGGTGCTGCTGAATTATATTACAGGTGTTCTTCCGGATCTGAATGTCTATGGCGTTTGTCAGATGACCATGGAGCAGTTGTTCGTGAGGCTTCTCTATGAGGATTGGGATCCTAAAAGGTATAGGATCAAACCCATGCTGCGTGGGATCACGGAGCCGGAAAAGGGAAGGCTGTCCTGGTTCCGGGATCTGGAAGCATTTGCAAAGGAATATGAGTGGAGTCTGATCCCAAAGGAGGATGTGGTGCTGGAGAAAAACCATGTCCGACTGATGAGCGGGGATACCATCACGAGCCTTTTGGAGCGTTTTGATAAGCTTTCCAGAGCGGATAAGATCTCCATGCTGTCGGAACGACTCCTGGGGAAGCTTGAAAATGAGATCTGTGGAAAGTATTATTCCTATTCCGGCGAAGAAAAAAAGAAGCTGCGAAGATATTACGAAAATTATTTTGGAAAACGGGAATGGAAGGGGTCTATTTATGAATTGTATCATGAATTCCTTATGCGGCAGGCGGAAAAAGGAATTCTGATCGCGGAGAGCGAGGATGCTTATGATATATATGATCTGGCCGCACTTGCATATCTCTATAAGCGTCTGAAGGAGACGGAAATTATCAGAGAAGCGGGGCATGTGGTGATCGATGAGGCACAGGACTTTGGCATGATGGCCTATTGCAGTCTGAAATATTGTCTCAGTACATGCACATATACCATTATGGGGGATGTTTCCCAGAATATTTTCTGGGATTATGGATTGAATGACTGGCAGGAGCTGCGGGATCTGATGCTACCGGGCGAGTTTGATACCTTTGGTCTTCTTCGAAAGAGCTATCGTAATACGGTAGAGATTTCTGAATTTGCCACTCTTGTTTTAAGGCATGGCAGCTTTTATGTCTATCCTGCCCAGCCCATTATCCGGCACGGGGATCCGGTGAAAATCGATAAGGCCAAGGATGATAAGGAATTGGTGGCTTTGACCGGAAAAGCTATTATGAAGTGGCAGGAAAAGGGCTTTGAGACCATAGCGGTGATCTGTCCTGATCAGCAGAGGGCACAGGAGGTTGAGGCGGCTCTGGAAAAGAATCTGGGAGAAAGAATCAGACTCCTGACTCCGGATACGGGTGAGCAGACCTTTGGAAATGGAGTTATGGTGCTCCCGTTGGAGCTGACGAAGGGATTGGAATTCGATGCGGTATTGCTTTATGATTGCAGCGCCCGGAATTACCCAAAGGAGGATGCGCAGGTAAAACGACTCTATGTGGCAGCGACCAGAGCACTTCACGAATTGGCTGTTTTATATCAAGGAGAATTGACCGGACTGATCGCCGACCCGATAGAAGAGGGGCAGGAACAGAAGGTCATAACCCAGGAGGAAAAGCCGGCCAGAAAGCCTTTGCCTCTGCAGGAGGAGAAAACCCATGCAGAGCTGGCAAAGGAGCAGGCGCAGTGGGGAGAGCAGGAGATTTCCAGAAGGCATTATATCGGACCGAGGAGGATTGAGACAGGGTCGAGGCGAGGAGAGGAAAAACAGGCGACTGAATCCCTTGGAAAGGATCAACAGCCTTCCAAAGAACGGGGAACAGAGCTTTTGGCTGACCGGATCCAAAGGCTGCAAGAGTCTTCTGCGCGAGTGGAAGGCAGTGAAGAGAAAAGAAAGCCCCTGAAGGTTAAGGTTCCCGCAAAGACTGCCAAACCCGGCTACAGACCTTCCGAGACGACAATGGTTTCTTATCTGAATGAGCAGCTAAAGCAAGGAGCTTCCGGTAAGCGCCTGATGGAGCGTGAGCATAAGCGCGAAAGCCTGAGACAACAGGAATTTGGTTCCATGCCGGAGCAGAGAGAATTAACTGTTCCGGGGCATTCCAGGATCGATAATTCAATCAAGATGTGTATGAAGGATGGAAATGCCTTGCAGCTCATCAACCCATATGGTGTTTTGAGAGTGGAGGCTGTGGGCAAATCATTACTTCACATCCGGTTTCACAGAGGGCAGGCCACCGATTTTGAAGAGGAAAAGCCCGGAGGGATCACTGATGGCGGGGAGGTTAAAGCACAGCTTCGGGAGAATCGGGAATTCTGGGAAGTATCCACCGGAAAGGTATCTGCAAGGATCCAGAAAAAAAACGGGGAGGTTTCCTTTTGGAATGCTTCCGGTAAACTCCTTCTGACGGAGAGAGCAAAGGAAGCCAGATTCGCAGATGCGGGGCGAGCCTATACCTTTTTTGACTGGAGCAAGAAGGAGTCTCTTTATGCAAATCCTCCCACGGGAAAGCTTCCTGAGGCGATCGGCCAATCTGCCAAGTATATATCCTATGGGAAGGAGATTTCGGAGAATCCGGGGATCTATTCCAGCCTGGGGTATGAATTATTATTTCCCACAGACTGCAAAACCTTGTGCTGTAATATTCCTATGTACGGGCTCTATATCAGACAGGACGGGGAGGAGATAGACTATTATTTCAGAGTCAAGGGATAAAAGATGACTTGAGTGTAAAGAAAAAATACTTGACAGCAATCGGTATCTATAGTATGATACACAAGGTGTCTCAGTGATGTCTTGTGTTTTTTTGAATCATTTCTGTGGATGATATCAAGGATGACAGCTTTTTGCAGAGAATTCTGCAGGTGCTTATACGGAAAAGATTTTTTCGGAAAAGATATTTTATGGAAAAGATATTTGAACAGGCACTCCTCTATGATTTTTATGGGGATCTGTTGACGGAGCATCAGCGCCAGGTCTATGAGGCAGCGGTGTTTGATGATATGTCATTAGGTGAGATTGCAGCTGAGCAGGGGATCAGCCGGCAGGGAGTACACGATCTGATCAAGAGGTGTGATAAGATCCTTGCAGAGTACGAAGCTAAGCTGCATTTGGTCAACAGATTTGCAAAGGCTAAGGAAAAAATAGGGGAGATCGAGAAGCTCACCAAATTAGAGGCAGATTCAAATGCGGAGGACAGACTGCATCGGATCAGTCTGCTGACGAAGGAGCTGCTGGATACATTATAAAGGAGCAAGGGCGTGGCATTTGAAAGCTTAACCGAAAAACTGCAAAATGTATTTCGAAATCTTCGGGGCAAGGGAAAGCTGACGGAGGAAGATGTTAAGACCGCCATGAAGGAAGTCAAGATGGCTCTCCTGGAGGCGGATGTTAACTTTAAGGTGGTAAAGCAGTTTGTAAAATCCGTGGAGGAGCGGGCTATCGGGCAGGATGTAATGAATGGCCTGAATCCCGGCCAGATGGTGATCAAGATCGTTAATGAAGAAATGATCAGTCTCATGGGAAGCGAAACCACCGAGGTACAGTTCCAGCCCGGTAAAGCCATTACCGTAATCCTGATGGCAGGTCTTCAGGGTGCAGGTAAAACCACTGCAACTGCCAAGCTGGCCGGAAAATTTCGTCAAAAAGGAAAGAAATGTCTTTTGACTGCCTGCGATGTGTATCGTCCTGCGGCAGTGGAACAGTTACATGTGAATGGCGATAAGCTGGGGATACCTGTTTTCGATATGGGAACGGATGTGAAACCTGTGGTGATCGCCAAGGAAGCGCTTCAGTATGCCGAAAAGAATGGGTTTAATGTTGTAATCCTGGATACTGCCGGTCGTCTTCATGTGGATGAGGATATGATGGCTGAGCTTCAGGAGATCAAAAGAGAAATCACAGTGCATCAGACCCTTCTGGTTGTGGATGCCATGACCGGTCAGGATGCAGTAAATGTGGCCAGTGAGTTTGATCAGAAGGTCGGAGTCGACGGTGTGATCCTCTCCAAGATGGATGGCGATACCAGAGGCGGTGCGGCTCTTTCCATCAAAGCCGTTACGGGAAAACCGATCCTCTATGTCAGCATGGGGGAAAAGCTTTCGGATCTGGAGCAGTTTTATCCGGATCGAATGGCTAACCGGATTCTGGGAATGGGTGATGTGCTGACACTGATCGAAAAGGCACAGGAATCCATTGACTTGGATGAGGAAAAGGGACGCCAGATGGCGGACCACATGAAGAAGGGGAAATTCGATTTTGAAGATTACCTGGAGAGCATGAAGCAAATGCGAAATATGGGTGGACTTGCCAGTATTCTTGGCATGTTGCCCGGCATGGGGATCAAAGCCTCCGAGCTTGAGGGGATGGTGGATGAAAAGCAGATGAAGCAAATGGAGGCCATAGTGCTTTCCATGACCATTCAGGAGCGCAGAAATCCCAAGCTTTTGAATCCGCAGAGAAAGAACAGGATCGCCAGGGGAGCAGGCGTAGATATCGCAGTGGTGAACCGCTTTGTCAAGCAGTTCGAGCAGAGTCAGAAGATGATGAAGCAGCTCGGCGGTATGGGCGGCAAGAGACGGGGCGGCTTCGGCGGCTTCCCGGGAATGGGTATGAAGGGCGGCAGATTCCCCTTCTAGGAAACAGTGACGATAAAATCATGATTCGGAAAAACCGGTAAATGATTTTTGAGTATAAATACAATTTATAAATGCAAATGGAGGAAAAAGAAATGGCAGTAAAGATCAGATTGAGAAGAATGGGACAGAAGAAGGCACCTTTTTACAGAATTATCGTGGCAGATTCTCGTTCTCCCAGAGACGGAAGATTCATTGAGGAGATCGGTACTTATGATCCCTCCACTGACCCCAGCACTTTTAAGATCAACGAGGAGTTGGCTAAGAAGTGGCTTGCAAACGGCGCTCAGCCCACTGAGGTTGTCGGAAAGCTTTTTAAGGCTGCAGGTATCGAGAAATAAAAAATCTCTCCATGGAGGTACAGAATGAAGGAATTGGTTGAAGTAGTAGCGAAAGCTCTTGTTGACCATCCGGAGGAGGTTGTCGTTACGGAAAAGGTTGACGGAAGAAATATTGTTGTTGAGCTTCACGTGGCTGCCTCCGATATGGGTAAAGTGATTGGTAAGCAGGGAAGGATCGCAAAAGCGATCAGAACTGTGGTAAAGGCAGCATCATTTAAGGACAATACCAGGGTTGATGTGGAAATCGTCTAACCGACAGGGGAGGAAAGACCGCTTATCTAAGGCGGTCTTTCTGATTAGTGAGGTTTTATCAGGGGAATTTCTATGAAGACAAAATTGGATGAAAGATTTCAAGTCGGTATCATTACCTCACCCCACGGGGTGCACGGGGAAGTGAAGGTTTATCCCACAACTGATGATCCCGGACGCTTTAAGCGGCTGAAGGAAGTGATCCTTGTTCCTGCCAATACAAAGCATCCCGAAGAAAGGGTCGTGGAGGTGGAGGGAGCGAAGCTTTCGAAACAGATGGTGATCCTGAAATTAAAGGGCTTTGACGACAAGGACGGGGTGGAAAAGCTCAGGCAGGCCGGTCTTTATGTCACAAGAGAGAATGCAGTCCGTTTAAAGAAGGACGAGTATTTTATTTCGGATCTCATGGGACTTAGCGTGCTGGATGGCGATCATGAGGATCTGGAGATCGGTATTCTGGAGGATGTGATGTCCACCGGTGCCAATGATGTCTATGTGATCCGCATGAGGGACGGAAGAGAGCTGCTTCTACCTGCAATCAAACAGTGTGTTTTGGAGGTCAATGTGGAACAGGGCTTCATCCGGGTACATATTTTGGAGGGATTGTTATAAGATGGATAAGCCGATGGGGTTTTATGTTCTGACGCTTTTTCCGGAGATGATACAAAAGGGATGTGATAATAGTATTTTAAAACGCGCCATGGCTCAGGATCATATTCGGATTCAGGCAATCAATATCAGGGATTATTCCGGGAACAGGCATGGCAAGGTGGATGATTATACATATGGCGGAGGAGCAGGGATGCTCATGCAGGCACAGCCGGTTTATGATGCCTGGAGGGATGTGGTGGATCATATATCACAGGAGAAAACGGACATCTCCGAACCGTCGGCTAAGAGGGTCAGAACTATTTATGTGACACCAAAGGGAGAGCCCTTCACTCAAAAAATGGCAAAGGAACTTGCCAAGGAGGAGGAACTGATTTTCCTGTGCGGGCACTATGAAGGAATCGATGAAAGAGTCCTGGAAGAAATTGTAACAGACCGCGTCTCCATCGGGGATTATGTTCTGACGGGAGGTGAACTGCCTGCCATGGTGATGATCGACGCTATCTCCAGATTGGTGCCGGGGGTACTGGGGAGCGAGGAGTCAGCGGAGACAGAGACCTTTGAAAACGAACTCTTGGAATATCCGCAATATTCTAGGCCGGAGGTGTGGCATGGAAAAGCAGTGCCGGAGGTGTTACTATCCGGCGACCACAAAAGGATTGAAGAATGGCGCAGAATCGAGTCTGAGAGATTGACCGAGAAGGTCAGACCGGATCTGTTCGAAAGATATTGCAGGCGGCAAAAGGTGATCAGCGCCCTGATGAGGCATAAGAAAGAAAATGCCTATATGATTGACAGCCTTATGCGAGATATGGCTGATATTCTCTATGCGGACGAAAATGTCGTAGCGGCTGTACATCGGGTAACAAGAGTGGTGATGCTCTGTCTGGATTCCCCGGAAGAGTTTGAGAAGCTTCAGCCCTTTTTGCCGGAGGATTGTCATTTGATCTTGCACAATTGCGAAGCGCTTGCACCTATTCTGGAAGAAAAGCTTGGAATGAAAGCGGGAGATGCCTGTTACCAAAGTGTATATACGCAAAAAAACAGTCTTTCGGTGGCCTATAAGAATATCGGACTTTTCCCTGCTTCTAAATTGGATTATGCGGTAGAAAACTATGGCGGTGAAAGTGAAAGGGAGTATTTGAAGGACCGGATAGAAAATAAAGAGTTATTTGCAGCCTTTGAGGGGGACAGGATCATCGGCTTCGCAGGTTCACACGCCGGAGGCAGTCTGGGAATACTCTATGTGGATCCGGAATATCGCAGAAGCAATGTGGGTTCTTCTCTGGCTTGTTATCTTGTGAATCTTGCTCTGGACAGAGGTGGATTGCCCTACGCACATATCCGTGTGAGTAACGAAGCATCCTTGAAAATGCAGGAGAAAATGGGACTTTATTTGGGTAAAAAGAAAATATTCTGGATGTACAAAAAAGAGAACTAGAGTAAGACTTATGCTTTTGTGCCAGTGCTTTTGTAAGATTTTAGGTTTGAATTCGAAATTTTGGGCTTTTTTCAAGAGTTTCAAGATTTTGCACAAAAAATGCTTGCAAATTCGGGCTTATTATGATATGATATCAAAGTTGCATAGAAAGAGATGGTCCTCTGTTACCGTAATCCGGTATTAAGAACGTCAAATGAATAGAAGGAGGCACGAAAATGAGTGCATATGACATTATCAAAGAAATTGAAGACGCACAGCTGAAGTCTTCTGTTGACGAGTTCCAGGTTGGGGATACCGTAAAGGTTTACGGTAAGATCAAAGAGGGAAATCGTGAGAGAGTACAGGTTTTCGAGGGTGTTGTTCTGAAGAGACAGGGTGGCAGTAATAGGGAGACCTTTACTGTAAGAAAGACTTCCAACGGTGTTGGTGTTGAGAAGACTTGGCCGCTTCATTCTCCCAATGTTGAGAAGATCGAAGTAGTGAGACACGGTAAGGTAAGAAGAGCTAAGCTGAACTACTTGAGAGACCGTGTTGGTAAGAAGGCAAAGGTTAAGGAATTGGTGAAATAAGCCAGGAATCATTCAAAGGACATTTACTTCGGTGAATGTCCTTTTCTATTTACAGCCCCCCTCAATTAGGGTATAATATGAAATATGCAAAAGAAAAACAAGCGACGCCGAAGGGGAGGAACCCTATGAGAAAGAAAAAAGCCGGGCTCACCTTTTTCGAGCCGGAAAAAAAGGTGAATCCCACCATATTTTCAGAAATTTTCGCCTGCCTTGTGATCATGGTGATCGCCGCATTTATTGCAGTTGTGGGTGTTTATTTTTTTGGAATGACTACAGGAGTTGTGGGATCCTCTATGGAACCCACTCTTTATAGTGGACAAAAGGTGCTGGTGAATAGATTTGCCTATGCGCTTCTTGTTCCCAAACGAGGCGATGTTGTTGTATTTCTGCCCCGTGGGAATGAAAAGTCCCATTATTATGTAAAACGCATTGTCGCTGGCCCCGGAGATAAGATACAGATTCAGGATGGAGTGCTCTATATTAATGGAGAGGTTTCGAACCTTATTACTAAGATAATTGAGAATCCGGGGATCGCAGAGAACCAGATAACCCTAAAAAACGGGGAGTATTTTTGTATCGGTGACAATCCCTTGGATGGTGAGGACAGCAGACAGGCAGACATCGGCCCGGTGGCAAAGGCAGACATAATCGGTAAGGTGTGGTTTCGGCTTGATATGGAAGACATTGCAAAGGGATTTGTTCATTAGATATTGGCAGTACAGATGTTTAAGCTTGTTACAGATTTATACAGGAACAGGAAGAAATAATCGAAATGAATGATAAATCCAACGACGATTCTATTAAAAAAAATGATGAAAAAAATCGGATGAGTATTCATTGGTACCCCGGTCATATGACTAAGGCAAAAAGGATGATGCAGGAAAACATTTCCCTGATCGATCTTGTGATTGAGGTATTGGATGCAAGAATCCCCATGAGCAGCCGTAACCCGGATATCAATGAATTGGCAAAAAACAAAAGTCGAATCGTCTTATTGAATAAGTCGGATCTGGCAGATCCCGGGGCGAATCAGGCATGGATGAAATATTTTGAGGAACAGGGGTGTCATGCCCTGGAGATCAATTCCAAGAGCGGTAGCGGGATCAAGAATCTCAGACCACTTGTTGAAAAAGCTTGCAGGGACAAGATGGAAAGGGATAAAAAGAGAGGCATTCTGAATCGGCCGATCCGTGCAATGGTTGTGGGAATCCCTAATGTGGGGAAGTCCACTTTTATCAATTCCTTTGCCGGAAAGGCATGCACCAAGACAGGTAATAAACCCGGCGTTACTAAGGGAAAGCAATGGATCCGCATGGGAAAAAATCTTGAGCTTTTGGATACTCCGGGGATATTGTGGCCTAAATTTGAGGATCGCGAGGTGGGAATGAAGCTGGCTTATATCGGATCCATCAATGATGAAATTATAGTTCTGGAAGAACTGGTCTGTGAATTGATAGATCTGATCTGCAAGAAATATCCGGGCGCATTGAAACAGAGATATGCGATTGAGGAAGAAGGCACCGGAGCGGAGCTTTTAGAGCAGATCGCAGAAGGCCGAAAATGCTATACCAAAGGAGAAAAGCTGGATCTGGAAAAGGCAGCCGGCCTTATTCTGGAGGATTTCCGAGGGGGCAGGTTGGGCAGAATGACTTTGGAGGAGTGCTGAAATGTGGGAAAAAGTACTGAAGGAACTGTTTAGCACAGCAGTGTGGATCTTAAGTGTTTTGATCATTTCACTTTTGATCGTAAAATTTGTGGTTCAGAGGACAACAGTGGATGGACAATCCATGGAGCCGACGCTTTACAATGGCGATAATCTGATGGTCGATAAGCTCTCCTATCGCTTTCGCGAGCCGAAGCGCTTTGAGATCATTGTATTGCAACCCTTTGAGAATGACAGCAAAACTCTTTATATCAAACGGATCATTGCATTACCGGGGGAAACCATTCAGATCACGAAGGAGGGAACTATCCTGATCAACGGTGAGGTGCTGGAGGAGAGCTATGGAAAGGAGATCATACGGCCGGAAAACATCGGGCGAGCCATAGAACCGATCAAATTGGGGGATGACGAGTATTTTGTCATGGGGGACAATCGGAATAACAGCGGTGACAGTAGAAGCAAGATAGTTGGAAACATTCATTTCAGGCAGATTATCGGAAGGGCGTGGATCCGCATATGGCCCTTCAATAAAATAGGCGGAGTTCAAGATAAAGGGACAAAATAAATGGAAAAATTGAGTACGGGAGAGATCAAGAGGATTCTTCAGGAAACGGGCGAAGAGGCTTTGGAGGCTTTTATTGTCCGTTTTTCAGCGGATGAGAGGACTCAGGTACAGAAAATGGTGGAACAGGCCGGAAAGCGGCTGGATGCATTAAAACAGGAAAGACAGAGAATGTATCAGCTGATGGCCTACGAAAGACAATATCAGAATTACGAGTATATCTGTGGCGTGGATGAGGCTGGAAGAGGTCCTCTTGTTGGTCCGGTAGTAGCCGGGGCGGTTATTCTTCCAAAGAATTGTGACATTTTATATATCAATGATTCCAAAAAACTCTCCGAAAAAAAGAGGGAAGAGCTTTATGAGGTGATCAAAGAAAAGGCTGTAGCCTGTTCTGTGGGAATAGTCTCGGAAAAAAGGATTGATGAGATCAATATTTTGCAGGCAACCTACGAGGCTATGAGACATGCAATCGGAAAGCTAAAGCCGCAACCCAATTTGCTTCTCAATGATGCGGTGCAGATTCCGGGTATTCAGATCACTCAGGTGCCTATCATAAAGGGAGATGCCAAGAGTGCGTCCATCGGAGCGGCAAGCATCATGGCAAAGGTGACCAGGGATAGGCTTCTGGAGGAATATGATAAGCTTTATCCGGAGTATCATTTCGCTAGCAATAAGGGCTATGGAACGAAGGATCATATAGAGGCTTTGAAAAAATACGGGCCCACACCGATCCACCGTATGTCCTTTATCAAAAATTTTGTATAGGTGATCGATGAGAATATCGGATATTTATGGGAACAATTCCATAACAGGTCAGGGAAGAGGCATTCAGGGACAGGAGACAACTGCTCTCGGCCAATCGACGGCACTGAGCGGGACTGGTGAAAGAGCATTGTCCGATCTCACCCCGGGGCAGGTGATCCGTGGTGAATTGGTTTCCACTGAGAATGGACAGGTTCAGATTAAATTGTCCAATGATACCTTAGTGAATGCCAGATTGGATCAAAATATTGCTTTAGAGCCGGGAAAGGCAATGAATTTTCAGGTGAGGAGCAATGGTCAGACTTTGATGCTCACACCCCTGCAAGCCAATCTTTCCGTGGATGGTCCGGTGACCAGAGCATTGGAGATGGCTAATCTCCCTGTCAACTCAGCAACGGGTGAATTGACAAAGCTTATGATGGAAGCGGGACTTCCCATTGACCGAAATCATTTACAGCAATTTTACCGTGAGATGATTCATCAGCCGACAGGACAGATTTCAGATCTGGTGGATCTGCATCGCTTGGGATTATCTGTCACGGAAGACAATCTGAATCAGATCGGTTCCTACAAAAATCTGACCCATCAGCTCATGTCAGGTCTGGAAGAAACCTCGGCCCGGCTCTTTGAGACTGTTTCTCAAATGCGTGAGAATGATCCGCTAGGGGCTGCAGAGCTCTTTCGAAGTATATTGGAGCAGTTTGGTAGGGATGCTGAAAACAGCGGGAAAGCTGCAAATGTTGGGGAGGATGGATCACAAAATGTATTACGAGACGGTATGATTGCGGAAGGGGGAGAGACTGATATTGCCGAGGCAGGTCAATTAAATCAGGGCACGGGAGAGGGGACAAAGGCATCCCTGGAGGATTTATTCAGACAGACTATGGCTCAAATAAAAGATACTTCTTCCGAGCTGATGCAGGCGGAGGGAGCCGATCCGAATATGAGGAATATTTCGGAAGAGAATCTTCCGTTCAAAGAACAATTAGCCAATACTCTTCAAAATCTTTTGCAAAACGAGAATTATACCGAAGGTGAAAAAATAGACTTTGTCAGTCAGCTGTTAAAACAGGGAGTGGAAGGACAGCAACAAGAATTGACCAAAGTCTTGCTGGATTCTCCTTTGGTCAAAAAATTATTGTCTGACCAATTGGAAAAGCAGTGGACGATCACTCCGGAGCAGGTTCAGGATCCGAAGGAGGTGGAGAATCTCTACAGTCGTCTGGAGCGGCAGCTGAGGGGAATCGCCAATGCCTTGGAGCAGTCCGGCCAGTCACAGAGTCCTGCTTTTCAGAGCTGTGAAAACATGAATCAAAATCTGGACTTTTTAAATCAGCTGAACCAGATGTATGCCTATGTTCAGCTTCCTTTGAGATTACAACAGGGAGAAGCCCACGGTGATCTCTATGTCTATACCAACAAAAAGAACCTTGCTGCAAAGGATGGGCCAATCACCGCTTTGCTTCATTTGGATATGGAGCATTTGGGCCCCATGGATATTTATGTGACGATGCAGGAGAGCAAGGTGGGGACCAATTTTACCGTGGCAAACGAAGAAATATTGGACTTCCTCGAGGAGCATATGGAGCTTCTGACAGCAAGATTGGAAAAAAGAGGCTATCAGTTATCTGTTCATACCTCTGTAAAAAGCAAAGGTCAAGAGGAGAATAGCGGTATTGCTCCTATTTTGGAAAAAACAAAGCCGGGGTATCTGATCCAGACCACAAAGGGCTTTGATGTGAGAACTTAAGCTTCAGAGCTTCATTATTTACTTTGCCGACAGACAAGGAGCAGCCCATGGCAGAAGAAAAAAAGAAAATAAAACAGGCCATTGCTCTGGAGTATAACCCGGCAGAGGATGCTCCTAAGGTCATTGCAAGCGGCAGGGGCCTGATCGCCGAAAAGATCATTGAGAAAGCTAAGGAGAGCGAGGTTCCGATTCATCGGGACGATAAATTGGCAGATACTCTGTCCAGATTGGAAATCGGAGATATGATCCCTCCTGAGCTCTATGAGGTGGTGGCAGAGATTCTGATCTTTGTGGATTCCATGGACAAGATCAAAGGGAAGATCAAATAAAAGCTATTTTGGGTTATGGAATTAGTATGGAAAATTTGAACAAAAGAAGGCTTGGAGCGGACAGGGAGATGTCAGCTGCGGCTTACCTCAGACGGCAGGGGCTGGTGATTCTGGAGCAAAACTTCCGGTGCAGGCAGGGAGAAATCGATATTGTATGCAGGGATGGAAGTTACCTTGTATTCGTAGAAGTGAAATACCGGAGGAATGAAGAAAAGGGGTCGCCGCAGGAGGCTGTTGGGATTGTTAAGCAAAAAAAAATCTGCAGAGTGGCGGATTACTATCGACTTGCTCATTCGGTTGGGAATGATATGGATGTGAGATATGATGTGGTGGCAATCCAGGGGGAAAGGATCACCTGGATTAAGAATGCTTTTCCGCATCATTATTGATGATAGACAGGATAAATGATTGGAAGGTTTGGGGAAATGCACATTTGATTACAGGTGTTACATCTGAAAATGGAGCTTTTTGACAGTGATCAGGGGAGATGATATCGATTGACAACGGAACAGTTAGATATAGTATATATCGAAAAGATAAGAGCGATGGAAAAGGAAATACTAAACTCCTATCCGGAAACTGACGGCTTTAGCTTAAAGAGGGATACGAGAAGAAAGAAACCTGTTATGAATCTGAAGCTTCGGGAGCAGGTTCCTTTTTTGTGCTTTCCTAAGCTATCGGCCTGCAGTCAGGTGGAGCATTTGTTTACGACCAGGCTGGGCGGCGTAAGCGAGGGGCGGTTTTGGAGTATGAATTTCAGTTCCAAGCTTGGAGACCAGAGGGAAAGGGTCTTGGAAAACTTTCAAAGAATAGCCGGTGTCATGGACTGTCGTGTGGAAGATATGGTAGGAACGGTTCAGACCCATACCACAAACATTTTCAGAGTGAAGGAGGGGGACAGGGGAAAAGGAATCCTTAGGGATCCGGAGCTGTGGGAACTGGATGGTCTCGTTACCGATGTCAGAGGGATTACATTGGTTGCCTATATGGCAGATTGCGTGCCTTTGTTTTTTGTGGATCCGTTAAAGAATGCAGTAGGTATCGCACATTCCGGATGGAGAGGAACTGTCCAAAATATGGCCGGTAAGATGGTGGAGCGATTTCGGGTGGAATTTGATTCGAGACCGGAGGATCTCGTTGTAGGGATCGGACCATCCATTTGTCAGGATTGTTATGAGGTGGATGAGGCAGTTGCAGCTTCTTTTCTAAATGCATTGGGTGCGGATGACGAGGAGAGGAAAAGGATAGCGCAGTCCGGAATTTATCCCATGAATGCCATAGGGGAAGGAGACACCGAAAAGCTTCGCTCGGTAGTGGAATCCGGAAAAGCGGAGGGGAAGTATCAACTGGATCTGCATCTGGCTAATCTGATTTTCCTGGTCAGGGCAGGCGTAAGACCGGAGAATATTGATGTCACAGATATATGTACTGCGGAGAATTCACGCATTCTATTTTCGCATCGGGCCAGTGGCGGAAAAAGAGGTAATATGGGAGCGTTTATCAAATTAAAGTAATTGGATTGATGCCAAAGCTTTTATTTGGGGGAAATAGGTATGACACAACAGATCTTAGTTTGCGATGACGATAAGGAAATCGTGGATGCAATAGAGATTTATCTCAGTCAAGAGGGTTACAGGGTTTTTAAGGCATATGATGGAAAGCAGGCTCTGGATATCTTAAAAGGTCAGGATATTCAGCTCGTTATTATGGATGTGATGATGCCGAAGCTGGATGGTATTCATGCCACCTTGAAGATTCGGGAATACAGCAGTATCCCTATTATTATTCTGTCAGCAAAGTCGGAGGATTCAGATAAAATACTGGGTCTGAATATCGGGGCGGACGATTATATTACGAAACCCTTTAATCCTCTCGAGTTGGTTGCGAGAGTGAAATCCAACCTGAGGAGATATACTTCACTTGGAAATATCCATGGCGAAGGGAAATCCTTATATCAGGTGGGGGGGCTTTGCATCAATGATGAAAATAAGCAGGTGACGGTGGATGGGGAAAATGTAAAGATGACCCCAATTGAATATAGCATTCTGCTCTTGTTGGTAAAGAATCCCGGAAAAGTTTTTTCCATCAATGAGATTTACGAGAATATTTGGAATGAAGAGGCTATCGGCGTGGATAATACGGTTGCCGTCCACATACGGCATATTCGTGAAAAAATTGAGATCAATCCAAGAGAGCCACGATATCTGAAGGTTGTATGGGGAGTGGGATATAAGATTGACATTGATCAATAAAGGAATGACAATGCAAAAGGGAAGGACATCGACATTTAAAAGATTGGGCTTAGGGCTGATACAACATGTTTTGGCAGCCCTTATTTTGGTGTTTGTCGCAATGGTGATCTTTCATTCCTTTATGACGGTCTCTACTATGAACGGTCAAAAAACCTATGAACTGAATCCTATGTCACAGGAGACCTCTTTTGAGGAATCAGAGGTCTTTCAGGATCTCTTTCAGACAGCAGTAAATGATGTGATCCAATTGGTGATCATCCGTGATCAGATGGAAACCAATGGCCGATTTGATCCGTTAAAGACAATTGATGTCACTGCCTTCATGGACCGGTATGGAGTATCGGGAATGGACTACGGTCAGGTGACGGCAAAATATGAATTGGAAAATCTGATCAAATGGGTTCGCTTCGGAGGTCTGGAATATAAAAACAGGATCATGAGTCTGTCGGATTTTGTGAACTATTATGCACCGGCATGTGTTCCGGAAAATTTTGCTCTTGACGAGAATGGAAATCTGTATTTCTGGGGATATGCAAGGGATGGGGAGCGAGAGGCACTTTCAGAGGAGCAGGAGCTCTTGCTTGTTGCAAAAATGAATACTTATTCCCAAGCACAGCTGGAGGATATGGCTTTTGCTTATATTATGGGCAAGACCGGAGAGGGCATCACAATGGCCAGGGAGGATGACGGCAATTTAACCGTCTATATCAATACTCTGATCCTTCGTTATGCAACAGTGGATCACAGAACCCAGCTATTTGATCTGGCAGAAAACTGGTGGGATTTCATTCAACTCCAAAAAAATGTGGCCAGTACCTGTACCACCTTAGCGGAAAACTATGAGTTGTATCAGAGCTGTCTGAATCTATATGCGGAGGGGCATAGTAATCTGAAATATGTGGTAAGACTCCGAAATGCATCCGGGGATAGAGAAACCTTTACAAATATGTCAGGCTTGGCGGAGCAGGAAGAGGAAAGTCTTACCGAATTGTTCGAAGAATACAGAAGGTATCTGATCTATTATCCCAATAGTCTGGAGACCATGGGAAACACGGATCTGGTTGAGGGTGATATTTATGAGAGTCTTCGAAAGGCTCATTACCCGTATCTGGATGAGGTCTATCTATGGCTGGGGCTGGATACGACCTTTGAAAATCATGAGGATGCATTTTATTATGCAAACTCTGTTTTTGAGGGGATCGTTCCCTATATGGCAGGGATCATTACTGCTTTTGTCCTGTTGTCCATCAGTTGGATTGTATTATTTTTGTATCTGACCGTAACTGCCGGGGTGAGCGTGCGAAGGGGGGATGGACAGGAGCATTATATCACTTTATTTGACCGGATCTGGACAGAGTTTTTTTTGGCGCTGTTGGCTGCGGCAGGATATGGGATATATCGTGGAATTCTTTATCTTCGCCAGATCAATCAAGCAGTATTTGAAAGCCGGATGGCATTTGGAAATCGTCAACCGGATGGTTTGCTTTATCAATATGCCTTTTATGCGTTATTTGGTTTTGTGACGAGCATGATCGTATGCATGCTTTGGTACAGCCTGGTAAGAAGAATAAGGTTCTTAAGCTTATATCGGGATAGTCTATTGCACCATATGATCATTGGTTTGTCCAAACTCTTTGAGACCGTATTGGGACACCAGAATACCACCATCAGTGTGCTGCTTCCCTATATTATTTTTCTTCTCCTGCAGGTATCCGGAGTCGTTGGATTTCTGTATTTGGAAAATTTGGTTTTCCGTGTTTTGATTTTAGTCGGACTTTTGATTATTGATATGGTGGTTGGAGTCAGGCTTTTTCAGAAAAATGCGGAGTTTAACGATATCATTGAGGGTATCAATCATATTAGGCAGGGGGAAGTGGAATATAAGCTTGAGGCGGAAAGCCTTCACGGGATCAATAAATATCTTGCCGATGCTGTAAATAATATCGGGGAGGGGATCGATAATGCTGTGAAAACCAGTGTGAAGGATGAAAGACTCAAGACCGATCTGATCACAAATGTATCCCATGACCTTAAAACACCGTTGACATCCATTATCAATTATGTGGATCTGTTGAAGAGGCTTAGGATCCAAGATGAGCCGGCCAAGGGATATATAGATATTCTGGAGGGGAAGGCTCAAAGGCTCAAGGATCTTACGGATGACCTGGTGGAGGCATCGAAGATTTCGTCCGGAAATATTGTTCTGAATATGGAAGTACTGGATCTCGGAGAACTGTTAAAGCAGACCATTGGCGAGTTATCGGAAAAATTGGAGGCAGCCAAGCTTCAGGTTGTGGCGGAGATTGATAACAAACCGGCCTATGTCTATGCGGATAGCAGGCGTATGTGGCGGATCATGGAAAATCTGTTTAACAATATCTGCAAATATGCCATGGAAGGGACTAGGGTATATGCGGAGACCAAGGTGGAGCAGGAGCAGGTGATCGTTAAGATCAAAAATGTCTCCAAGGCACAGATGAATATTCATGCGGATGAATTGACAGAAAGATTTATCCGGGGAGACAGCTCGAGAAGTACGGAGGGAAGCGGCCTGGGGCTGTATATTGCAAAGAGCTTGACCAATGTGCAGGGAGGAACCTTTGAGATTAAGCTGGATGCGGATCTTTTTAAGGTGAATCTGACATTCCCGCTCTACGAAGAGAAAACGGAGAATAGCAGTACGGAAAATGACGAGAATCAAAGGAAAAGCAAAGAAAAGCGGCAGCCAATCTAGGCTGTCGCTTTTTCCGAGCTATTATGATTTATTCCAGAATATCCATATTGGATCTGTTGTTGTAGTCCTCCAGAATGGAATGGATCTTTTCGGTGGTGGCCATAACGCCTGCCATGGAGGCATCGTGATTCATGAAATCAATGACGGAAGCAATGAATTTGCTCATATCAGCCTCCACAAAATAAGGTCTGGTGTAGAGCTCGGGCGGCAGATAGGTGAGATCCGTTGTGATCACCTTGTCAAAATGCCCCTGTTCGTACGCCTTGTCAAAGGCTTCCAAGCCATCCGTAAATAATCCGAAGGTGGTACAAATGAAGACACGTCTCGCATTCATGGCTTTTAGCTGTCTTGCGGTATCCAACATACTGCCGCCGGAGGAGATCATATCATCAATGATGATAATATCCTTTCCGTCAATATTGTCTCCCAGGAATTCATGGGCAACAATGGGATTCTTGCCGTTCACAATGGTGGTGTAGTCGCGGCGCTTGTAGAACATACCCGTATCCACCCCAAGCACACTTGCAAAATAGATGGCGCGATCCAACGCACCCTCGTCGGGGCTGATGACCAGGAGATGCTCCTTATCCACTAACAGATCGATCTCGGCATTTAACAATGCCTTGATGAACTGGTAGGGAGGCAGGAAATTATCAAATCCGGTCAGGGGAGTGGCATTCTGTACTCTGGGATCATGGGCGTCGAAGGTGATCAGGTTATTCACGCCCATATCCCGAAGCTCGGAAAGGGCGTAGGCACAGTCCAGAGACTCGCGGCCATTCCTTTTATGCTGTCTTCCCTCATAGAGAAAAGGCATGATCACGGTAATACGGTGTGCCTTTCCGTTGCATGCAGCGATGACTCGTTTCAGATCCTGATAATGGTCATCCGGGGACATGTGATTCGTATACCCATTCATTTCGTAGGTAATACTGTGATTCGTCACATCCACCAGAATATAGAGATCCTTGCCTCGAATGGATTCGTTAAAAACTGCCTTGGCTTCGCCACTGCCAAAACGGGGGGTATCCACATCCACAAGATAATTATTCTCAAAATACCCGTGAAAGGCAGGATCATTTTTTACCTTATCATTGTGGACGCTTCTCCGAAATTCTACCATATAGTTATTGATCCGATGTCCCATCTTCTCAGCAGAGTTCAGGGCTACGATCTTTAAAGGCGCCACCGGCATGGCGTTTTCAATCTTGTGTAGATCAGGCATATGCTTTCCTCGTCTCCTTATTGTTTAGCTGTAAAAATCAAAAACACATAAATACTTTAGCATTCCGGTATCGACACGTCAAGAAATTTCGGCTATACTGATAGAGATGAGGAGAATAAAATGGCAAGGGATCAAGAGAGACAATCAAATCATAAATTTGAAAAGAAACCAAAGAAGCATATTGTAAAATCAGTTGCTTCCGGCAGTATCGCTGAGGAGATGGAGATCGAACCGGGGGATGCGATCCTGGAGATCGATCACACGGAGCTGGAGGATATCTTCGACTATCAATTTCTGACACAGGACACCTATATTGAGGTATTGGTGGAAAAAAGGGACGGGGAGCAGTGGCTCTTAGAGATCGATAAGGAGATGGACGAGGATCTTGGCATCACCTTTGAGAGCGGACTAATGGATGAATACAGGCATTGCTGTAACAAATGCATTTTCTGCTTTATCGATCAAATGCCCAAGGGTATGCGGCCTACTTTGTATTTTAAGGATGATGATTCCAGATTATCCTTTCTGCAGGGAAATTATGTTACATTGACAAATATGTCGGAAAAGGATATTGACCGGATCTGCAAATATCACTTAAGCCCCATCAATATTTCCTTTCAGACCATGAATCCGGCCCTTCGTTGTATGATGCTGAATAATCGCTTTGCGGGTGAGGCATTAAAGAAGGTGGATCGCCTGATGGAGGCAGATATCCAGATGAATGGTCAGATTGTACTGTGCAAGGGGGTCAATGACGGCGCCGAATTGGAGTTCTCCATCAAGGAGCTGATGAAATATATTCCGAATCTGCAGAGTGTGTCCGTAGTACCGGTGGGGTTATCCAAGTATCGGGATGGGCTTTATCCGCTGGAGCCCTTTGAGCGGGAGGACGCAGAGGAGGTCATTAAGCTGATCCATCATTATCAGGATATCTGCTTTCAAAGGTATGGGATGCATTTTATCCACGCCAGTGATGAGTGGTATATACTGGCGGGAGAGCCGATTCCTGAGGAGGAGCGCTACGATGGTTATCTGCAGCTGGAAAACGGCGTGGGCATGGTCAGGCTTTTGCTAAATGAGTTTTATGAGGAAGTGGAATACCGAAAGAAAAAGGGAATGTTGCCGGATCAAGGGCTGAAAAAAGAATGTTCCATTGCGACAGGCAGATTGATCTATCCCTTTTTACAGGAGATGGCAGAGACCCTGATGGCGCTCTGTCCCGGACTTAAAATTCATGTTTATGCCATCAGGAATGATTTCTTTGGAGAGAGGATCACAGTCTCCGGTCTTCTCACCGGCGGTGATATTCTAAAGCAAATGCGTGATGTGGAAAAGGGGGAAAGGCTCTATCTGCCCTGTAATGTGCTTCGAAGCGGAGAGGATGTTTTCTTGGATGATATGCATCTGCCGGAATTGGAAAAGGCTTTACAAGTTCCGATTTCTATTGTAAAATCAAGCGGACGCGATTTTGTTGAGAGTATGGTCGGAAAAGAAAGAGGGAAGAATAATGAGTAAAAATACAAAGCCCATTGTAGCGGTTGTGGGTCGCCCGAATGTAGGGAAATCCACCCTGTTCAACGCTCTTGCGGGTGAGAATATATCTATTGTAAAGGATACGCCGGGGGTTACCAGGGACAGGATCTATACGGATGTCACTTGGCTTAACCATACCTTTACGCTGATCGATACTGGAGGAATCGAGCCGGAATCCAAGGATGTGATCCTTTCCCAGATGCGTGCGCAGGCTCAGGTTGCAATTGATACGGCGGATGTAATCCTTTTTCTGGTGGATGTGAAGCAGGGATTACAGGATGCGGATGCCAAGGTGGCTGATATTTTGCGGCGTTCCCATAAGCCTGTGGTGCTTGTGGTCAATAAGGTTGACAGCGAAAAGAAGTACATGGCGGATGTATATGAATTCTATAATCTGGGTATTGGCGACCCTCACCCGATCTCGGCCGTGAACCGTTTGGGGCTGGGGGATATGCTGGAAGTGGTCACCTCCTATTTCCCGGAGGGCAGCGGGGAGGTGGAGGAGGATGAGAGACCTAAGGTTGCTATCATAGGAAAACCCAATGTGGGTAAGTCCTCCATCATCAATAAGCTCTTAAAAGAAGACAGACTTATTGTCTCGGATATTGCCGGAACCACCAGGGATGCGGTGGATGCGGAGGTAAAGTATAACGGGAAAGAATATGTCTTTATCGATACGGCCGGACTTCGCAGAAAGAATAAGATCAAGGAGGAGCTGGAGCACTTCATGATCGTTCGGACAGTGGGAGCTGTGGAGCGGGCTGATATTGCGGTTTTGGTGATCGACGCCACCGAAGGAGTGACCGAGCAGGATGCGAAGATCGCCGGCATTGCTCATGACAGGGGAAAGGCTGTCATTATCGCGGTCAATAAATGGGACAGTGTGGAAAAGGATGATAAGACCATTTATCGCTTTACCGAAAAGATCCGCAATACCTTAAGCTTCATGTCCTATGCGGAGATTTTGTTTATTTCCGCCCAGACGGGGCAGAGGCTGAATAAGCTTTTTGAGACCATTGATATGGTGAGTGAGAATCACGCCATGAGAGTTCAGACCGGTGCACTGAATGAGATCATGTCTGAGGCAGTGGCCATGCAGCAGCCCCCCACGGATAAGGGAAAGAGATTGAAGCTCTTTTATATCACTCAGGTTGCGGTCAAGCCACCTACCTTTGTTATTTTTGTCAATGATAAGGAGCTGATGCATTTCTCATATACGAGATATATTGAAAATCAGATCCGGGAGACCTTTGGTTTCCGGGGGACGCCCCTTCATTTTATCATTCGGGAAAGAACCGAAGAAAAGAACTGAAAGAATAGGAGTATAGAGCAAATGGTACGCGTGATCTGCGTTTTGATCGGTTATGTATTTGGGCTATTTCAGACTGCATTTTTTATCGGGAAGATGCACGGGATTGATATCAGAGAGCATGGCAGCGGAAACTCGGGAACAACGAATGCATTGCGTGTTCTGGGGACAAAGGTTGGTCTTCTGGTTTTTGCAGGGGATGCGCTGAAATGTATTTTTGCAGTGTTGCTTGTCAGACTGCTCTTTGGACAAAAGTATCCCGAAATGATCCATCTTCTTTGCTTATATACTGGCGCAGGAGCCATTCTGGGACATAATTATCCCTTTTATATGAATTTTAAGGGGGGCAAGGGAATAGCAGCAACCGCAGGTATGGTGATTGCCTTTGATCCCTGGTTTACTTTAGTTGGAGTGATCGCTTTTTTCAGTACCTTTTTCATAACGCACTATGTTTCGCTGGGATCTTTGCTGGTCTATACAATCCTGATGATCATGCTGGTGATCTTTGGTCAGATGGGTTATTTTCAGGAAATGTCCCAGGCAAATCTCATTGAAATGTATATCTTATTTGCACTGCTGATGGCCATGGCGTTTTGGAAGCACAGGCAGAATATCGCCAGACTCTTGAAGGGCGAAGAGAGAAAGACCTATCTGACAAAGAAGAATAAAGAATGATAGAGGGGGAGAATATGGCTAAAATCACAGTTTTGGGAGGAGGAACCTGGGGAATCGCTCTGGCAGTTCTCTTACATAATAATGGTCATGAAGTGATGGTCTGGTCCGCTTTAGAGAAGGAAATCACAGTACTGCGTGAAAAGAGGGAGCATCCCATGCTGCCGGGGGTGAAGCTTCCGGAGGATATGAGCTTTACCTTGGAGGATGAAGTGGCAGTAAAGGACCGGGAGCTTTTGATCATGGCGGTGGCCAGCTCCTTTACCAGGAGGACGGCGCATCGTCTGGCGCCGCTTATCAGGGAAGGCCAGATGATTGTAAATGTGGCAAAGGGGATTGAGGAATCCACCATGATGACACTTTCCCAGATTGTGGAGGAGGAGATCCCTCAGGCGGATGTGGCTGTTCTTTCCGGTCCCTCTCATGCGGAGGAGGTGGGAAGAGGTCTTCCCACTACAGTGGTTGTGGGAGCAAAAAGCCGAGATACGGCGGAATATATTCAGAATCTGTTTATGAGTCATGTCTTTCGAGTATACACGAGCCCGGATATCTTGGGAATCGAATTGGGGGGAGCTTTAAAAAATGTTGTTGCTTTAGCCGCAGGAATCGCAGATGGTCTGGGCTACGGGGATAATGCTAAGGCAGCGCTGATCACCAGGGGAATCACGGAGATTTCCAGATTGGGGACTACCATGGGAGGCAGGGCGGAAACCTTCAGCGGACTTACGGGAATCGGTGATCTCATCGTAACCTGTGCCAGCATGCATTCCAGAAATCGCCGTGCGGGAATCCTGATCGGACAGGGAAAGAGCTATCAGGAGGCCATGGACGAGGTACAACAGGTTGTGGAGGGAGTTTATTCTGCGAAGGCGGCCATGAAGCTTGCCGAAAAGTATCAGGTGCAGCTTCCGATCATTGAGCAGGTCAATCAGGTCCTTTTTGAGGGAAAAAGTCCCGCAGACGGAGTGCGGGAACTCATGCTGCGGGATCGTAAGAGCGAAGTGTCAGTTGCCAGCTGGGAGTAAATGTTTTAGGCGTTCGCTAGTCTTCAGACAGGGGAATACGAATCTGAAAGGGAGCCAATGGCAGACCGCGCTGATCAAAAATCGGTACCGGACCATAGTTGACCCAGAGATAGCGCAAGGTGATGTCTCCTTTTGGAGCGTTGGGAAGAGTCAGAAGAATCCTCTGGTTATCCTCCGACCATTCGGGAGTAAGCGGCTTGAAAGTATCCGCTGTATCCGAGTACTCAAACACTGACGATGGATCAAATGGGATTGAGTTAAAGCTTTCAATCTGGTCTTGGTATTTCTTTCTATCAAAGCCACCCATCAGATGTTCAAAGTGAAGCTCAATTATGTGGCTATTCTCATGATAAATTGCACTTTGAAGTAAGGGGCCTGTGGTCTCGTCCTCAGACATCAAATGATAGGGGTGGAGCATGGATTGTAAATACAATCTGTGCCCCACCTCCTTTTTGTGGGTGGGATGGATATTGTCAAATTCCCCCTGATCAATGATCACTGCAAGACCGGAATTCGGATCCTCACGCCAGACCTGCTCCTGCGCAGCGCGAATGACAGCCCAGCTGTCCGAAGCAGGATCGCCCTTATAGCGGTGCATAGGAAGCTGTACATTCAAAAATGTGAGACTATCATCCATAAAATCCTTACGCCACTGTGCAATCATGGAGCGTAGGAGTGTAAGATAGGAGGCTGGTCTGTGATCATCACTTTCTCCCTGATAATACAGAAAGCCCTTCAGGGAATAGGGAGTTACCTTTCTAAGCATGGTTTCATACAAGCCTGCGGGACGAAATTCATGCTTGGGTCCCATGGGGCCCGGCCAGAGACAGGGACCGGCATACCTAAGAGCATCCTCCCAAGCTCCGGAGGGGTTCTTCTCATAAAATTCATTGATCTTGGGCTGCCATTTTTCCTGGTATGCCAGATATTCCTGCCTGGAATGCTCATATTCCTCGGGAGTCTGCCTATGAAGTATTTCCTCGTATTCCTTCCAGTAGACTGCTGTATCGGGATGGAGGAGAAGGGATTCCCTACTCTGCCATGCACATGCGCTGGTTCCGCCCCAGTTACAGCCGATGATACCAATGGTACAATTCAGCTTTTTGGAGAGCTCCCGGGCAAAATAATAGGCAACTGCGGACCAGCTCCCGAGACCGGAATCCGAGGTGGTCATCCAGTGCTCATTCGGTGCTGATTCCGGCAGGGACTCATCAAAATATGCCCTGCGAGGTACCTGATAAAAACGGACATTGCAGGAGAGCTCGGGTATAGTAGTATTGGGGCAATATGTATCATCGCAAAAGGCAGAGTCGGAAGCAACGGATCCCTTTATGGGCGAGTGCAATTCGGAGTTGTCCCGGCGCTTGCTGAAATACTCCCTTGCATCCGCATCGTTTTGAAGCTCATATTCCATATTGGACTGGCCGCCTGCTAACCACACCTCTCCGTTCATAATGTCTCTGATGGTCTGGACAGGAGTATCCTCCGTAAATAGCGTAAGAGTGTAGGGACCGCCGGCTTCCATAGGAGGGAGTACCGCTGAAAAGCTGTTTTGGTCCGGATTCACCTTTGCGGGAATCCTGTTGCAGTCAGAAATGTCAGAGTTTTCAATTTGGTTTGAGAGTGTATCGGAGGTCGGTAAGGCTTCCGGTGTGAACAGAATGGAAATTCGTGGAAGGGACATATTCTTTGCCGATTCTGTATCGGTTATTGTTCCCCAGATATGGATCGGTTTTTCACTTTGAAAAACGGCATGATCGGTGAAAACAGGGGCTAATTGGATCTTCATTGGATATCCTCCTATGAAAGCAGTATTGAACCGATCAGCAGATATAATGACCGATCCATGGTATTTTTTTCAGCAGTGCGGAAATGACCAGGCTGATCAAAAAAGTGAGAATACTTACGGTAAAGATGGCAAGGATCATAGGAGAGACCTCAAAAACAGGGTTGATAAAAGGAGACTCCATTATCATCAGGTGCATCAGGTAAATGCCAAAGGTACTTTGTGATATACACAGTATCAGCTTTCGGAAAAAGGGAACGGGGGCTTTGGCTGATCGCTTCTTAGTGAAAAGTATATAGATGCTTATAGTGGTAAAAAAGGTCAAAACACCAAAGCTATCGGTGAACATTGCCTGCGTTTGTTCGAGAATTCTGGCCTGAATGGAGCTGATCACTACATTTCCCAGATAAAAAAACGGCAGCCCACACAGAAAAAAACGGATCCATTGAACGGATAGGCCAATATGAAAGAGATAATACCCTAAAATAAAATAGCCGATGTATCCGCATATCATCTGCCATTCAAAACGATCCAAAAAGCTGATGAGCTCCGGCGTTTTGAGAAAGCTTTTCAGGGAAGTGCGCATGATCTGGAACAGAAAAAACAATAGCAGAAAGTATTCAATCTCTTTTTTGCCTGCATGACTGATCCAGGTCCTTAAAATGGGGATCAGTGCATAAAGCCCCATGAGCATGGGCAGGAACCAAAGGTGATATCTTCCGGACAGAATGGATTTGAGTAAGTCCTTTATGTTTCTTTCCGCCGGGGAGGTCTGAATAAAATGCGGGAGAGCATAGGCAGTCATCCAGATCAGATAGATCAATGCCATCCTAAGAATGTGCTTTAGCCAGAGCTCTTTGGTGGAAAGCTTTTTGGAGGGATCCAGAAAAAGGGCTCCGCTGATCATCACAAAAAGAGGGACAGAAATACGAGTTGTGATATTGACTGCATTGGCAATAAGCCATTCGCCGGAGGTGACGGGCAAAATATACCAGAATTTGGCTGAAGCGTGAAGGAGAATCACGCCAAAGCAAGCCAATATACGTAAATAATCAAAAGCAAAGATTCTTTTTGTCGAATTCATGTAGAATTACCTTCCAATGTTCATGTTGATCCTGCATTGTACATTCAAAATTCGGATTTATCGCATGAGACCGTCCAACTGATAAGCTTAACATACAGATCAGATCTTCATTTGTTTATTATAAGGCTTTGGAGATAGGAAATCAATGAAAAACAAAGAGAAAGCCGAAGAAGAATCAGGGGAGTAATTTCGGTTGATTTTTACGGCGCTTTTCCGTATAATATGGGACAGGGAGTCCGAACGAAGGTGCATTGGACAGCATGGTTCATTTTCCGTAAATGCCTATCGGGGTTGTATGTGTATGACAGCTCGGAAAATGGAACAAAAAAGAAGCATCCTATAGGAAAACGGCTGATGGAATAGAAAAATGAATGTAAAATTTAATTATAAGAAAGGTTATCATTTATGGAAAATCAAAAATTTCAGGGTACGCAGGAATATGTTGCCAGTGAGGAGCTGATGGCCAGTGTGAATATTGCCATAGCGCTGAAAAAGCCCCTTCTTATCAAGGGAGAGCCGGGAACGGGAAAGACCATGCTGGCAGAGGCTGTGGCCAAAAATCTGGGCAAGAAGCTGATCATCTGGAATATCAAATCCACTACGAAGGCGCAGGAGGGGCTGTATGTCTATGACACGATCCAAAGACTCTACGACGGTCAGTTTGGAGAGGAGGGCGTGGATGATATTGCCCGATATATCAAGCTTGGAAAGCTGGGAGAGGCCTTTGACAGTGAAGAGCAGGTTGTTCTTCTTATTGACGAGATCGATAAGGCCGATCTGGAGTTTCCTAATGACCTTTTGTGGGAGCTGGATCAGATGGAGTTCTATATCAACGAGACCAAAAGGACAGTGAAGGCAAAGCATAGACCCATTGTGATCATTACCTCCAATGCGGAAAAGGAATTGCCGGATGCTTTTTTGCGCCGCTGTATTTTCCATTATATTGATTTCCCGGATGAAGCACTGATGGAGGAAATCGTAAGGGTTCATTTCCCGAATGTGGAAGCGAATCTGTTAAAGCAGGCCATGACTGCTTTTTATGATATCAGGGCCATGCGAGATATCCGGAAAAAACCCAGCACCTCGGAGCTCATCGATTGGGTAAATGCTCTTCAGATCGGTGGGATCTCAGCTGACAGGATCAAGGCTGAGCTGCCTTTTGTGGGGGTTGTAGTGAAAAAGGATGAGGATCTGGAATTGGTGAAGCACGGGAGCCGTAACTGACCTTCCTTACGGGCTATGCACGAAGGAAGCAGATAAGATCGGATCTGATTGTTGAGAAAGTGGAGTTTACATGTTTACAGATTTCTTCGAGAATTTACGAGGCAAGGGCTTGCATGTTACATTGGGGGAATTCCTGACACTTCAGGAGGCTTTGGATAAGGGGCTTTGCGGTAGCTCTTTAACCCAGTTCTATTATGTTGCCCGGATGATCCTGGTAAAGAGCGAGACGGATTTTGATAAATTTGATATGGCCTTCGAGGAGTGCTTTACGCCTGCACAGAGGGAGACAGAGGTTGGTGCGCAGATGCTTCGCTGGCTGGATAAATCCGATATGATGGAGCTGGCTCACGAGGAGGCCAGAGCACATCTGAATCAGATGGAGGATATTCAGGTCGACAAGGAGATGGTGGAGGAGACCTTTAAGCAGCGACTGCGTGATCAGAATGAGGAGCACAATGGTGGCAGCTTTTGGATCGGTACCATGGGAAAGACCTCCTTCGGCAATATGGGTGGAAATGTGGGTGGTGTCCGCGTCGGAGGACAGACCGGCTATCAGTCCGCCTTTTCTGTGGTGGGAGCCAGAAAATATCGGGATTTCAGAGATGACAGAGTCTTGGATAATCGACAGTTTCAGCTTGCCTTCCGAAAGCTTCGGCAGTTTTCTTCCAGATTGGACATTCCCGAGTCAGAGCTTGATATAGATGGCACTGTGGATAAGACCTGCAACAACGGCGGGTGTCTTCAGATCGTCATGAAAAAGCCGAGAAAGAATGCGGTAAAGCTATTATTGCTCATGGACTCCGGAGGAACAATGATCCCCTTCAGCAGTCTTTTGAATGATCTTTTTCAGGCAGTGCATAAATCCAACCACTATAAGGATGTAAAATCCTATTATTTTCATAACTGTATATACAGTAAGGTTTATAAGACCCCGGAATGTGAGAATGGCGACTGGGTAGATACGGAGTGGATGTTCCGCAATATCGACAGTGATTATAAGGTGATCATAGTGGGGGATGCTGCAATGGCTCCGGAGGAGCTTTATTCCGATACGGGCAATTATCGCGGACCGAACGGTGGGCTTTCCGGGTGGGAATGGCTTAATCAGGTCAAAAGACATTATAAAAAGGTTGTCTGGCTGAATCCGAAGATGGCGCCCGGTAATGCGCCATGGAGGGAAGCGGAAACAGCGATCAAGGGTCTGTTTCCCATGTATAAGTTGACTGTGGATGGACTCAATCAAGCCATGATCAGACTCATGGTCAATAAAAACAATTAAGGTGTAAGTTGCAGGCAGATGGAGCAAAGGGATCATAAGTTATTGGGCTGGCTTTGGCAGGTGTCCGGCAGACAAAAATGGAATATTCTCTGGCTGACTATTCTGGAAATCCTAATCGGGGGAAGCGGCGTTTTATTTGCCATGCTCCTGCGCGGGGTGATCAATGCGGCCGTAGAAAGTTCGGCGGAGCTTTTTTGGCAACAGGCATTTTATCTGATCGGCTTGACAGCGCTACAGCTGATCCTTCGTGCGGGAATTCGATTTTTGGAGGAGCTTCTTCGCTCCGGCCTGGAAAATCTTTTTAAGGGAAGATTGTTTTCGGTACTTCTTAACAGGGAATATGCCAATGTGACCGCTGTTCATTCGGGGGAGTGGTTAAACAGGTTAACCTCTGATACTGTTGTAGTGGCGGAGGGGCTATCCACTATTTTGCCGGATTTGTCCGGAATGCTGGTACAGCTTGTTGGGGCAGTGGTGATGCTCCTGTATTTGATCCCCGGGATCGGATGGCTTGTATTACCCCTGGGATTTCTTTTTTCAATTCTAACCTTTGGATTTCGCAAGATCTTGAAAAAGCTCCATAAGAATATCCAGGAAAAGGATGGCGTACTCCGGATATTTCTGTCCGAGAGACTGACTAATCTTATGGTGGTGCGCTCCTTTGTAAGAGAACAGGAGACCAATGCGACTGCGGAACGAAAAATGGAGGAGCATCAGAAAGCAAGATTAAAGCGAAATCATTTTTCCAATCTGTGTAATCTTGGTTTTGGATTCATCATGCGGGGCAGTTATGCCGCAGGAGCTATAGTATGCGGATTCGGGATTCTGAAAGGCACCATGTCCTATGGTAATCTTATGGCTGTTTTGCACTTGATCGGTCAGATCCAGTCCCCCTTTGCCAATCTTTCAGGCTATTTGCCCAAATATTATGCCATGCTGGCCAGTGCGGAGAGATTGCACGAGGCGGAAGGCTATCCGCAGGAACCTGTTAGGAAAAAGAGCCGGGAGGAGATCGCACAGCTTTACCGGAACGACCTTCAGGAAATAATTTTTGACCATGTGACATTTGCTTATGCCGGTATGGAGAAAACAGAGCAGGCAGTATTAAAGGATATCACCTTTCAGCTTCGAAAGGGAGAATATCTGGCAATCACAGGGCATTCCGGCTGTGGAAAGAGTACTGTCTTAAAAATATTAATGAGTTTATATCATCCTAAAACGGGTGAGGCTTCTATTTCAACAAAAAGCGGAAAAATCATACTGGATGCCTCCTATAGAGGATTATTTGCCTATGTACCCCAGGGAAATCAATTGATAAGCGGTACCATAAGGGAGATCGTGGCATTTGGGGATGAAGGATGTATGCAGGAAGTGGGGCAGATTTGGAAAGCATTGGAAATTGCGGAGGCAGCTGAATTTGTTAAAGAATTGCCGGAGGGGCTGGATGCAAGATTGGGGGAGAGAGGTCTGGGATTGTCCGAAGGGCAGATTCAGCGACTGGCCATTGCCAGAGCGATCATGAGCTGTCATCCTATTTTGCTTTTGGATGAGGCCACCTCATCTTTGGATGAAGCAACGGAGAAAAGAGTTCTATGTAATCTTCGGGGGATGACGGATCGAAGTGTGATCATTGTGACACATCGCATGAGTGCATTGGAAATCTGTGATAAGAGAGTAATTCTGGACAACATTTCCAATCCACAATAGATGAATGAAGTCATATAGAAGGATGGAAGGTATACCGCTTTCGTAAAATTTGTACTTGACAAACGAATTCTTAATCATTATACTCAGAAATAATTTAAGACTTAACAATGCGTGGATGAGAAGAAGTACCATAAATTATTTTTTTACAGAGAGTTGCCGGTTGGTGAGAGGCGCAGAAAACCTTGTGGGAATACATCTCGGAGCAGCAAACTGAAGTTTCACCGTTTATGTAATGCTGATTGAATTGGGGCTTGGTGATAAGACCATTTAGCGAGGGTTAGGTGGAATGTGTAGGATTTGACGGTGGTCCCCGATATCGGACGAGAGTATTGGTGGATACTCGATGAGCCGCATGGTGTGAGCCCTGCGGGAACTAAAGGTGGTAACGTGAGCAAGACTCACCCTTTTCGTAAGGGTGAGTCTTTTTGTTTAGCGAGGAACGAAAACAAGCGACCGGCGCAAAAAGGAGGAAGAAAAATGACGATTTATGATGAATTGAAGGCCAGAGGACTTCTGGCACAGCTGACGGATGAGGAGGAGATTAAGGAGCTGATCAACAACGGCAAGGCAGTATTTTATATTGGTTTTGATCCCACTGCTGACAGTCTTCATGTAGGGCATTTTATGGCCCTTTGTCTTATGAAGAGATTACAGATGGCGGGGAACCGTCCCATCGCTCTGATTGGCGGCGGTACCGGAATGATCGGAGACCCTTCCGGAAGAACGGATATGCGTTCCATGATGACGGTGGAACAGATCGATCACAATTGTGAATGCTTTAAGAAACAGATGAGCCGTTTCATCGAATTCGGTGAGGGCAAGGCCATGATGGTAAATAATGCGGATTGGCTCAGAGACCTGAATTACATCGAATTCTTAAGAGAGGTTGGGGCTCATTTCTCCGTGAATCGAATGCTTACGGCTGAGTGCTACAAGCAGCGAATGGAGAAGGGGTTGAGCTTTTTGGAGTTTAATTACATGATCATGCAGAGCTATGATTTCCTGGAGCTCTTTAAGCGCTATGGCTGCAATATGCAGTTTGGCGGCGATGATCAGTGGAGTAATATGCTTGGCGGAACCGAGTTGATCCGCAGAAAGCTGGGCAAGGATGCCTATGCTATGACCATCACCTTGCTGCTTAATTCAGAGGGAAAGAAGATGGGCAAAACCCAGAAGGGCGCTGTATGGCTGGATCCCAACAAGACCTCTCCCTTTGAGTTTTACCAGTACTGGAGAAATGTGGGCGATGCAGATGTATTAAAGTGCCTGCGCATGCTTACCTTCCTTCCTCTGGAGCAGATCGACGAGATGGATCACTGGGAGGGAAGTCAGCTGAATACTGCCAAGGAGATCCTTGCCTTCGAACTTACAAAGCTTGTGCACGGAGAAGAGGAGGCAAAGAAGGCGCAGGACAGTGCAAAAGCGCTTTTTGCGGGCGGCGGGGATGATTCCAATATGCCCTGCTATCAGCTGAAGGAATCCGATTTCTTAAACGGTAAGATCGATATCCTCGGGGTGCTGGCAAGCTCCGGTCTGTGTGCTTCCAGAAGTGAAGCGAGACGTGCTGTGGAACAGGGCGGCGTAATGTTTGATAATGAAAAGGTTACGGATGTTAAGACTGCCTATGAGCCTGAAACCTTTGCCGGGGACGGAATCGTGGTCAAAAGGGGAAAGAAGAATTTTAAGAGAATCACATTTTAATGTCATAAGGAGTCTTCCTGATACATATAGATAACATTGTAACAGCGAAGGATCTGTATCAGGAGGACTCTCTATGGGCGGCTTAGCGCATACATATGATCTATACCGGGATATTGAAGAGAGATGCAAAGGAGAAATCTATATTGGTGTGCTGGGCCCAGTCCGTACCGGAAAATCCACTTTCATCAGCCGGTTTATGGATGAGTTGGTTTTGCCGCTTATGGAGGATCAGGCTGCAAAGGCAAGGGCAGTGGATGAATTGCCCCAGAGTGCAGGAGGGAAAACCATTACCACCACGGAGCCTAAGTTTGTACCGAATGAAGCGGCAGAGATCACCTTTGACGGGGATGTAAAAGCGAAGGTTCGACTCATCGATTGTGTCGGTTATATGGTGGAGGGAGCTGCCGGGCACATGGAGGGGGAACAGGAGAGAATGGTGAAAACCCCTTGGTTTGATGATCCCATCCCCTTTACGGATGCGGCGCAGATCGGTACGGATAAGGTGATGAATGACCATTCCACCATTGGTCTTGTGATCACAACGGATGGTTCCATAGGAGAGCTTCCCAGGTCAGCCTATTTGGAGGCAGAACAGAAAACGATTCAGGCATTGAAAGAGACGGGGAAACCTTTTCTTGTGTTGGTTAATAGCAAAAGACCCTACTCCGAAGAGGCTAAAAATCTGGCTGCGCAAATAGCAAAGGATTATCAGGTGACTGCCCTGACTGTCAATTGCGAACAGCTTCGAAGAGAGGATATCCTTCGGATCCTGGAGCAGATTCTCTATGAGTTTCCTATTTCCTCTATGGAGTTTTATTTTCCGAAGTGGGTTGAGATGCTTCCCATGGAGGATCCGCTCAGGACGGAGCTCATTTCCAGAGCAAGGGAGATCATGGAGCATTGTAACAGGCTTCGTGATATCTCAAAGGAAGCATTTCAGACAGAGAGTGCTTATGTAAAGAGATTTAGGACGGATCGGATCGGTCTTTCCGATGGCGTGATCCAGTTTGATATTGAGCCTCAGGAGGGGTACTATTATGATGTTCTGACTGAGATGGTCGGGGAAGAGGTGGGAGATTCTTTTCAACTGATGACTCTCTTAAGGAATTATAGCAGTATGAAAAAAGAGTATGAAAAGGTGCTTAACGCCCTGGATAGTGTCAGAGAAAATGGATATGGCGTGGTCATTCCGGAGAAATCGGAGATCACCCTGGAGCAGCCGGAGATCATTCACCAGGGCAATAAATATGGGGTGAAGATCAAGGCTGTCAGTCCCTCCATTCATATGATCCGAGCCAATGTGGAGACAGAAATTTCTCCCATTGTAGGAACAAAGGAGCAGGCGGAGGATCTGATCGATTTTATCACAAAATCTGATCACGGTGATGGCATGTGGGATACGAATATCTTCGGAAAGTCCGTGGAGCAAATGGTGGGGGATGGCATTCAGTCCAAAATAGACGGAATCGGTCCGGAAAGCCAGGAAAAGCTACAGGATTCCATGCAAAAGATCGTGAATGACTCCAATGGCGGAATGGTTTGTATCATTATCTAGCTATCAGAGAAGACGGAAGCTTGAACAGCATAGCAACAGGGCGGGAGGATAAGAGCTTCCGTCCTGTTTTTTGCATTAATCCTGTTTTTAGGGAAAGGAATTGCTTTTCCACAGATAGTCAGATATACTAAAGATATGTTTTACTAGTGATAAAAAGGGGGTAAGCGTATGGGAGATATTTCTAATAAGCTGGAAAAAGTATATTTGCAGGTAAGAGAAATGACGGATTTTGTTCCCTGTGTGGGACTGGTTCTTGGATCGGGTTTAGGTGAATTTGCAGCCAATATGAAGGTCGCAATGGAGATTCCCTATGATAAGATCGAAGGATTCCCGGTATCTACGGTGCCGGGACATTCCGGGCGCTTTATCTTCGGATATCTGGAAGATGTTCCCGTTGTCTGTATGAAGGGGAGAGTTCATTACTATGAGGGTTATCCCATCGAGGATGTGGTACTGCCCATTCGTTTGATGCGAAAGCTGGGAGCCGAACTTTTATTTTTGACAAACGCTGCGGGTGGCGTCAATGAAGGCTTTGCACCCGGAGATCTCATGTTGATCAAGGATCAGATCTCAGTTTTTGTACCTAATCCGCTGATCGGACCCAATCCGGAGGAATTAGGCACCAGATTTCCGGATATGAGTGAGATTTATGATCTGAAGTTGCAAAGGGTGATCAGGGAAGCAGCAGTAAGATGTGAGATTCCCTTGCAGGAGGGCGTATATACACAACTGACCGGGCCTTCCTATGAGACTCCTGCAGAGATCAGAATGCTTCGGCTTTTGGGAACGGATGCAGTGGGAATGAGCACTGCGGTGGAAGCGATTGCGGGTAGGCATGCGGGCTTTCGGATCTGTGGGATTTCCTGTATCAGTAATCTGGCTGCCGGAATGTCCGGAAGGCCGCTTGATCATCTGGAGGTTCAGGAGGCGGGCAGGAAGGCGGCCGAAAGCTTCTCCAGATTGGTTAAAGAGAGTATTTGTGCCATGTACCGGGAAAGATCGAAGTGAAGGAGGCAGGATGCATGGAGAAAGAACTGAAGAAGGAACAGATCGGTCAATTGATCCTTCAGGCCATGGGGGCAAGGAAAAAGGCGTATGCACCCTATTCCCATTATCATGTCGGGGCAGCGCTCTTGTCCACACAGGATAGAGTCTATCCCGGATGTAATATTGAAAATGCTTCCTATGGGGCGACGATCTGTGCGGAGAGAGTTGCGTTTTTTCGGGCAGTACAGGAGGGGGAAAGAAGCTTTACTGCCATTGCTATCGTCGGAGGAGAAGAGGATTATGCCTATCCCTGCGGAATGTGCAGACAGGTGATGAGAGAATTCTGCAACGAGGATTTTCGGATCATCGTGGCAAAAAATACGGAAGAGTATCAGATTTTTTCCCTTGGAGAATTGTTTCCGCATGGGTTTGGGCCTGAGAAGCTTGTCAGATAAAATATTTGTAGTATAACAGTTTTCATTGAGAGGTTGCATGAATGGAATACCTTTATTTTGGATTTGCATGCTTGATATTTGTCCTTGCTGTGATTGGGAGGGGCATTTATTTGGATCGTAAAAAAGCTGCTGAATTTGAAAAGAGCCTTCGAAGGGATTATGGTAAGCTGCCGAAAAGGGAGATCAGTCCTGAGCGCTTCCTCCGTATGGATCGATATTTTCGAAAGCATCCTGAGAAGGATCAGATCGATGATATCACATGGAATGATCTGGGGATGGATGAGATTTTCAGGGGAATGAATCATACCTACTCCGCCATCGGAGAGGAGTATTTCTATTATACGCTTCGAAGTCCAGGGCATACGATGGAGCAGCTGGAAGGACTGGAGAGTCTGATCGGATTCTTTTCGAAACAGGAGGATTTGCGCGTTTCCGTTCAAAAGGATATGGCAAAGCTCGGCTATATGGGAAAGTATTCTCTCTATGATTATCTGGATCATTTGGATTATCTGGGAGAAAGGTCAAATCGAAATGCATATTTGCGAAACGCTTTATTTTTTCTTTTTCTTGTTTTGATGCCTTTTTCCTTTTCGCTTGGACTGATCGGAATGCTTGTCATTTTGATTGTCAACAACCTGATCTATTTTCGGGAGAAGGGCGAGATTGAGCCATATATTATCAGCTTTGTATATATCCTAAGGCTGGTGGAGTGTGCTGAAAAGCTGGAGAAGGTAGAAAAGCAAGAGGATGTGCAAAAGAATAAGGCAGTTCAAAGGGTGTTTTTGGAGATTTCAGAGGCTCAAAAAGCTCTGAGCCCTCTGAAAAAAGGGTCATTTTGGGTTTTGGCAGGAAATGGCTCCCTGGGAGGTGATCCGGCCGGAATGCTGATGGATTATATCAAGATGGCCTTCCATATTGATCTGATCAGCTTTAATCGTATGCTGAGTTTCGTAAGATCCCATGCAGCAGAGGTAGATCGTTTATGCAGTGCACTGGGTTATTTGGAGACAAGTATAGCCATCGGGGCATATCGTAAAAGCCTGCAGGACAGGGAAGGGTATGCGGTTCCTTTCCTTTTGGAGGATCCAAAGGCACAACTGGTTCTGGAGGCCGGATATCATCCTATGCTGACAGAGCCTGTTTTAAATTCCATCAGTGCATCGAAGGGAGTGTTGATCACCGGCTCCAACGCTTCGGGGAAATCCACTTTTCTTAAGACGGTTGCCATTAATTCTATTTTTGCACAGACCATTCATACCTGTACTGCAAAGCAGTATCAGGCTCCTTGCTTTCGGATTTTTTCCTCCATGGCGCTAAGGGATGATCTGCAGGGAGGCGAGAGCTATTATATCGTGGAGATTAAAGCGCTGCAGAGGATACTCACAGCGGCTAAGGAGGAGGGGAGACCGGTACTTTGTTTTGTGGACGAAGTTCTCCGGGGAACCAATACGGTGGAGCGGATCGCTGCCTCCACACAGATTTTGAGGAGTCTGGCTACTAAAAATACACTCTGCTTTGCGGCAACCCATGATATTGAGCTTACGGAATTGCTGGAGGAAGAATTTAGCAATTATCATTTTACGGAAGAAATTGCGGAGGGAGATATTTCTTTTCCGTATCAGCTTCTAAAGGGGAGGGCTACCACGCGCAATGCTATACGGCTTTTGGAGATCATCGGCTATGACAGGGATATTATTGAAACAGCGGAAAAATTAGCGGAGAAGTTTGTGCGAGAGGGCGTGTGGACTTGACGATGGGAAGGTTGATTGTTATACTTATGTGGTAAGAGAGGTGAAGAAATATGGCATTTTTAAATGCATTGGCAAGCTATGGTTTATTGTTATTGATCTTTGTTGCAGTCGGAGGAGTGGCAATCTTTTTGGGGATTACACTTCGCAAGAGAAAGGATGCAAATTTGGCGGCTGATACGACTGAGAAGGAGTCATAATGGCGAGATCGTCAGGGCAGAAATTAAAATTATTATATATTGTCAAGCTTTTGGAGGAGGAATCCTGCGAGGATAGTCCCGTCAGCACCCAGAGAGTCATTGAATATCTGGCGGAAAGAGGAATTGCTGCGGAGCGTAAGAGCATCTATAGCGATATGGATCAGCTTAGGGATTTTGGTTATGATATCCTTCAGATCAGCAGCAGGCAGGGCGGTGGCTATTATCTTGGAACCCGGGCCTTTGAGCTGGCAGAATTAAAGCTTTTGGTGGATGCTGTACAATCCTCACGTTTTATCACCTTAAAAAAATCGCGGGAATTGATCGCTAAGCTGGAAAATATGGCCGGAAAGCACGATGCATCAAAGCTGAAGCGTCAGGTGCAGGTCATTGGCCGTGTCAAGACGGAAAACGAGCGGATTTATTATAATATAGACACGATCCATCGCGCAATCCAGGAGAATCGTCAGATTGCTTTTCAATATATGGATTGGAATCTCCAGAAAAAACTAGTGCCCAGAGATGATAAGATAAGGGTGGTCAGTCCCTGGACCTTGATCTGGCAAAATGAGAATTATTATCTGGCGGCTTATGAAGCGGATGCAGATAAGATCAAGCATTACCGTGTGGATAAAATGGGGGAAGTCGGCGTTCTGGAGCAGGCTAGGGAGGGATCGGAGCAATACGAGAGTTTGGATCTTTCGGAATATACAAAACAGACCTTTGGTATGTTTGGCGGACAGAGCGAATCGGTCACTATGAGTTTTCCGAATCATTTGGTGGGAGTGGTGGTTGACCGATTTGGTAAGGATGTCCCGATCCGTCCTATGG
>CACXDS010000105.1 GCA_902766425.1 uncultured Lachnospiraceae bacterium
GCGATAAGGCCCGAGAGCGCTTGCCATGCTTGAACCTAAAAGCGCTAAACCCGCGACATCCCGACTGTGGGAATGGATAGCCGATTGACTATCAATGAAACAGGAGGGATATAGGATGTCAAAAGAGGAATATGAGACACTGGTTGAGGCAGGTTATGAGGTCGTCAAGAGCTATGTGAACAGAAGCGGTTACGCGGATGCGGCTGAGGATATCACTCAGGAGGTATTTTTTATTGCCTGGAAAAAAAGGGCATGTCTTAAAATACATAACAACCAAATGGGGTGGCTTATTCAAACAGCTAAATATAAGATAAAGGAATATGAGAGAGTGTGTGCCAGAAGAAGAGCGGAGAGACTGGATGACTTATCATTGACAATGGGATGGGAGGAGATGGCATATCGGCTGGCTGAATGGGAGGTTCTTCTGGGAGGGATCATGAAGGAACAAGAGGTCGAGCTTTTTCTGGATCATTATTACCATGGAATATCCGTAGGAGAAATTGCACAACGAAAGCATATAAAAGAGCAAAATTTGAGAATGCAGCTGCAAAGATTGAAAAAAAGAGTCAAAACAATGTTATAAAACACATCACAAAAAGCATAGATTGTATGTAATGTTAATTTGGGGGCGATTTGGGGTAAACTATCAAGGAAGTCAGGAGGACTGCGCAAGGGTTTACCCCGGATCCGGACGAACATTAATACGGAGGATCAAGAGGAGGTAAGCATGAATCGAATTACTTTTGGGGAAAGGGTGATCGCATCAGCCGGCTATGACGCGCAGCAGGCAGTCATGGAACTGGAATTTACACAGACGGGGGAGGTAAGACGTTTTGAAGGAGTTTCCGAGGAAATCTGGTATGGACTTAAGAATTCCGATTATCCAGACAGATATTTTCAGCGCAATATACGGGGGAAATATGAAGAAGAGCCATGATACAGTTTTTATTCTTTTTCATACCAGAATTCATTTTTTTTCGTTTTACTCTTTCCCAAAAAAAAGGAATATGTTATACTAAAATTTGCTACGAGTATGAATGATTCTGCAAGAAAAGGGATGTAATATGGAAGAAGCGCAGCAGCCGAAGGCTGTAGATCGAAAAAAGCGCGTGCAGAGACTGAAAAAGATAATCCTTTTGGGGTTGACGATCGGTATTGTGGTACCCTGGGTGTTATGTATCATATTGTTCGGTCTGGTACTGAGAATGAATGATGCTCAGAAAAATATGAGCAGTCAGCTTCTTCAACTGGAAGAATTGATCAAGGAACAACAGACGAGTCATAGACAGGAATATGAATCGCTCCGTGACAAATTACTGTCCGAAGAGACAGAGCTGGAGGAGCTGGCAAACAGAGTTACCGATGAGATCGGCCGGGTGGAAGCTGCTGCATCGGTCGAGGCAGAGCCGTCGGTACAAAAGCCGGAGAGTAGTCATAAGGTCTATCTGACCTTTGACGACGGTCCAAGCGTGCACACGAATGAAATTTTGGATATTTTAAAGAACTATCATGTGAAGGCCACTTTTTTCGTACTGGGAAAAGAAGACGAGGACTCCAAACAGGCTCTTCAGAGAATTGTGGAGGAAGGGCATTCCTTGGGGATGCATTCCTATGATCATCAGTATAGCAATATTTATTCCTCCAGAGAGGCATTTGCGGCAGATTTTGAAAAGATCCAGGATTATCTTTTTCAAGTGACCGGCGTGACAAGTAAATTGTATCGTTTTCCCGGTGGAAGCTCCAATACAGTGACAGATGTGGATATCCATGTTTTCATTGACTATTTGAAGGAGCAGAACACAACATACTTTGACTGGAATATTTCTTCGGGGGATGCGGCGAAGATCAGTCTTTCGGCGGAGACCATTGTGGAGAATGCCACTAGAGGGATTGAGAGCCGTCCCGTCTCCGTCATTCTGTTCCATGATGCAGCTGGTCGGGAGAGCACGGTGCAGGCATTGCCGGAGATCATCGAGAGGATCCAGGCTATGGAAGGAACAGAAATCCTGCCCATCACGGAGGAGACGGAGCCTGTTCAGCATGTCAAAGGGGATGAGTGAGCTTCAAGTGTCGGGACCGGGTTGAACCAAAACTGTGATTTAACAGAAAAAGGTTTGGAAAGAATGGAAAAAGAGAAAACACAGGAGGGCAAAAAATGGGCTTTTTCTCGGATTTAAAAGAAGATTTGAGCCAGGCAGTCAATGAGCTGATACCCGGTGAAAACGGGGAAATGACTGAGAAACAGGCGCAGACCGCACAGGAGGATAATTCCGCAAATGAATTACCGTTTCAGGAGCAGGAAGATGAAGAGACTTTAAAACAATTGGCGGAATTGGAGCGGATCCTTCAGAATATCGAGTTGCCGGCTGAGGGAGAAGAGGATAAGAATACGGCAAAGAGCACGGAAGGGGAGGCAACCGGTCTTGTAGACTATGAGCCTTTGGGTAATCAAGAAGAAGCTATGGCGCAAAATGATGCAAATACCGAGGTTGCTGCGCTGGAGAA